>JAJFGH010000130.1 GCA_021776275.1 Alphaproteobacteria bacterium | reverse complement strand
CAGCAGGTTATCCAGCGTTTGCAGACGATGGAACTGCATACCTCGCAGATTTTCGACATCGCGACGGAATTCCGCACCCTTCTGATCAGCGCGCTGAACACGGATGATAACGCCAGCAACATCGCCAGCAACGCCGAAGCGACAAACCGCCTGGAGGCGGTATCGGGGCTTTTGAACGTCGATGTCGAAGGCCGTTATCTCTTCTCAGGAATGCGCACGAGCACGCGGCCGGTGGACCTGGCCGATCCGACCTTCCTGCCGCCGCCGGCCAGTTACCCATCCGCTGCGGATACGACCTATTACCAAGGAGACGGGGCAACCTTGGTCGCTCACGCCGACGACGATCTGGACGTCTCCTATGGCGTGCGGGCAGACGCACCCGGCTTCGAGAAATTGATCCGCGCACTTCATCTTACCCAAACCACCGTCACCTCGCCGCTGGACCGGGCTAGGCTGGAAGAAGCCTTGCGGCTTGCCGAGGAGGCCGTGAACGAAATTCCGAATATCCGGACGGGCATCGGCGCCTCTCTCAAGACTCTCGAGCTGGCAAACGAAATCCATACCGACGCGATTCTGCAAACCCAGGGAGCTGTTAGCGGCATCGAGAACGTGGATATCGCCGCCGCAATGACGAAGCTATCGAACGACCAACTGCATCTCGAGGCATCCTTCATGGTGCTGGCGAGACTATCATCCCTGTCCCTGATCAATTTCCTTCGCTAGCAGGGACAACCGAAACAACCCACGCAAGCATTCAAGCAGAGGCACCGCCATGATGTTACAAACCGAACATTCAACCGAAGCGCGGCCGCCGGAAATCGGTGGCCTTAAAGAAGACGAGATGGTTGTTCAGGGCCGTTTCGGAGAGCTGCGATTTGGCCCGCAAAATTTGTTGCGGCTTCCTCAAGGGCTTTTCGGCTTTGCCTCCCATCACAATTTCGGCTTAGCGAATTTTCCGAAGCGGGAATTTGCCAGCTTCAAGGTCCTGCAATGTCTGGAGGATGCGAAGCTTTCCTTTCTCATCCTGCCCCTGGAGCCGGGGACAGACCTTATTGCCGCGCGCGATCTGGATCCGATCTACGCGCAATTGGACATCCCGAAGGAGGACGGCGCGGTCTTTCTGATCCTGACCACCCGGCGCGAAGAAGGCCGGACGGTAATTTCAGCCAATCTTCGAGCGCCCATATTCGTCGATACAAGGCGCCATGTCGGACGCCAATGCGTGCTTTCCAACCCGGATTACGGGATTCAACACACGCTTTGAGGATCGCTTTCATGCATGACACGGAAATTTCTGCCGTCTTTTCAAGTTTCCACCCGGCAAATTTTGCCGGTTTGGGAAAAACTTGCCTGTCACGTGCGAAGAACTTGCAAAAAATTTCCGCGTATTTTCAACAAATTATTGCCCGATTCGCCGATGGCATTCAAATTGCTTCGATAATTATGGCTTCGTGTCTCTTTGTTCACGGAACCTTAAGGTGTTTTAGGCACCTTGTTGAGCGGTGCAAAGCGCACCATCCGGTTAGCAGGAAGCTAACTTAGTAAATCCAAGTAGGAGGCTTAAAATGGCTCTCAATCTTATCTCCAACTTTGCTGCCAACGTTGCTCATCGCAACTTGGCCAAAACCGACGAAATGGCGTCGAATTCGCTTGCGAAACTCTCATCTGGCGTGCGGGTTCTTTCCGCTGCCGACGATGCGGCTTCGCTGGCCATCGGCTCCCGTCTTGCGGCGGAAGTTGGTGCCCAACGGCAGGCGAGCGTCAACGCCGGTCAGGCGGGTTCGCTGTTGCAGATCGCTGACGGCGCCTACACGGTCATCAACGACATCCTCATCCGGATGAAAGCGTTGGCCGTTCAGTCCGCTTCCGGTCAGCTTTCTTCGACCGAGCGTACCATTCTTCAAACCGAGTTCCTGGCGCTTCAGAACGAAGTTTCCCGTGTCGCGAATGACACGGAATTCAACGGCGTGAAGCTCATTTCCGGGTCGGCGACGAATGCCACGGTTTCCACGGCCGCACTTTCCGCGGTTGGGATTCAGTCGGCGGATTTCAGCACGACTAGTCACACCCAGGACAACAACCTCTATCGGATCACCTATGATGGTTCCAACCAGCTGACCTTGACCAAGCTGGATGCTGCCGGCACGGGTCCGAATACGGCGACTGTCAACATTCAGAGTCAGTTGGACGCGCTCATGACCGGTAACACGCTTACCGCCGGCACCACGGGCAAAATCCAGCTGACCAATCTGGGCGTCACGCTTACGATCGACGATACCTTTGATCGTACGGTGGCAATCTCCGCTACGACCACGAACAACGTCGTTGCGGCGAATGCTCAGATCTCTGCTGCGACGGCGGCTGCCGCGTTCACAACCACCGGCGTGACGGTTGCGGGTGCGGTTACCTCGCTCGCCTCTCTGACGGCGTTGGATACGAACGGTGCAGGTTACGATGCAACAACTGGTGTGCTTCGTATCGCCGTTGCCAACAACACGACCTCCAACAGCATCGACTTCCTGGCACTTGCCGGGGTGAACTTCGGTTCGGGTGCTGGCACGCTGCATTCGCTTGCAGCGGGCGGTGAAGCCGTTACCGTTTCGGTTGGCGGTGAGGCCATTGGTACGCTGACCCTTTCCGGCGTGACCTCGACGACGACTGCCGCAACTGGTGGTTTCATCGAGATCAACATCGGCCAGGCGGCTATCTACAATGACTACACCGCGTCTGGCGGATCCACGTCCTTCACCTTTAAGATCGGGACGGGCAACGTCGCCACCGAAGACGACCTGACCTTCAGCATCAACTCTGCGACGGCTACGACGCTTGGCGTTGACAGTGGTGCGATCCAGATCGACGGCACAACCGGCGCAAATGCCGAAACTGCCTCGGCCGCGATCACGACCGCGATCAACACCTTGAACACCAGCCGTTCGACGATTGGTGCGGCTCAGAACCGTCTCTCCTTCGCCTCCGCGAACCTTTCGACGGCGATTGAGAATGCGGAAGCCGCTCGTAGTGAGCTGATGGATCTGGACGTTGCTTCTGAAATGACAAACTTCACCAGCAAGCAAGTCCTGCTTCAGGCTGGCGTCTCGATGTTGGCGCAAGCGAACCAGCTGCCGCAGAATCTGTTGCGGTTGTTCCAGTAAGACAAAGGCTTTGGAGAGGGGGTTCGCCCCCTCTCCTTCGTCTTCTTTCTAAATTTCTTAGACGTGCCTATCCGAATGAAGTGGCCAAGACGCCTTTTTGAGAAACCATCTTTTCGAAGGCTGCAATGGAAGAGTTTCTAAATATAAACAACCTTGTCGTCGACAATAACGGCGGCGTAAGCTTTTCCGGCCTCACCTCCGGCATCGACTTTGCCAGCGTTGTCGATCAGATCATTGCTGCAAAGCAGATCCCCGTCGATACCCTTCAGACAAAAATTACCGGCAACGAAGCGCAAATTGCCGCCCTTCAGGAACTGCAAACGCTTCTTGGAAGTTTGCGGACGTCTCTAAGCACGCTTCAAGGTGCGGTAAGCGTCGGCGGCACGAACGATGCCTTCGCGTTGAAACAGGCCTTTGCCTCAACCTCGCGGTTGGATGCGACAACGCCCTCCCTCGCCGCCAATTTAATCGGCGTCAGCGTGACGAGCGCAGCGAACCTTGGCAGCCACACGCTTGAAGTCCAACAGATCGCGACAGCGCACAAGGTGAGCAGCGATGCTTTCACCAGCACCTCTACGGCGATCACCGGGCTAACGGCGAATTCCTCATTCACCATTGGCCTGACCGGCGGCGACACGGCGACGGTCAACCTATCGAGCACGGATACGCTTCTGGATATCCGCGACAAAATCAACAACGCGAACACCGGCACGAATGCGACAAAGGTTTCCGCGAGCATCGTGTCCGTGAGCGCGACGGAAAATTACCTGGTGATCACCGCGGACGAAACCGGCAAGGATCTGGTGCTGACGGATGGCACGGATACGCCCCTCGATACGCTTGGGGTCTTGAGCGGGGCGAGCATTAAAACGGAGCTGCAAACCGCCCAAAAAGCGCGCTTCACCGCAGACGGCATTCTGGATTCGTCCTTCTATCAATCGGCTCTGGTCGCCGACAACACGGCCGCCCTTAGCAGCTATACGAGCGTGACGGCCGGCGCCCACAGTTTCGAGATCCACGACGCCGCAGGCGCGTTGGTCGGCACCGTCAATTACGCCGATACGGACACCCTCGACAGTTTGGCAACGACGATCGGCCTGATCAGCGGCGTCAGCGCCCAGGTCATCTCGGATTCAGGCCAGTTCCGCCTTCAGATTACGAAGGATGACGGGGCCGCCGTTACCCTTGAAAACGATACGGACAATCTGCTTACCGATTTAAATTTCACGAAACCGAATCTGAAGGTTATCGAGCGCGACAGCAACACCATCAACGATCTTTTCCCCGGCATGACGCTAACCCTTTTCCAGGCCGAGGCCGGCACAACGATCAAAATCGATGTCGAACAGGATTTGAGTTCGGTCAAGACGGATATTCAGGACTTCGTGACCGCCTATAACACCGTTCGAGAGTTCATCAACAAGCATTCCCAGGTGAATTTGGAGACCGGTACCGCCGATCCGGATGCCGTTCTTTTTGGATCGACGACGCTCTCCCAGGTCTCGTCCCAGATTGGCGACATCGTTGGCCGGGGCGTCCTTGGCGTAAACAGTCAGTTCAGCGTTCTTCGCCAGATTGGCATCACGTTCGAAGGCATCAATCCGAACAATCCCTTGGATGCGAACAAGCTGGTTTTGAACGATACGGACCTCGACGCGGCGCTTTTGAACAACGCCGACGACGTGCGCAAGCTTTTTGCCTTTAATTTCACTTCTTCCGACCCAAATGTCTCGCTATTGAGCTTTACCGGCGCAACCGCCTATGACGCGTCGGGCTATACGCTGAACGTCGATTTCGACGATCGCTATAAGGGCAACGAAATCACAACCAACACGGTTTTCACGCCAAGCTTCGCCGTCACCGGTATGCCGGCGAGCGATGGCATCAGCCAGGTTCAGTTTGGCGACGAAGTCTTTTCCGGCGAAAGCTTCCGTTATAGCTATGATTCGACGACGGAAAACTTCACGGTCCTCAACCTTGCGACCGGCGTGACCAGCACGGTAAACGCCACCTCCGTCATCGATGCCGTTGCCGGCACGGGCCTCAATCTTGGCGCCGGACAGACGGTGGACATCACCTTTCCGGAGACTTTCGTTACCTTGACCCTCACCGGCGATGGGACAGCATTTGACCGAGGCGTGGATATTGCTGCAAGCGGGACCGCGGACACGTCCGCCGTCACGTTCGTCACCTTCGGCAATGTGACGAACGCGAACGATACGAATGGCGGCGTCACTGAACCTACCCTGCAGGCGCTGCTTTCCGGCGCCGCGGCCGCCAATTACGATTCGGCCACCGGCCTTCTCAGTCTGAACATGACCTCCGATGGCGCAGGCAGCACCATCTTCGACACGACTGCCGGCGTTACCTTCGTTCTAGATGCCGCGTTCAACGGATCCAACGATACGGCCACGACGCTGGACATCGAGGATGCCGGCGCACACACCGTCGGCATCGTTGTTAATGGCGAGGAAATTGCCGTCGTTTCGCTGGATGCGCTGACTTCAACGGGCGCGGGAACGAACGCAATTACGATCGACGTCGGCGCCGGTATGCTGGCGGAAACCTCTGTCGTTACCAGCAAGGACTCCGCCATCAGCAATTACCTTGTCGGAAACCTCGACAGCTCGTTTCAGATCCTTGACAGTCTTGGCGTACCGGTCCCCGGCGGCACGATCAATTACGCCTCGACGGACAGCCTCCAAAACATTGCGGACGCGATCAATGCCGTTACCGGAATTTCCGCAGCTGTTTTTGAAACCAACGGCAAATTCCAGATCGATATTCTGGCGGACGACAGCACGGAACTTAGCTTCACCGACAGCGGCGATCTGATCAGCCAGCTTGCCGTCACCAAGGATCTGGCGGCGGGGATCAAAAGCGCCACAATCAACGGCTTAGGCGTATCGACCACGATCAGCGGCAAGACCATCACCGCCAACAACCTGACCGGCGCCGATGGCCTGCAGCTCCTTTTTGCCGGCACCAAGGATGTCAGCAACGTTGCCTTGAACTTTACGGTCGGCATTGGGGCCCAGATGACGTCGATCCTGGATTCGACGCTGGATCTGACGAGCGGCGCCATCAAGACGGAAACGGATGCCTTAACGGATCAAAACACGTTTACGCTGGAACGTATTACCGAACAGCTTGCCCGTCTGGAGCGCGAACGTGAAACGCTGCTTTTGAAATTCATTGCCATGGAACAAGCCTTGGCAACGATGCAAAACATTCTCGACAGCATCAAACTTTCCACCAGCCTTCTTACTTCGCAAAACTAATCGCACAAGGAAACCCCTTCCCTCGGGTTGAGGGGTTCTAAAAACGGAAATCTAAAATTTGACAAAAAGACGATCGATTCTTCGCAGATAATTAACCCCGATTTGTAAGGATTGTTGCTTCATAGGGAGCGGAACGTGAAGAACAAGGCTTCGAACACCTACAAGATGCAGCGCATCATGACGGCTTCGGGCACGAAGCTGGTGGCGATGCTCTATGACAAGGCAATTGTGAGCCTAAACGAGGCGGCCCAAGCGGCCGAGGCCAACAATGTCGAGGCCCGCTGGAACGCCAACCTTCGCGCACAGGAAATTCTGATGCACCTTGCATCCACTCTGGATCATGAGGGGGGTGGCGACATCGCGAAGAATTTGGACCAGCTCTATCGTTTCATGCTGAACCGCCTCCTTTGGGTCGACCTCAACAACGACCCGGCACCCGCCCGTGAAGTGATCGGCCTTCTGGAGCCTCTTCGCCAATCCTGGCACGAGCTGGCTGGCCAAAACGTGGCTGGCCAGGGCGACGTCGGGGAGGCGCAGGCCTCCGATTCCGCTTCTGGAAAAGGCTTCGCCGTTTCCGCTTAAACCCGCGCTTCGCCCTTCCCCATTTTGATCCCGTCCCTTCCTGGCGCCCCTCTCGCCGGAGCTTTCTCCATGGGTCAGCGAACGCCTTGCGGATCGCCCGGCAAAATATGCCGTTGCAGCCAGCAGGTTCTTCCCATTGGGCACGTCTCGTCCCCCGCCTTTTCCGGGATTCTATGAATTTCACATATATATCAATTGGTTATTTAGGTGCCGCGTTTGGCCCGGAGATTGCTTTTCTTTTAAGCGATGGAAAAGCTGCATGACATTGAACCCCAGAGCAATTCGGACGGCTCCTTCGAAGGCAGCATGCATTACGGGTACGACGAGATTATGACCGCATCCCAGCCCCATTTGATCGTGATGCTTTATCGCGAAGCCCTGGCCGCGCTGAAGGCAAGCGCCGTTGCCATCGAGCGCAGCGATATCGAAGCGCGCTGGCGGGCAAGCGCAAAAGCGACGAACATCCTTGCCCATCTCTATCTTACGCTGGACCGCGAACGGGGCGGCGACGTCGCAAACAACCTTGGTCGAATTTACACATATATTCTGCGGCGATTGCCGAACATCAATTTGAAAAACGACCCAAAGCCCGCACAGGAAGGCGCGCGGCTTCTCGAACCTTTGCTCAATTCCTGGGAGGATCTCGACATTCGAATCTCCCGTTCGGGAGAAGCGAACAACTAACGCATTAAACGAAGGCCAGGAAGGCTTACACATGGAATTCTCAGCACTTGAATTGCTAAAGACAAATTCGGCAGACCCCTCGAAGAAAACACGTCTCGAGGAAGAGGCGCCGTTTGTTTCATTTGTCGATTACCTAAAACCGGCCGCCAGCGATTTGCCGCCGCGGAAGGCCCCCGCGCACGCCGAACGCGAGAGCGATCGCCCGGAACCTTCCCGGCGGGCAAGCGATGACCCGCGGCACGACCCCGTGCATCACCCGAAGGCGGAAGAAACAAGACACGCGTCGAAATCGGCGGACGGGAAGCCTGCGGATACGCCGGCGGCTCCAGACTCCGAAAAAATTTCCGAAACCCACGGCAAGCCAGCCGGGGAAAATGCCACCACCGATGCAAAGCCGACAGGCGAAAGCACGGGCAATGGCAATGGCAAAGCCAACCCCGCCCATCCTTCAACGGACCCCCTATTGGCGGCTTTGGAAAAGATCGAAGGCAAGGTGACGGGGAAGGACGGCGCGCCGCCACCGGCCGCCGAAATTCTTAGCGGCATCCTGGCAAGAGAGGGCGCAAAAATCACCACCGGTGAAACGCCGGCCCCGGCCATGAACCCAGGTCTTGCCACGGCAAAGGCGGCCTTGCAGCCGGAAGGCAAAGCCGATGTTGAAACGAAGGGCCAAAGCCCCTTTGCCCTTGCCAATGGTGAGAATGCGAATGGCAAATTTTCGCTTTCGTCCGGCCAGCCGCAAGCCATGAACGCCGCCCAGGCGGGTCAGATGGCCCAGACCGCTCAGCCGAGCCAGGCGGTTCCGTTGGCAAACGCGACGCTGCCGACCGCGGACTTCACGGCGCCCGCCGGTGCCGCCTATGCCGCGGCCACGCTGGAACCCCCCCTCGGCGGCCTTTCGCAGTTGAGCGTGGGCGAGACAGCCGCCACAAAGGCCGCGACGCTCTCCACCATTCAAGGGCGCGCGCCGACCCCGGCCAACACCCCGCCGCTGACGGATCAAATCGCCGTTCATCTGAAACAGGCGGCGAATGACGGCATGGACCGCATTCGTATCCAATTGAAGCCGGCCTCCCTCGGCCATATCGACGTGAAGATGGAAATCGCGAAGGACGGAAAGGTCATGGCGGTGCTTTCCATTGAACGCCCGGAAACGTTCGAATTGCTGCAGCGGGATGCGCGCACGTTGGAACGTGCGCTTCAGGATTCGGGCCTCCGCGCCGATTCGAACAGCCTGAACTTCCAGCTGCGCGGCCAGGGCAATGGCCAGACGTCGGAAGACGGGCAGAACACCCCCGCCTGGGGAGAAGATAGCGTCGAGGAGGCAGAGATGCCGGCCTCAGAGGATTACGACTACTGGACCGTCGGCGATGGCATCGTCGACATCCGCGTATAGGAGCATTTGACCAATGGAAACCAATGGCATTGGAACAAGCACGGCGGGGCTTCAAACCGGGGGCTCGTCCGCAGCGCTTGCAGAAAATTTTGACGACTTTCTGACTTTGCTGACGACGCAAATGCAGAATCAGGACCCGCTATCGCCCTTGGACGCAAATGAGTTCACCTCGCAGCTCGTCCAATTCAGCGCGGTTGAGCAGGCGATCAGTACGAACAGCAACCTCTCCTCTCTCATTGCGCTGGAGCAGGCGAACCAGGTCACGAACGCCGTCGGCTTCCTTGGAACAAAGGTCGAGGCCTTCGGCAACACGAACGCCCTAACCAACGGCCAGGCAGAATTCAGCTATGGCCTTGGGGCAAACGCGACCTCAACGCAGATTACGATTCTGGACGAAGTTGGCCAGACCGTGTTCAGCACCGCCGGCGAAACGGCATCCGGCCATCACACCTTCACCTGGGATGGGCTGGACGAAAACGGAACCGCGCAGCCGGATGGAAAATATTCGATTTTGGTTACCGCCCTCGATGCGAATGGCGACCCCATCGGCACCGAGACGGGCATCATCGGCACCGTCACCGGTTTTGAAACGACCGCCGATGGATCCGTCCTGCTTTCATTAAGCGGCGTCGGCGTACCGATTACCGACATCGTTTCCGTTAGCCCCCAGCCGGCACCAAGCGGCGTTTAAAAATTTTTTTAAGCCCGCCCCCGAATCGGGACCGGCCATAGGAGAAAGAAAATGAGTGTTTTCGGAGCAATGTTTTCGAGCGTTTCGGGTCTGGACGTACAAGGCCAGGCACTTGGAATGATTGCGGACAACATCTCGAACATGAACACGGTGGGCTACAAAGCCGTCGAAGCAAGATTTTCGACGCTAGTCGTTCAGCAGCCAGGCCTGCAAAGCACCTATTCGCCGGGCGGCGTCACGTCCAAGCCCTTTTATGAGGTGGACCGCCAGGGCCTTCTGCAGACGTCCTCTTCGGCGACGGATTTGGCCATTTCCGGAAACGGTCTTTTCATTGTCACCTCGGCTCGCACACCCGGCGCGAACGATCAGCGCTTCTTTACCCGCGCTGGCCAGTTCGCCGTGGACGAGACCGGTTCTTTGCGGAATGCCGCCGGCTTTTATCTTCAGGGCTGGGTCACGGACGCGCAAGGCGCACCCACCGGGGTCAACAACAACCTGCTTACCGATTTATCGACGGTCAATATTTCAAGCCTGGCCGGTAGCGCCTCGGCAACGACGTCGGTTAGCATCGGGGCCAACGTTCCGGCAGAAGCGGTGACCGGCGCCAGCCACGTTATGAATGTGCTGGTTTTCGACTCGCTTGGCGTCGATCACAACATGCAAATGACCTGGACAAAACAGGCAACACCGAACAATTGGGACATTTCGGCAACGGCCATCCCCAACACTTCGGTCGTGACACTTTCAAATGCCGCCGGGCAGGTCTATGCGTCCAGCGGCCGCTTGGACTTCTCGCGCATTCCCACGGCAAGCACGGGCGGGACGGTGCTTGGCGATACGATTACCATCGGTGGCACGACCTTTGAATTTACCGATGGCGCAGGCGTCGTCGGTGTCGGGAATACTGAAGTGGACATCAGCGCCTCGGTTACGGTTTCCCAGGCGATTGGCGCCTTGAAAACAGCGATCGACGGCTCGGCCGTTCCGGAAACCGGACGCTTCACGGTGGGAACAGGCGCCGACGTCAATTCCCTCTTTGTCACCCAATCGGCAACCGGCGCGGCCGTTGCGGTTGCGGATGGACCGGTTGCGGCAGGGTCGCCTTTCGTTTCCCAGGTCGATCCCTTTACCGTCGCAGCGACCACTGCGACGGGCGCAGGTGCCGTCTTTAACGGGGATGGCACGCCGAACAACTTAAACGTCGCCACCGCCATCATCGACTGGGCAAACGGCGCCACCAACAGCACCATCGCCCTAAATCTTGGTACGGCCGGCCCGCTCGGCACCGGCCAGACGGACGGCGTTACGCAGTTCTCGAGCAATTTTTTCGTCTCCTTCGTTAATCAGAACGGCGTGAGCTTCGGTAGCTTTACCGGCGTCAACATCAACGACGAAGGCGTGGTAACGGCCCAGTTTGACAATGGTGATTCGCGCGCAATCTATCGGATCCCACTGGCGACCTTCGCCAATCCGAACGGGTTGGAAGCAAAGAACGGCAACGTCTATGGCCAGACCGACAATTCGGGAAGCTTCTTCCTGAATTTTGCGAACTCCGGTACCGCCGGAAAGGTTGCGGCCTCCGCCCTGGAAGCTTCCACCGTGGATTTGGCCGAAGAGTTCACCAACATGATCGTCGCCCAGCGTGCGTATTCGGCAAACGCAAAGATCATTACGACCGCCGATGAAATGCTGGACGAGCTGATCCGCGTTAAGCGTTAGGTAACCATTTCCCCTAGGCGGCCCCGGCTCTAGTCCCTCGCTGTGGCCGGGGCCGCCAATCTCTAAAATTCGATCTATTCCTTAGCGGTTTTTTAAACCCGGATGGCTACAACCATATAACGGGGTTAACAAAATTGAGATGGATAGCGAGCGAATGAAAGACTCGATCCCAAACGCACCGACAGCCCAGCGCATGACGCTGGAGGATTTGCCGCCGCCAAACACCCGGCGGTGGGTTATTCGCCGTAAGGCTCAGGTCGTCGAGGCCGTGCGGACGGGCGTGCTTAGCCTGGACGAAGCCTGCGACCGCTATACGCTTTCGATTGAAGAATTTCTTTCCTGGCAGCGCCTGTTCGACAGCCACGGCGTCCATGGCCTGCGCGTTACGCGCCTCCAGGAATACCGCAACACCCCGCAAAAGCCGGAAGGCGAACCCCACTAAGCACCGCCGCTTAGCCGCCCCCCCCCTCTTTTGCACATGCCTTATCGCCTGGTATCGAAACCGGGTTTTTTGCGATTCCAGTTTCTTAATTTTCGGTAGGCAATTTTTGCCTGCAATTAACCTCCTATTCACCTATCCCAGCTAGTTTTTTTGACAGGAGCACATGCTCAGGTAATCCAAACAAGTCGCCCTCAATTGATTCCTAGAGACATATCATCGTGAATGGGTTGTTCGTAACGCTTCAAAAAATTGGCGCAGGCCGGCTGATTGCGCTTGTCGGAGTCGGCCTGGGCCTGGTCGCCTTCTTTTTCTTTCTCACATCGCGCCTGACTTCTCCGGGTATGGGCCTCCTTTATGGCGACCTCAGCCTTGAGGACAGCAGCCAGATTGTCTCCAAGCTGGAAGCCATGAACGTGCCTTACGAGCTTGTCGGAAATGGCTCGCAGGTCATGGTGCCTTCAAGCCAGGTGCTTCGCCTTCGGGTCGGGCTTGCCGAGGAGGGACTGCCCCGGGGCGGATCCATCGGCTATGAGATTTTCGACCGCTCCGAATCCCTGGGCGTTACGAATTTTGCCCAGAACGTCAACCTGTTGCGGGCCCTTGAGGGAGAACTTTCCCGCACGATTGCCTCGATTTCCCTGATCCGTTCCGCCCGCGTCCACCTCGTCACGCCAAAACGCGAACTCTTCAGCCGCGAAAAGATGGAGCCGCGCGCCTCCATCATCCTCAAAATGCAAGGCAGCCACCGCCTTGGCCAGGAGCAGGTTTTTGCAATCCAGCAATTGGTGGCGGCCGCCGTGCCGGGGCTGAAACCTACGAACATTTCGATCGTTGACGACCGGGGCATGCTTCTTGCCCGCGGCGTGGTCGAGGACGATGGCACCGCCGGCTTTACCGCGGCACGCGCATCGGAAGCAAAACAGGCCTATGAAGACCGCCTCGCCTCCTCGCTCATCGAGCTTCTCGAGCGATCCATCGGCGTCGGCAAAGTCCAGGCCGAAGTTTCCGTGGACATGGATTTCGACCGGATCGTCACGAATTCCGAGAATTATGACCCCGACGGCCAGGTCGTGCGCTCCACCCAGACCGTGGAGGAAAGCGCGTCGAATCTGGAAAACAAGGCCGAGACGGCCGTATCCGTTTCCAGCAACCTTCCTGATGCGGAAACGGTCGGCACAGAAAACTCGCCGTCAAACTCCAGCCAATCCTCGCGCACCGAGGAAACGGTGAATTACGAGATTACGAAAACGATCAAAACGCATACACGGGAAAGCGGGTCCGTGCAGCGCCTCACCGTCGCGGTCCTTGTCGACGGGATTTACGAAAAAAACGAAGCCGGCGAAAGCACTTATCAGCCACGCAGCGCGGAAGAATTGAAACAGCTTACCTCCCTTGTCCAGACGGCCATTGGCTATGACGAGGGGCGCGGCGACCAGGTCGAAGTCGTCAACATGCGCTTTGCCCTTCCGGAAGTGCTTCCCGAGGAAGTGCCAACACTGGAATTTCTTGGTCTGACGAAGTCCGATTACTTCCGCATGGCAGAGATCATGGTGCTGGGAGTTGTAGCGCTTCTTGTGCTGCTGCTTGTGGTGCGGCCTTTGATTTCCCACGCCGTTCGCGTCATCCCCGAAGCCATGGCAGAGGGGCAAAAGCTGCTTGCCGATCAGCGTGCGGCGGAGGCCCCTGCCCTTGCCGCGCCGATGCAAGGGATGGAAGGCGAAATGGGCGGCGGCGGAATGGAGATGGCCACCCAGGAGCCGAGCCCCGAATCGATGATCGATATGGCCAAGGTCGAAGGCCAGGTTCGCGCATCGACCGTAAAGAAAATCGGCGAGATCGTAGAGAAGCACCCAGAAGAGGCGGTCGGAGTTGTCCGCAGCTGGATGGCGCAGGAGCAGTAAGGACAGATGGCACCTACAGCACGCGTAAAGGAAGATGCTCTTGGGGTAAACGGGCAGCAAAAAGCAGCCATCCTCATGATGTCCCTTAGCGAAGACCAGGCATCCGGCATCTTTTCGTTGATGGATGACGAAGAGATCAAAGATATTTCTCAGGCAATGGCCAATCTCGGCAATGTCAGCTCCGCCGCGATCGAGCGCCTGTTCAATGAATTTATCGAACAAATGTCCTCTACCGGCTCGATGGTCGGCAGTTATGACAGCACGGAACGATTCCTCACAAAAGCTCTCGGCAAAGACCGCGTCGATAACATCATGGATGAAATTCGCGGGCCGGCCGGGCGGACCATGTGGGACAAATTGGGGAATGTCAGCGAGGAAGTCCTCGCGAATTACTTAAAAAACGAATACCCGCAGACCGTCGCCGTTGTGCTTTCAAAAATCCGTTCGGATCATTCCGCAAGGGTTCTGGCCATGCTGCCGGAAGAATTTGCGATGGAGGTCATCCTTCGAATGCTGCGAATGGAAGTCGTTCAGAAGGACATATTGGAAGGCATCGAGAAAACGTTGCGCACCGAATTTATGAGCAATTTGGCGCGCACCAACCGCCGGGATGCCCATGAAATGATGGCCGAAATTTTCAACAATCTCGACCGTTCCACCGAAAGCCGAATCATGGTCTCGCTGGAAGAACGCAACCGGGATTCGGCCGAACGAATTAAAGCGCTGATGTTTACATTTGAGGACCTCGGCAAGCTGGACGCAAGCGGCGTTCAAACGCTCTTGCGCGGCGTGGAAAAAGACCAGCTGGCGCTGGCACTGAAGGGCGCGTCGGAATCCATTCGCGACCTTTTCTTTCAAAACATGTCCGAACGGGCCGGCAAGATCCTTCGGGAAGACATGGAGGCGATGGGCCCCGTTCGGCTTCGCGAAGTTGACGAGTCCCAATCCTACATGGTGAACACGGCAAAAGATTTAGCTGCCCGCGGCGAAATTGTGATTGCCGAGGCCGGCGGCGACGACGAACTCGTCTATTAGGAAACGCAAGGCAAATGCAGCAGGCAAAGAAATTTCTTTTTGAGTCCGATTTTGACAGCGGGGGCCCGGATGGTGGCGGCGGGCCTGCGCCTAGCTTTACCAAGGACGACCTTGCCGACGCGCGCCAGCAGGGCGTGGAAGAAGGGAAAGCCCTCGGCCGGCAGGACGCCGAGGCCGAGATCGAAAACCTTTCCGCCAACGCCCTTGTGGCCATCGGCAAAAGCCTCGCCGCCCTGGATGCCGCCCAATCCCAGGCCAGCAAATCCAATGCCCGCGATGCCGCCGAGCTTGCCATGGCGGTCACGCGAAAGGTTTTGCCAGAAATTTCCAAGCGCGGCGCCCTCACGGAAATCGAAGCCATGGTGTGCAAATGCCTCGCCGACCGCTTTGACGAACCGCGCGTCGTGATTCGTACCCATGACAGCCTGCTCGACAGCTTGCGCACGCGCATTGAGGCCGCCGCGGCGAATGCCGGATTTACCGGAAAATTCGCCTTGCTAGCGGAAGAAGGCCTCAAGGTCACGGACTGCCGCGTCGAATGGGCGGATGGCGGCGCCGAGCGCGACGAAGCCTGTCTCTGGAAAGAGATCGAGGAGACGGCCCAGCGCTTCATTCACCAGTTGGGCCAGCAGACGCCAGCAGACGCCGCAGCGCCGGCACAAATGCCCGCACCCGCCATGCCCGAAAACAAAGACCAAGACGTCGTCCTGGAAAACGAGACCGAAGAGAAAGTCCAGGCGGACGAAAGCCCAGGAGAGAACCATGAGCGATGAAGAAAATCTAAATCTGGAAGAGTTGCAGGAAGGCGCACCCCCTCCGGAAAATGGCGCGGCATCCGATCCGGCGGCCGCCACACCACCGAAAGCAGATGCAGAATCGGAAGAAGACGATCCGGCCACCATCATTTCCGGACTTGAAGCGGTTTACGACATCCCAGTCCAGGTGTCCGCCGTTCTCGGCCGTTCAACGATGCAAGTCAGTCAGCTTTTGAAGCTGGGACGCGGCGCGGTCGTCGAACTGGACCGGAAAGTTGGTGAAGCTATCGACATCTACGTCAATGACCGCCTGGTTGCGCGTGGCGAGGTTGTCGTTCTTGACGAGCGCCTTGGCGTAACGATGACAGAAATTATTAAATCCGACCGGCGTTAGACGGCAAAGCGCCAAAACGGACCGAGAGAGAAACGGACGAACATGGACATTGCGACAATTGGCGGCATTATCGGCGCTTTCGTACTCATTATCATCGCCATGGTTCTTGGCGGGTCGCCGCTTGCCTTTGTCGATGCGCCGTCCGTCCTAATCGTTCTCGGCGGCACATTTGCCGTAACCATGTCCTGTTTCTCGCTGCCGGAAATGTTCGGCGCCGGGAAAGTCATTACGAAATCCATGTTCAACAACGGGCAGAACCCCTCCGACGCGGCAGGCCGCATCCTTGAACTCGCCGATTCGGCCCGCAAGGAAGGATTGCTCAACATCCAGGCGACGATCGACGACCTTGAGGGCGAACCCTTTCTGCACAAGGGCCTGATGATGGTTGTCGACGGCACGCCCGGCGAAGAAGTCGAAAAAATCATGCGCCAGGATATTCAGGCAACCGCCTCGCGGCATACGCAAGGCGCCGGCATTTTGCGAAAAGCGGCGGAAGTTTCACCTGCCATGGGGCTCATCGGCACGCTGGTCGGGCTGGTGCAAATGCTGGGCAATCTGGACGATCCTTCGACGATTGGACCCAGCATGGCGATCGCGCTTTTAACGACCTTTTATGGCGCCGTTCTAGCCAATGTCGTCTTTTCTCCCCTTGCCTCCAAGCTCGAGCGAAACTCCGCGGAAGAATTGATGACGCGCAGCATTTACCTGCTTGGAACCACCTCCATCGGGCGCCAGGAAAATCCTCGCCGGCTGGAAACGCAGATCAATACGATTTTACCCCCGGCGAAACGCGTCCAGTACTTCGACTAGGACCTCAGGAGACCACGGCATGCGACTTCTCATCATCGGCTCATTGGGCGGCCAAATCGGCGCCGCAAGTAAAATTGCCCTTGAGCGCGGCGCCATGGTCGATCATGCCGGCACCATAAACGATGCCCTGGACGGGCTGCGCGCCGGTCGCGGCGCCGAGCTGGTCATGGCGGATGTCAAACTGGACATCGCCTCCTTGATCGAGCGCCTGGCAAGCGAGCATATCAACGTGCCCGTCGTCGCCTGCGGCATTGGTTCGGATACGGAAGCCGCCGTCCGCGCCATCCGAGCCGGCGCGAAGGAATACGTCCCCCTGCCACCAAATGCGGAGCTGATCGCCGCCGTTCTCGAAGCCGTTACCGAGGAAAGCAATGCGCTTATCTTTCGCGATCCGGCCATGCAGGAAACCCTTAATCTGGCCGAGCAGATTGCCCCCAGCAATGCCAGCGTGCTCGTTACCGGCGAGTCGGGCACCGGCAAAGAATTGCTGGCGCGCTTCCTTCATCGCAAAAGCCGCCGGTCGAAGAAGAAATTCGTTTCCGTCAACTGCGCAGCGATTCCGGAAAACCTTCTCGAATCGGAACTTTTCGGTCATGAAAAAGGGGCCTTCACGGGCGCCATCGCACGCCGTATCGGCAAATTTGAAGAGGCGGATGGCGGCACGCTGCTGCTCGACGAAATCAGCGAGATGGCGCCCAATCTACAGGCGAAATTGCTGCGGGCCATTCAGGAACAAGAGATCGACCGCGTTGGCGGCGGACAGCCGATCAAGGTGGACATTCGGCTTATTGCCACGAGCAACCGTGACCTTGAGGAAGAAGTCCGCAAGGGAAGCTTTCGCGGAGACCTTTATTTCCGCCTGAACGTGGTCACTTTGGCCATTCCCGCGCTTCGCAAGCGGCCAAAGGACATTGAAGCCTTGGCGGAGCATTTTGCGGAGAAATATGCCGATCTGAACGACGTGCCGCGGCGGGCCATCTCTCAGGCGGCGCACGACCAATTGCTTGCCCACGGCTGGCCTGGAAACGTCCGCGAGCTTGAAAACACTATCCACCGCGCCGTTCTCATCGCCAAGGAAGATGAAATCGAACCGTCCGCCATTGCCGTAAACGGTCGCGCCTTGGAGGCCAGCGGCGAGACAACGGAAGCCATGATCGAGGCACTCGACGGCGAGGCCGGAACCACCCACCTCGTTGGCCGAACGGTTGCCGACGTCGAGCGCGATCTGATCCTCGACACGCTGCACCACTGCCTTGGCAACCGCACCAGGGCCGCCAGTATTTTGGGCATCTCGATTCGAACGCTTCGCAACAAGCTGAAGCTATATAGCGAAGATGGCGTTGCCGTGCCGACCCCAGGCAGCCTTGATTCGCTGACGATTTAACTATCACACGGCCGTTCAGGAACGGAAGAATGGCAGACGCACCGACCGAAACGACATCCAAGGTGGATAGTCCCTTCACCCGTCTAGGCGATACGCTGCGGCGCGGCGATATTGCGCTCGCGCTTGGCGTCGTATGCATTCTGGTCGTGCTTATTCTGCCGATGCCGCCATGGCTGCTCGATATCATGCTGGCGATCTCGATCACGTTTTCGGTCCTCATTCTTATGACGACCCTCTTTATTGCTAAGCCATTGGAGTTCAGCTCCTTCCCGATGGTCTTGCTGATAGCGACGATCCTGCGGCTGTCGCTCAACCTGGCATCGACGCGGCTTATTCTTGCTCACGGCCATGAAGGCACCCACGCGGCGGGCAGGGTCATTGAGGCTTTTGGCGGCTTCGTCATGAGCAGCAATTTCGTGATCGGCATGATCGTGTTTGCGATCCTTGTGATCGTGAATTTCGTCGTCATTACGAAGGGGTCCGGACGGATCGCCGAGGTCTCCGCCCGCTTTAGCCTCGATGCCATGCCCGGCAAGCAAATGGCCATCGACGCGGATCTTTCCGCCGGGCTCGTTAACGAGGACGAAGCAAAGACACGGCGCAAGGAGCTTGAAGACGAGACAACTTTTTTCGGGGCCATGGATGGTGCCGCAAAATTCGTTCGCGGCGATGCGATCGCCGGGCTTCTTATCACGTTTATCAACATCGTCGGCGGCATCATCATCGGCACCGCGCAGCAGGGGCTTTCGCTTGCGGATGCTACCGCGACCTACATGATGCTGACGGTGGGCGATGGCCTCGTCACCCAAATCCCGGCGTTGATCGTTTCGACGGCGGCCGGCCTGCTTGTTTCAAAATCCGCTACCACCGGCTCCGCCGACAAGGCCTTCTTTGGACAGTTTGCAACCTATCCACGGGCCTTGGGCGTAAGCGCTTCGCTGATGGTTATGCTTGCCCTTCTGCCTGGCATTCCGATGCTGCCGTTCATCATGCTGGCCGCCATCTCCGGCGGCACGGCCTGGCTGCTTTCGCAGCGCCAAATCACGGCGGAAGCCGTTGAGACCGAAGCGAGCGAAGCCATGCCGGCGCAAATTGCCGAAGAGCCGATTTCAAAGGCCCTGCACATCGACAACATCCGCCTCGAGCTCGGCTACGGGCTTTTGCCGCTGATCAACGATGAAAAGGGGCCCAGGCTTACGGAACAAATCAAGGCATTGCGGCGGCAATTGGCCAGCGAGATGGGATTTGTCATGCCGTCCGTCCGCATTCAGGACAACATGCAGCTAACGGCAAACGAATACGTCGTACGCGTCAAGGAAGTCGAAGCCGGAGATGGCGACATCCGGCCAAACATGTTGCTGGTGATGGATCCGCGAGGCGACAAAATTCCCCTTGCCGGCGAAGAGACGAAGGAACCGACCTTCGGTCTTCCAGCTATGTGGATTACCGAGAACTACCGCGAGGAAGCCTCCTTTCGAGGCTACACCGTCGTGGAGCCAACGACCGTGATCACAACGCACCTAACCGAAGTTGTGAAGGACAACATGGCCGAGATGCTGTCCTACAGCGAAACGCAAAAATTGCTGGATGAGCTTGATCCTGAGCAGCAGAAACTGGTCGCGGATCTGATTCCGAATCAAATTTCCGTTGGCGGCGTTCAACGCGTTCTGCAAAACCTTCTTCGGGAACGCGTTTCCATCCGTGACCTGCCGACCATTCTGGAAGGCGTTTCCGAAGCCTGCGGCTTTACGCAAAACATAACCGCTATTTCCGAGCATGTGCGTTCCCGTCTGGCGCGGCAGATCAGCGATGCCTTCACGAGCGATGGCGGACATATTCCGATTCTGTCGCTGACGCCGGAATGGGAGCAGGCGTTTGCGGAATCAATCGCCGGACAGGGGGACGAACGGCAATTGTCGATGGCGCCAAGCCGATTGCAGGAGTTTATCCAGCAAGTACGCCAAATTTTCGAGCGGCACGCCATGATGGGAGAAGAACCCATCATTTTGACCAGTCCTGCCATTCGGCCTTATGTGCGTTCGATCGTCGAGCGCTTTCGTCCGGTAACGGCAATCCTCTCGCAAAATGAAATCCACCCGAAAGCAAGGATCAAGACCGTTGGTCAAATCTAGGAAAAGGACGGTCCCATGCGCCTGAAATCCTTTACCGCGCCAACCATGGCGGAGGCGATGCACCTTGCCCGGCAAGAACTTGGCGATGAGGCGGTCGTCGTCGCCACCACCGAGGATGAAACGGACGGCACATTCCGGGTGAGCGCCGCCGTCGAGCAAGCGGAACCGCCGGTTCCGCCCCACAGCAATGGCCGCACTGCCCCGCAGTCCGCAGCCCTGCAGCACATTGCCCAAGCCCTGGTCTATCACGGCGTCCCGGAGAATTTAGCGACCAAACTCTTGGCGGCGGCGAATGCGGTTGAGGAGGAAGACCCCATTTTGCGTTTGGCCGCCGGCCTGGACCAAATGTTTCAGTTTCTGCCCCTCCCCGATCGGGCGCCGGCCCCGCCGATTATGTTGATCGGCCCCCCCGGTGCGGGAAAAACGATCGGCATCGCCAAGCTTGCCACCCGCGCCGTCATGAAAAAACAGACGGTTAACGTCATCACGACGGATATCAAACGGGCCGGCGGCGTGGAACAGATCGAGGCCTTCACGCAGATTCTGGGCTTAAACCTGCATATCGCCCAGGACCCCGGTGCGCTGAAAGACCTTATCGAAATGCAGGAAGCGCCGTCCCTTACCTATATCGACAGCGCCGGAAGCAACCCATACGACCCCCAGGAACTGGAAAATCTTCGCGCCTTTATCGAGGCCAGCGGCGCCGAACCGGTGCTGGTCCTATCCGCTGGCGGCGACCCCAGGGAAATGGAAGAGGTCGGCGACGCGTTTGGCAGCATCGGCGCAAGCCGCCTGATTTTTACCCGCCTCGACATGACCCGGCGCTTTGGCGGGGCCTTGTCGGCGGCCGATCGCGCCCATCTGAAACTCGCAAATATCAGCGTGGCCCCCAAGGTCACGGAAGGCTTTCACCCAATCAATCCGGTATCGCTGGCGCGCTTCATGATGCCGGAATATGTAGCGCCTTCGCGCCAAGGAACCGCTTGAAACCATGGCAGAATCAACCGCGATAAAAGCCCCAAGCGCCCTGCCGGACAGGCACAACCTGTTTGCAATCGCGTCCGGGAAGGGGGGCGTTGGCAAGACCTGGCTGGCAATCAGCCTTGTCCACGCCATGGCGAAGGCAGGAAAACGCGCGCTTCTCTTCGACGGGGATTTCGGCCTCGCCAATGTCGACGTGCAACTTGGCCTTATGCCGGAGCGCGATCTTGCAAACGTTCTTTCCGGAGAAATCTCCCTTGAACAGGCAACCCTTTCCTATGCAAAGGGCGGCTTCGACATTCTTGCCGGACGTTCAGGCTCCGGCAACCTTGCCTCGCTCGATGGCAAAAAATTGCGCCTGCTTCGGAACGAGCTGATCCTGCTTTCCGGAAAATACGACCAGGTTGTCGTCGATCTTGGCGCCGGCATTTCCAAAAGCGTTCAAACATTTTCGGAAGATTTCAGCAAGACGCTGGTCATCCTGACCGATGAGCCGACTTCGCTTGTGGATGCCTATGCCTACATCAAGCTTCGCACGGCAAGGCAACGCAACCCTGAAATTGAAATCGTCGTGAACCAGGCAAAAAATGTGCAGGACGGAGAACGAACCTTCGCCACATTGCGGCGAGCCTGCGAAAACTTCCTGTCCTTTTCGCCGCCGCTTGCTGGCATCATACGCAGCGACCCGCATGTAAGAGACAGCATCCGCGCCCAAACGCCGATCCTGATTCGTCACCCATCCAGCGACGCCGCCAAGGATGTCGAGGCTCTGGCAAAAAAGCTCGTTGAGGGAAAATGAGCAACATCAACCCATCCGCGTCCGTCCCATCGTCCGTGCCACCAAAGGCCGGCCTGACGACCCTGGCCGCGATCAACAACCCGCCACCGGCGATCGCCAAGCTTGCCGCCGGAACGGTCCTTGTCGGCACCGTGACCCGCCAGGAACCAAGCGGACAGACCTTTCTTCGAACCGAGCATGGCCAGCTTACCCTGACGACCCGCCTACCCCTGCCGACGGGGACCGAAATCAAGCTTGAAGTGCAGGCGGTCGGCGCAAGGATGCAGGCCATCATTCTTTCGGTTGGGGGACAGCCACCTTCGAACGCTGCGGTCCCGCCCGCCCCGCAAGGGGCGCCACCCCCCGGGTCGGCCCCGCCCCCACCCGCGCCGCCGCCAGGAGAAGCCAGACCCGCCGTGCAACCGGGCGCCACCCCTGCCGGCACAGCCGTCCAAACGGCGGCGCCCGCTTCCGCGCCCCAGGGAACGGTCATCGCCGCGACCCTCCA
The DNA here is from genome assembly GCA_021776275.1 of Alphaproteobacteria bacterium. GTDB lineage: Bacteria > Pseudomonadota > Alphaproteobacteria. The sequence continues at coordinate 928 of JAJFGH010000130.1, read as the reverse complement.
CCCTGGCCCGAACAACGCCGTGGCCAGCGCAGGCGCGGCGGCAAGCCGTGCCATCCCCCTTCAGATTGTCCCGCTTTACCTGGCGGCTCCGAGCGGCGCCCCCCAGGGAACGCTCCCCACCATCCCGATGGCGACGGCACCCGCCGGCGGAACCGTTCTTTCCGGAACCATCCTTGGGGCAAACGGCCAGGGCGGCCTACTCCTGCAAACGCCGCTCGGCCAATTGACCCTTCCGATCCGGGCCCAATTGCCGGCCGGCGCCGTTCTTACGTTTGAATTGCTTGACCCACCTCCGCAACGTGCCGCCGGACCGGAACAGGCGGAACGGACGGCGCTTCGGATGTCGACGGAATGGACAGGTTTGAAGGAAGCGATCGGGGTGCTTGCCAAAAACGATCCGACCGTTCAAGCAACGCTGCTGAACGGAACCCTACCGAAACCGGGCACGGACCTCGTCGCAAAACTTTTTCACTTTTTCTCGGCACTCTCAAAAGGCGATATCCGGGATTGGCTTGGCGAACAAACCTTGCGCAGCATCGAGCGTGCGGGGAACGGTGCCTTGGCCCAACAGCTTTCAGATGAATTCTCGCAGTTAAGTCGCCTGGCGCTTCGCGGCGGCGACGAGTGGCGAACCATTCTCTTTCCAATTCTTCATGAATCGGAGCTTCACCAAGCCAAGCTTTTTCTGCGTCACCACGACGACGACCAGGATGGATCCGGCAACCCCGAGACAGGAACGCGTATCATTGTCGAAATCAGCTTAAACCGGCTTGGCGAGCTGCAATTGGATGGCCTCTACCATGCGCGCCGTTTCGATCTGATCTTGCGCGCCCAAAACCCCCTTCCCGCCTTCATGACGACGGAAATCCGCTCGATCTTCGAAGGGTGCTGCGATGTCAGCGGCCTGAAAGGCGATATCTTGTTCCGC
>JAJFGH010000129.1 GCA_021776275.1 Alphaproteobacteria bacterium | reverse complement strand
GGCGTCGGCGTCGGCGGCGAGCCAATCGTCCAGGCCGAGGCGGCGCAAAATCGAAACCCCGACCCGCCCGGCATGGGACGCGCCTTCCAGGCTCAGCACCGGCACCCCCATGGCCAGGGCCTCGAAGCTGGTCGTCGTGCCGTTATAGGGAAAGGGGTCGAGGGCGATGTCGACGGCGGCGTAATGGGCCAGATGGGCCGCCCGGTCTTCGGCAAAGCCCAGCAGGGTCAGCCGCTCGTCGCCAATGCCAAGCTTCGCAAAACGCGCCGCCAGCCCCGCCCGCACGCCTGCATCGGCAAGGGGACGCGCCTTTAAAAGCAGCCGCGCGCCTTCGACGCGCCGCAAAATCCCGGCCCAGGCGGCAAGCACCGGGTCGGTAAGCTTCGCAAGCTGGTTGAAGGAACCGAAGGTCACCTGCCCGCACGCCTGCATCGGCAACGGGCCGACCGGCGGCAGATCCGCCTCCAGACGGTAGCAAAGAAAACCCCCGTCCAGCCGCAGCAGCGCTTCGCGGTGGTGGGCCTCGGCGCCTTTTGGATCCGCCAGCCCATCCGTGAGCCGGTAATCCATCGCCGCCAGCCCGGTCGTGTTCGGATAGCCAAGCCAGCTTAGCTGCACCGGCGCCGGCTTCCGGCCAAAGGCCACCAGGTCGTTCTTCGCCGTGTGTCCGGCCAGGTCCACCAAAAGATCGATGCCGTCGGCGCGCACGCCATCGGCCAGCCGCGCCGCGTCCCATCCCGAAACATCCCGCCAGTGATCGAAACGCTCCTGCAGCCGCGCCGTCACCCCATCCGGCCGGGCCACCCGCCCATAGGCAAACAGCTCGACCGCGTCCCGGTCGTGGGCCGCCAGCAGCGGCTCCAGGAAGAAGGCCACGGAATGGGCCCGCAGATCCGGCGACACATAGCCGACCCGAAGGCGCCGGTCTTCCTCGGGCGCGTTCCCATGGGCCGGGCCCGCCGGCCCTTCATGGCGCTTGGCCCAAGCCACATGCGCCCCATAGGACGCCGCCCCCGCCGGGGCGCAGAAATTGGCGCAAAAAAGCGCGTTCGAATGGGCCGACGCCCCGCCCCCAAGCGCCAGCGAACGCGAAAACGCCGAACCAGCCTCGTCATGGCGGGCTTCGTCTTTCAAAAGCGAGCCAAGGTTGTTGTGGGCGTCCGCATGTTCCGGATCGCAAAGAATGGCCTGGCGATAGGCCGCCTCGGCCTTTGAAAACGCGGCCCGTTCCTTCAAGACATTGCCGAGATTGTTATGGGCATCGACGTAATCGGCCCGCGCCTCCGTCGCCTGACGAAAGGCGCGCTCGGCCGCCTGAGAATCGCCAAGACCCATCTCGGCCACGCCAAGATTGTTTAAGGCTTCCGGATAATCCGGTTTCTGTTCCAGGGCGCCTTCAAAAAGCGTTTTTGCCTCGGCGAAATTTTCCTGCGCCAGATGAAGGTTGCCAAGATTGTTGCGCACCTTGAGGCAGCCGCCGTCCTGGGCGATCGCGCGGCGAAAGGCGGCCATCGCCGCGTCGCGCTCGCCGCCGGTGCCAAGGGCGATGCCGAGGTCGTTTTCCCATTCGGCAGAAGGCCGCAGGGCGATGGCCTCCCCAAGAAGTTCGGCCGCCACTTTCGGCTGCCCCGCCTGCAGGGCAAGCAGGCCAAGCTCATGACGGGCTTCGGCATTCTGTGGCTCTGCCGCGAGGATTTTTCGGGCAAGCGCCTCGGCCGCCGGCAATTCGCCGCCCTCGCGAAGGCGGCGGGCTTCCTTCAACCCGGCGCCAACTGCGTTTTTTCGCTTCTTGGCCGTGGCCCGGCGTTCTTTTCGGTTCATGGGTCTGGGCGAAGGCCCCTCGTTGCTGGGAAAGGCGGCCATGGGGCCAGGGCACAAAGATGGCCCGGAATGTTTAACTTTTCCTTTTCTCCGGGCATGGATCTACAGGGCGCCTGAAGAAGAATTCATGCTCTGAAGAAAAGCCGTTAATAGTTTGATTTAAAAAAGAAAAATCTTTGCATTTGAAAATGCGTCTAGCCGACAAATCGTTGCAGACGGCCCGCGCGAAAATATGCTACCCATGCCTTAACAAGACACAGCCGGTCGCGCCATTTTCCGGCCACGGCCTTCACAGATACGCTTACGCAAATGCAGACCACGGGGAGAAGAAGTTTATGATTACCGCAGAAGACATGAAATTTCATAAACCCACCAGCAACGATCCGGAGTGGGCAGAAACGAATTACTTCCCCTTCCACATCGAAGAGGAAGGGATTCAGGTTGCCGCTTACGTTCTGGCGCGCCCGAATTTGGGGGTCGTTCTTGCGGATGTCTTCGCGTATCAGGGGTCGAACCCGAGCCCAACTACCTCGCTCTATTTCGACAAGAAGGTTCATTTGCCGATCCAGGAGAAGCTCGAAGATTACAAGCTTGGCCTTTCCAGTGGTTTTTCCGTGAAGGCCGTCAACGCGCCGATGGATTATGAGGTGGACTATGTCGGCTACGACGATACGGAATATCACCTTTATTACAAGGGCCTTTCCGAGCCTTATGACATTCACGATCCCAAGCAGGATCCGATCACGGCTGCGCAGCAAGCAAAAGAGTCGGACAACAGCTGGGGCAAAGGCGCCTATGCCGGCCATTTCGACCAATCGGCCCATGTGACGGGCGATGCAAAAATCCTCGGCAAGTCCTACAAGGTCGATTGCGTCACGACGATGGACCATAGCTGGGGCCCACGCGCCGAGATGAGCATTCCGAACATGTCCTGGTTCCACGCCCATTTCGGCCCGGACCTTGCCATCCACTGCATCGCATACGTCGATCCGATCAACACGGACAAGGTCGGGCCCGTGCTGCACGGCTATGTTGTCGAAAACGGCAAGCTTTACGGCATCGCCGAAGGCAATGGCCGGACGACACGCGACCATTTGCTGCCGACGGGCATCGAGATGTCAGTAACGGATTCACGCGGCAAGACCTTCAATCTTGCCGGCAAATCCGTTTCCACCTATGCGTGGTTCGCGTGGCCGGGCATCAACGTTCAAAGCGCGCTTTTGAAATGGGAGTGCGACGGCGTAAGTGGAACCGGCATGGGCGAAACCCAGGACTGCTTCAGCATGAAGTACGTCTGCCAGGCAAACAAAGCGTTTGCGAACAAGGCCGCGTAGCCCTTTTTCCAGATGTAAAAATTACCGGGGGGAAGCCTGCTTCTCCCCGGTTTTTTTATCCCCTTCGCAAAAAACCGCATTTTACCGATAAGATGTTTTTGGATGGGTGGCCGAGCGGTTGAAGGCACCGGTCTTGAAAACCGGCAGGCCCGCAAGGGTCTCGTGGGTTCGAATCCCACCCCATCCGCCAGTTTTTCTATTCCCCGCCCCTCCCTCATCCTCGCCCTTGACTCCCGCCTTTATTTTGATATTTATAGAAATATGAAAATATTGACGGTCATCGATTCCCTGGCCGCCCTTGCTCAGGATGCCCGGCTTCGGATTTTTCGCCTGCTGGTGCAGCAAGGACCCATTGGCCTTAGCGCCGGCGAGATCGCAACCCGGCTTAAGCTGCCGCCGGCCATGCTCAGCTTTCATGCCGGCCAGCTTCGCCATGCCGGCCTTGTCACCAGCCATCGCGAAGGCCGCAACATCCTTTACCGCGCGAACTATGATTCGATGAACGCGCTGATTGCCTACCTCACTGAAAATTGCTGCCAGGGCGAGATCTGCGGCACGCCGGAAGCCCCCGGCCCCGCCAACGCAACCAGCGCAACCAAACGGCGGCGGCGCGGGTAAGCGCATTTGGCCGGAGAAACCCGCAATGTTTGAAGGCAAATACAACGTTCTTTTTCTTTGCACGGGCAATTCGGCGCGCAGCATCCTGGCCGAGGCCGCCCTTAACCGCGATGGCCAAGGCCTCTTTCGCGGCTATAGCGCCGGCAGCCATCCCACCGGCAAAATCCACCCCTTCGCCCTCGATACACTCAAGCTCGGTCATTACGCCACGGCGGACCTACGCTCGAAAGATTGGGCGGAATTTGCAAAACCGGATGCGCCGCAACTCGATTTCGTCTTTACGGTCTGCGACCAGGCGGCCCAGGAGGTTTGCCCGGTCTGGCCCGGCCAACCGATGTCGGCCCATTGGGGATTACCGGACCCGGCCAAATTTAAAGGCTCCGATACGGAAACCCGCGCCGTTTTCAGTGAAACCCTGCGCATGCTGACCAATCGAATCTCGATTTTTGTCAGCCTGCCCATAGCCTCCCTCAACCGGCTATCCCTTCAAAAAGAACTGGACCAAATCGGCGAAACCAACCGCCCGACTGAGGACATACGCCCGTGACCGCGAAATCTGATTTTGCCGCTGAAACCATCGAAAAAGCCTCTCTTGGCATCTTTGAGCGCTATCTCAGTTTTTGGGTAGCGCTCTGCATCGCCGCCGGCATCTTGTTTGGCAATTTTTTTCCGGCGGCCTTTCAGGCCTTCGGCCAGATGGAATTTGCCAAGGTCAATTTGCCCGTCGCGCTTTTGATCTGGCTGATGATCGTGCCCATGCTGCTGAAGATCGATTTTCGCGCTTTGCGGGAAGTCGGCGCCCATTGGCGCGGCATTTCCGTCACGCTTTTCATCAACTGGGCGGTAAAGCCGTTTTCGATGGCCGCCCTTGGCTGGTTGTTCATCGGCTATCTCTTTCGGCCGCTTTTGCCCGAAGCGCAGATCGAATCCTATATCGCGGGCCTAATCATCCTTGCCGCCGCCCCCTGTACGGCGATGGTTTTCGTGTGGAGTCACCTGTCGAAGGGCGAGCCGCATTTTACCTTGAGCCAGGTTGCGCTGAACGACGTCATCATGATCTTCGCTTTCGCGCCGATCGTCGGACTGCTGCTTGGGCTTTCCGCCATCGTGGTCCCCTGGGAAACGCTTTTTCTTTCCGTCGGGGTTTACATCTTAATCCCCGTCGGGCTGGCACAAGCCTGGCGGCGGTATTTGCTGGCTCGCGGCGGCGAGGCCCTTTTGCAACGCATGCTCAACCGCCTGCATCCGGTTTCCTTGGCCGCGCTTCTGGCTACCCTCGTCTTGCTGTTTGGCTTTCAGGGCAACCGCATCCTCGAGGAACCGCTTGTTATTTTGCTGCTCGCCATCCCCATTCTCATTCAGGTTTATTTCAATTCCGGCCTCGCCTATCTGCTGAACCGCACCTTCGGCGTCGCCCATTGCGTCGCCGCGCCCTCCGCCTTGATCGGCGCCAGCAATTTCTTTGAGCTGGCGGTCGCCACGGCGATTGGATTGTTTGGGTTCGAATCCGGTGCGGCATTGGCCACTGTCGTCGGCATTCTTGTCGAAGTACCGGTCATGCTCTCCGTCGTGCGGCTGACAACGGCAAGCCGCGGTTGGTATGAACGGCACGCCACCTAAAAGCGCCTAAAAAAAGGCCCCGCTATAAAGCGGGGCCTTAAAGGATCGCCGAAGTTTCGGCGAGGGGGGATCGTATGTCTCGTCGGCGTCAACGGAAACGGTGTTCGGATCGCCACCCGGCAGTTGGATCTATCGATTTTCGTTTGCTGCCGGGTGGCTCCCGTTTCTGGACGCTCCCTAACTCGTAAACACCTACTTCTTCATAAAGTTTTCGATTTCCGTACGCAGAACCTCGGATTGCTGCGCCAGTTCCTGCGACGCTTCAAGGACCTGCTCGGCCGCCTTGCCGCTATCGACGGCGGCTTCCGAAACCTTCGAAATATTTTCGCTCACTTCCTGGGTGCCGGCTGCGGCCTCCTGGACGTTGCGGCTGATCTCGGAGGTGGCCGCACCCTGCTCCTCCACGGCGGAGGCGATGCTGGCGGCAATCTCGTTGATCTCCTTGATGGTCGTGCCGATGCCCTGAATGGCGCCGACGGCGTCGCCGGTGGCCCCTTGAATGGCCCCGATCTGGTTGCCGATCTCCTCGGTCGCCTTGGCCGTCTGGTTGGCCAGGTTCTTGACCTCCGAGGCCACCACGGCAAAACCCTTGCCGGCGTCGCCGGCCCGGGCCGCTTCGATCGTCGCGTTCAAGGCCAGCAAATTCGTCTGGCCGGCTATGTCGTTGATGAGGCTGACGACGTCGCCGATCTTCTGGGCCGCTTCGGCCAGGCCTTCGACGGTGGCGTTCGTCCGCTCCGCCTCGACAACGGCGTTCTGGGCCACTTCCGAAGATTTCGACACCTGGCGGTCGTGGAGGCGGATTCCTGCGAAACGGCCATGCAGGCCATCAAAAAATCGACCTGATTTTTATGGATCTGCTGATGCCGGGGATGCAGGGCCCCGAATGCATCGAGAAAGCGAAGCAAGCCTTTCCCGAATTGCGCGTCGTTGTCGTCTCGGCACTAGAAGATCCGAACGATATCCAGCAGGCCTTCCACCATGGCGCGACCGGCTATCTTCCAAAAACCCTGGAGGGCGAAGTGATGATGAACGCCCTTCGCCTTATTCTGGCCGGCGGCACCTATTTGCCCCCTGCGGCTCTTAAAAAGGGAAAGAAGACCGCGGCGCCCTTTAATGGCTGCGTTCCGGACGCGTTGGGCAAAACCCTCGGGAAACTGACGCCGCGTCAGCAGGAAGTTTTTGCCAAGCTCGGCGAAGGAAAGTCGAACCGGCAAATCGCAGACGAGCTTGGCCTTTCCGTCAGCACGATCAAAATCTATGTAACCGGCGTCCTGAAGGCCCTGCAAATCAGCAACCGAACCCAGGCCGGCATCCTCGCCTCGAAGAAAACGCCCTGAAAAAAACCAGCCCTTGTAAGATAGGGCCATGATCTACGACACCGAAAAAAGCTATCTCGGGCCCCACGACATCGAGAGCCTCTACGACCGCGATGCAATCCGGCTGGATTTCGTCTCTCCCGGCGATGTGCCGCTTTGCATCTGCCTCCGCCGTGTTTTCCACGATGAATCCGAGCCAAAAAGCTGCGGCAACGACGACCCGGCGACGGACCGCTGGGAAGTCACGGCGACGGGCGGCGAAGAACTAAGCGACATGGAAATCCTGGGGCTTGAAAACGCAAAAGCCGCCCTTCAGGAAGCTTGCGAAGGGCGCAAGCGGATGCGGGCGGCCCTGGCCACGGCAATCAACAAGCTGCGTTCCTTAGGGTTCGAACCCATAGAGGATGCCTGACACGCGGCCGGCAAAGGCGGTTCCGAGCTATCGCAGCATCCGGCGGTAAATCATCGCCGGATCGCGAAGCGTCGGCACACCCCCTTCCAGCGCCTCCCATCCGCGGCTTTGCAAAAGCCCGGCGATGGCACCGTCCGTCCCGCAATAAATCATCTCGCACCCAAGCGCGCGCGCCGCGTCTTCGATGGTCGCCACCAGGGCCGCGCCCACTCCGCACCGCCGCGCGGCGGGCAGAACCAGCAAGGCCGCAAGCCACGGCCCGAGATGGACATGGCTTGCCATCGAGCATGGTTTCAACGCCGCCGTGCCAAGAACGGCTCCGTCTCCATCCAAGGCAACGTGGGCAAGCGGCATCCGATCGCGGTTGAGACAGGTGCGCAAATCGGCCTCGGCATTGCCGGGGCCGTTCGGGCCGTAATAGGGCCCCCACTCCGTGAGGAACCATTCGGTCAAAACGGGGATCGCTTCCGGCACCTCCGCAAGATGCAGAATGCGTAAGGAAACGGGCGTCTCGGGATTGTCCATGCGCAGGAAAACCGGGTTTAAAGCGGGTTGACGCTTTGACCGCCATCGACGGTGAGGACGCTGCCGGTCATGAAGCTGGAGGCGTCGGACGCCAATAGCAGCAGGGCGCCATCCAGATCTTCCGGCGAACCGAGGCGGCGCAGCGGAATGCGCTGCTTTACCCGTTCGCCCTCGCCGCTGGCCAGATAGGCGCGGTTCATTTCGGTCGTGATGTAGCCGGGCGCAATCGCGTTGACGCGAATACCATGGCGGGCAAGCTCGTTCGCCATCGCCTTCGTGAGATGCACGAGCCCGGCTTTCGCCGCGCCATAAGCCGCCGTCTCGCCGATGACGCGATCCGAAATGATCGAGGCGATGTTGATGATCGAGCCGGAATGGCCAAGGCGCGTCATGTGCCGGGCAACTTCCTGGGCCAGCAGCCAGGCACCCTTTAGATTGGTGCCGACGACGGCATCCCAATCCGCCTCTTCCGTTTCGAGAAAGGGTTTCGGAATGGCGACGCCTGCGTTGTTAACGAGGATGGTGATCGCACCAAGCTCGGTTTCCGCACAACCCACCGCCTGACGGACGCTTTCCGGATCGCGCACGTCCAGCGCAATGGGGATCGCCCGGCCATCGAAAGCCTCGATTTCGCGCTGCAATTCCTGAAGTTTGTCCGTCCGGCGGGCGGCAATCGCCACTTTTGCCCCGGCCCGCGCCAATATCAGTGCAAAGCGCCGGCCCAACCCGCTGGAGGCGCCGCTCACAAAGGCGCATTGGCCGCTTAAATCGTAAGGGATGTCTTGATGCGCCACGATGTCGCTTCCCGCCCTTCGTTTTCGCCATTCTTCCACGCCCATCCAAGAGCGACAAGCGGGGCCTGAAACCGCCTACGCCACTAGCTTCGCCATGCTTTCCAGCAAATGCTGCACCCCGATCATGCGGGTTTTCAAATCTTCCCAGTCGCGGCGATAGACAAGCTTGTGGTCGGGGCGAAGTTTGACATTGCCCACCTGGTTGGTGAGGAAGGCGGCCAGCTTTTCCGGATGGGAAAAACGGTTGTTGTAAAAGCCGATAACGGCCCCTTTCGGGCCGGCCTCCAGGCGATCGATGCCCGCCGTCCGGCAAAGTTGCTTGATAGAGACGATTTCGAGCAGGTTTTCGACGTCCTCGGGAAGCGGGCCGAAACGGTCGATGAGTTCGGCTGCAAAGCCGTCGATTTCGCTTCGGTTCTCAAGACGCGCAATGCGGCGGTACAGTTCGAGGCGCAGGCCCAGATCGGCAACGTAATCTTCCGGTATCCGCACCGGCATGCCAAGACGAATGTCCGGCGTCCAGGCCTCTTCGCCCGCATCTTTCCCCGCATCGCCCCTGGCCGCCGCCACCGCCTCTTCCAAAAGATGCTGGTAAAGCTCGATCCCAACCTCGCGAATATGGCCGGATTGGGCATCGCCCAAAAGATTGCCGGCGCCGCGAATGTCCAGATCGTAGCTGGCCAACTGAAAGCCGGCGCCTAAGGAATCCAACGTCTGCATCGTTTGCAGCCGCTTCGTCGCCGCTTCGGTAAGGATCCGATTGGGGGGAATCGTCAGATAGGCATAGGCCCGGTTTTTCGAGCGTCCAACGCGCCCGCGCAGCTGATAAAGCTGGGCAAGGCCAAACATGTCCGCCCGATGCACGATCAGCGTGTTCGCAGTGGCAACGTCGAGACCGGATTCGATGATGTTCGTGCACAGCAGCACGTCGTAATCCCCCTCATAGAAACCGATCATCGCCTTTTCCAGCGCAGGCGTCGCCATGCGGCCATGGGCGGTAACGGTGCGCGCTTCCGGCACCAGCCGGCCAAGCTTTTCCGATTCTTTTGGCAGGTCTTCGATGCGGGGGCAGACGTAATAGACCTGACCGCCGCGCAGGCGTTCGCGCAAGATCGCCTCGCGAACGATGACCGGGTCGTAAGGCAGCACGAAACTGCGCACCGCCAGACGGTCCAGCGGCGGCGTGGCGATCACGCTCATCTCTTTTACCCCGGAAAGCGCAAGCTGCAACGTCCGCGGGATGGGCGTTGCCGTTAACGTCAGCACGTGCACGTCAGCACGAAGTTTTTTCAGGCGTTCCTTGTGGGAAACGCCGAAATGCTGCTCCTCGTCGATGATCAGGAGTCCCAGATCGGCAAACGCAACGGATTTGCCAAGAAGCGCATGGGTGCCGATAACGATGTCGCAGCCCCCTTCGGCAAGGCGCTCGCGGATTTCTTTCTGTTTTGCCGCCGGGACAAGCCGGGAAATCTGCTCGATGCGGACAGGCAGGCCTGCAAAACGCTGGGTAAAGGTTTCAAAATGCTGGCGCGCCAGCAGGGTCGTCGGCACGACAACGGCAACCTGACGGCCCGACAGGGCAGCGACGAAGGCGGCGCGAAGGGCGACCTCCGTCTTGCCGAAGCCGACATCGCCGCAAATCAGGCGGTCCATGGGACGCCCGCTGGCAAGGTCGCGGAGCGTCTCGTCGATGGCCACCTGCTGGTCTTCGGTTTCCGGATAGGGAAAGCGGGCGCAGAATTCGTCATAGCCTTCCGGCGACGCGATCACCGCACCGGGTTCCATGGCGCGTGCCGCCGCCAGGCGGATCAATTCTTCGGCCATGTCCCGAACCCGGCGTTTCAGGCGGGATTTTCGCGCCTGCCAGGCGGTGCCTCCCAGCCGGTCCAGGGGCGCCGTCCCCTCTTCCGACCCATAACGGGAGAGAAGTTCGATGTTCTCGACCGGCAGGAAAAGTTTGTCATCGTCCGCGTACAGAATGCGCAGGCAATCGTGGGGGGCTTCTTGAATCTCCAGCGTAATCAGGCCGTCATAGCGGCCGATCCCATGTTCGCGGTGCACGACAAGATCGCCGGAAACGAGGCTGGCCGTATGGGTCAGCACATCCTTTGCCAGGCGGCGTTTCGCCGGACGGCCGAGGCGTTCGCCAAGCACGTCTTGTTCGGTGATGACGGCAATCCCTGGCGCCGAAAAACCCTGTTCGAGGCCAAGCACGACGAGGGCCGTTTTCTCCGGCGGCAGCTCTTCGACTTCCGGCCAGTCTTCGGCCAAAGCCAGGCCTTCGATGCCGTGCTCTTCCAAGATGCCCTGCAGGCGCGCACGCGAGCCGCGGCTGTGGCTGGCAATGACGGGGCGCTGGCCTTGGGCCTGCGCTTTCGTAAAGGCTTTTCGGATTTCCGCGAAAACATCGACCCGGGGATCCTTGCGCGCGGCCGCAAAATCGAGGATCGCCCTGCCGCCTGCCTCCAGCCCGTCGGCCTCGGCGGCGAAAGGCGTGAAGGCAAGATGGGGCCTGGCGGCGAGAAGGCGCTGCCATTCGTCGCGGCCGAAATAGAGCGAATCGGTCGGCAGGGGATGATAAAGATCACCGCCTTCGCGGATCCCCTCCTCGATCAAATCCTTGCGGGTCGCGTAATATTCCGCGATCTGCTCGAAACGGTCCTCTGCCAGCGCTTCCACCTGATGATCGAGGCTCAGAACGGCGTCCGGCATGTAATCGAAAAGGGTCTCAAGCCGTTCTTCGAAAAGGGGCAGCCAATGTTCCATGCCGGGATAGCGCCCACCGGCCGAAACGGTCTCGTAGAGGCGATCCGCCGCCGTCACCGTCCCAAACGTCTCGCGGTAACGGCTGCGAAAACGGGCGATGCTTTCCGCGTTCAGTCGCAATTCGCTGATCGGGGTAAAGCGAAACGCCTCGATGTCGCCCGCGCTTCGCTGGGTCATGGGATCGAAGCAGCGAATGCGTTCAAGCTCGTCGCCAAAGAAATCGAGGCGCAAGGGCTCTTCCGTGGCCGGTGGAAAGACATCCAAAATCCCGCCGCGAACGGCAAATTCCCCGGGCTCCATCACGGTTTCGGCCCGGCCATAGCCTTCCGCCTCGAGATAACCGACAAGGCTTGCCAGTTCGAGCGCGGCGCCGGCCCGTACGGCAAACGCGCCATCCGCAAAGGCCGTCCGGGCAGGCAGGCGTTGCAGGCAGGCGTTCACCGTCGTTAGCACCACGCCCTGCCCCTCTTTCATGGCCGCCAGCCTGGCCAGCGCCTCGATCCGCTTGCTTTCGACGGCCGCATGGGGCGGCGAGCGGTCATAGGGCAGGCAATCCCAGGCCGGAAAGACGCAGACATCGAGGTCCGGCGCAAAGAATCGGATCGCCTCGGCCAGGGCCATCATGCGGCCTTCGTCCCGGGCAATGTGGAGGATGCCGCTTGCGTTGCCGGACGCGGCCAGCCCTGCCAGAAAGGCGGCGTCGGCGCCTTCCGGCAGCGCAGCAATGGTTTGCCGGCCCGAAAGGTCGATGTTTTTTATCAGCTTTTCCAGCAAGTTATTTTGCTTCGTTAAAGTCGATAATCATTTGGATCAGGGACATCGGATGGGACGGCGGCGGCGGTTCCCGGCCCGTGAGCCATTTGAGCAAATCCCCATCCGGCTCGGCCAGCAGCGCCTCGAATTGATCGAGTTCGGCGGGCGTCATCTCGGCCAGACGGCGCTCTGCAAAGCGGCCCAACAGCAGGTCGTTTTCCTGCATGCCGCGGTGCTGACTCTGGAAAAGAAGCCGTTTCAGACGAGGATCGGAAAAATTTGCCATTGCGTGGCGTGCCATTGCGTAGCGTTAGATGCGCATCACGAATGGCACTAGGATATAGAGGCTTGGCCGGCTTCTGTCAGCTTTACAGATCGTTTGAGGGGGGAAATGCGTCCGGAAATCCTGTTTCCGCTTTTTGCACCGGTGACCGAGCTCCCAGGTGTCGGCCCCCGTATCGGCAAGGCCTTGGAAAAGCTGGTTGGCCCTTACATTGCCGACCTTCTCTGGCTGTTTCCGACCGGGCTGATCGACCGGCGCTACGCGCCCAAAGTCGCCGAGGCCCAGGCGGGACGGGTGGCGACGCTGACCCTACGGATCGGCGCCCACGAGCCGCCGCCGACGCGCCGCCTGCCCTACCGCATCCGCTGTTCGGATGAGACCGGCGAGCTGACCCTCGTCTTTTTTCATGGCCGGGCGGAATATCTGCAGCGCAATCTGCCGGAAGGCGAGACCCGCATTGTCAGCGGCCGCCTTGAGGAATTCCGGGATGCCCTGCAGATCGTCCACCCGGATCTGATCGCAAAACCGGAGGAAACAGAGAAACTTCAGGAAGTCGAGCCGGTGTACCCGCTGACGGCGGGGCTTACCCGAAAGCCCCTCGCCAAGGCGATGGCTGCCGCGCTGGAACGGGTGCCGGACTTGCCGGAATGGCTGGATCAAAGCTTGCGCGAACGCGAGGGGTGGAAAAGCTGGCGCGGATCGCTCCTCGCCGTGCACCGCCCCGAAACGGAAAAGGCGCTTGCCGCCGGCACGCCCGAACGCGAACGCCTCGCCTATGACGAGCTGCTCGCCAACCAGCTTGCCATCGGCCTGCTTCGCCTGCACCAGCGCCGCGGCAAGGGGCGCTCCATTCAGGGCGACGGCACGCTCCGAAAGCGCGTCGCCACCGCGCTTCCTTTTGAACTGACGACCACTCAAAAAACCGCGCTTGAAGAAATCGACGCCGACATGGCCTCGAACAGACGCATGCTGCGCCTCCTTCAGGGCGATGTCGGCAGCGGCAAAACCGTCGTGGCGCTGCTGGCCATGCTGAACGCCGTCGAGAGCGGCGCCCAGGCAGCCTTGATGGCGCCGACCGAGATCCTTGCGCGCCAGCATCACCGCACGATCGAAGCCCTGCTTCAGGGTACCGATGTCCGGATCGCCCTTCTGACGGGCCGCGAAAAAGGCGCCGCCCGGCAGAAAATTTTCGAGGATTTGGCCTCGGGCGCGATTGCCATCGTCATCGGCACCCACGCCCTTTTTCAAGAAGACGTCGCCTTTCACGGCCTTGCCTTCGCCGTGATCGACGAACAGCACCGTTTCGGCGTCCATCAACGGTTGACCCTCGCCTCGAAAGGCGCCGCCGTCGACACCCTTGTCATGACCGCGACGCCCATTCCACGCACCCTGACCTTGACGCTTTACGGCGACCTCGACGTTTCGCGCCTGACCGAGAAACCCGCCGGAAGGCTGCCGGTGGATACCCGCCTTCTTCCAATCGACCGTCTGGACGAAGTGGTTACCGCCGTCCGCCGCGCCATGGACAAAGGCCGCCAGGTCTATTGGGTCTGCCCGCTTGTCGAGGAATCCGAAGTCCTGGACGTCGCCGCGGCGGAGGACCGTTACGCCGCCTTAAAGGCCATTTTTAAAGATCGCGTCGGGCTTGTGCACGGTCGCATGAAGGGAAAAGAAAAGGACGCCGCCATGGCGGCCTTCGTGAAAGGGGAAACCCGTGTGCTGGTCGCAACGACGGTCGTCGAGGTTGGCGTCGACGTGCCGACGGCAAGCGTCATGGTCATCGAACATGCGGAACGCTTCGGACTGACGCAGCTGCATCAGCTTCGCGGCCGTATCGGCCGTGGCAAAGAAGCCTCCACCTGTCTGCTGCTATATGCGACCCCCCTTGGCGCGACGGCAAAGGCACGGTTGAAGATCCTGCGCGAAACGGAAGACGGCTTTCAGATCGCCGAAGAAGATTTGCGTCTGCGCGGAAGCGGCGAAATGCTGGGCACGCGGCAAAGCGGCCTTCCCCTTTTCCGAATTGCCGATCCCGCCCATCACGAAGCGTTGATGGCGACGGCTTATGACGACATGCGCTTATTTCTCGAGCGTGACCCGGCGCTAAAAACGCCGCGCGGCGAAGCCTTGCGCGTCTTGCTCTATCTTTTTGAACGCGACGCGGCGGCGAAATATCTGCGGTCCGGTTAGGACGTTTTATTGGCCGAGGTTTTGCTACTGGCAACAATGGTTTTTTCCTGTGCCGCCTTGGGCCGATGATCCGGCGGCGTGACAATCCCGCCGGAAACGACCATCTTGATCCCTTCCTCCACCGTCATCGAAAGCTCGTAAACGTCCTTTACCGGCACGAACAGCAGAAAACCCGACGTCGGATTGGGCGTCGTCGGCAAAAAGACGTTGAGCAAACGATCCTCCGTCATGTTTTGAATTTCACCTTCCGTCGCGCCGGTGATGAAGCCGATGACCCAAATGCCGCGTCTTGGATATTCTATCAGGACGACTTTGCGAAACGCGGTCGAACTATGCGTAAGCACCGCCTCGAAAATCTGTTTCAAGGCCCCATAAATGCTGCGGACCACCGGCATCCGTGCAAGCAGCCTTTCGCCGAAATTGAGGATAAAGCGCCCCATGAATCCTGCCGTCAGCGCCCCGATAAGGGTAATGGCGACAAAAACAATCAACAGGCCAAGCCCTGGGATATTGATTGGAAGATAGGTTTCGGGGTTGTACTTCGCCGGGATCAAGGGAGTGACGCGGTTGTCCACGAAGTTCACCACCAGCCAAACGATGTAAAGGGTCAGACCGATCGGCGCTGTCACCAGAAGGCCTGCGAAAAAATAATTCCGAAGACGTGCGATGAAGCCCAAACGTATTTTCACCTCGGCTTCCTTGGAATCCTTCTCGGATGGGGGTGCCGAATTTTCTTCGGCCGGCATTTCCGGCGGCGTTTTCGTCATTTTTTCCCCATGTTTTGGCGGGCCCTATCGCGGCTTCAGTGTGCTTGCTTCTTTAATCCCTCGCAACCGGAGACCCGGCTTGAAGGCGGGAATTAACGCTTTCTTGATGATTATC
>JAJFGH010000128.1 GCA_021776275.1 Alphaproteobacteria bacterium | reverse complement strand
GATGCATTGCCGATGCCCGTAGCCAGGAACAGCACCATGAACATCGCGAAGAAGCCCCAGAACGCGCCCGGCTGCTCCTTGATACCAAGGAAATAGAGCACGCCTCCGACCGCTGCGATCATCAGCACGAACACCCAGAAGGAGACGCGGGCGCCGCCATACTTATCCGAAATCCAGCCGGTCGCGGCCCGCGACAGCGCGCCGACAAGCGGCCCGAGAAATACGTATTGCAGAGAGTTCATCTCGGGAAACTGGGTCTTGGCGAGCAACGGAAAACCTGCCGAATAACCGATGAAGGAACCGAAGGTGCCGGTATAGAGCCAGCACATGATCCAATTGTGCTTGCGCTGGAAGATGACCGCCTGCTCCCTGAACGACGCCCTCGCCGAGGCGATGTCGTTCATGCCCCAAAAGGCCGCGATGGACGAGATGAGCAGGAACGGAACCCAGACAAAGCCTGCGTTCTGCATCCACACCTTGGTGCCGGCGCTGGTCGTCTGCGGCTCGCCGCCAATCGCGCCAAACACGCCGGCGGTGATCACCAGGGGCACCACAAATTGCATGACGCTGACGCCCGCATTGCCGAGACCGGCGTTGAGCGCCAACGCATTGCCCTTCTGCACCCGCGGAAAGAAGAAGCTGATATTGGCCATGGAGGAAGCAAAATTACCGCCACCGAGGCCGCACAGCAGCGCCAGCACGATGAACAGGAAATAGGGTGTCGTCGGATCCTGAACCGCATACCCGATGCCAAGCGCCGGGATCAGCAAAGACGCCGAAGACATGGTAGTCCACAGGCGTCCGCCGAAGATCGGCACCATGAAGGAATAGAAAATCCTGAGCGTCGCACCGGACAATCCCGGCAACGCCGCCAGCCAAAACAGCTGATCGGTCGTATAATGGAACCCGATCGACGGCAGCTTGGCGACAACGACGCTCCACACCAGCCAGACCGAGAAGGCAAGCAGCAGCGCCGGGATCGAAATCCACAGGTTTCGCCGGGCGACCTTGCGCCCGGTCGCGTTCCAGAACGTCGCGTCCTCAGGCCGCCAGTCCTCGATAACCGGGCCCAGCGCACCCTTGAGCTCCGGTTTATGGATTTCCTCCATCTCCGGTAGCTGCGGCAATTCGGGCATGTCGGCCGGTAAGGCGGCCTTCTCCATCCGCCGAATGGCGAGGTGCATCCAGATCAGCGCGGTCGCGACCAGTCCGAACAAAAGCATAAAGCAGCCGGTCCACACGCCGGTTAGGTCGTTCATGACGCCGAAGGCGATCGGCAATACGAATCCGCCGAGACCGCCGATCATGCCGACCAGCCCGCCGACCGAGCCCACATGCCCGGGGTAATAGACGGGGATGTGCTTATAGACCGCGGCCTTGCCGAGCGACATGAAGAAGCCGAGCACGAAAATGACCATGACGAACGGCACCAGCGCCATGCTGGTCGAAAAGGCGATCGGCCCCCGGATGCCGTGAATCACGTAATCCGTGTTCGGATAGGAGAGCATAAAGGTGCAAAGGACCGAGACCCCGAAAGTCCAGTACATGATTTTCCGGGCGCCATAACGATCGGAAAGATGGCCGCCATAGGCGCGGAACAGGCTTGCCGGAACCGAATAGAAAACGGCGAGCATCCCCGCAGTCTTGATATCCAGATCGTAGACGCCGACCAGGTAACGCGGCAGCCAAAGCGCAAGCGCAACAAACGCCCCGAAGACAAAGAAGTAATAGAGTGAGAAGCGCCAGACCTGCAGATTCTTGAGCGGCTCTATCTCGAGCAGCATGCTGCGCGGCTTTATGCCCTTGGCCCGCCTCTCCTTTAGTTCGGGATCGTCATCGGTCGTGAACCAGAACACCGCCGCCATGAGAACCAGCGCGGCGGCCCAAACCTGAGCTGCCATCTGCCAGCCGAAGGCAACCATCACGAAGGGAGCCAGAAATTTGGTCACCGCGGCGCCGACATTGCCAACGCCGAATATGCCGAGCGCGGTGCCCTGTTTTTCCTTGGGGTACCATTTGGACACATAGGTGATGCCGACAGCGAAGGAACCGCCGGCGAGCCCGACGCCGAGAGCGGCGAGCAGCATCATTTCGTAGGAAGTCGCCTGGGACAGCAGGAAGGTCGCCACAGCCGCCAGAATCATGACGAGGCAATAGACGATCCGGCCGCCATACTGGTCGGCCCAGATGCCAAGAAAAATCCGGCTTAGCGAGCCGGTGAGGATCGGGGTGCCGACGAGCAGCCCGAACTGGGTGTCGTTGAGACCCAGGTCTCGTTGGATTTGCACGCCAAGAATCGAAAAGATGGTCCAAACGGCAAAACACACCGTAAATGCCACCGTGCTTATCGAGAGCATGCGGGTTTGCTGGCTCGCCGAAACGCCTTCAAGTTGATTCACGTGGAATTCTCCTTAAGCCCGTTCCCATGGCAGGACCTATAGAACGCCACCAGGTTTTATTACGTCTTATTCTGCGATTAAATAATAATTCTCCGTTTTTTATTTATTGCAGAAAGAAAAAAAACCGCTCCCCCAAGATGTCATGCAATAAAAATAAAATATCAATTCGGATTGGACCCGGCAGCAAACGCCTGCTTGACATTTATCAATTGATAATGGAATGGTCTTCAAACGGTGGAAATCCGAACGACGGTAGCCATGCCCAACATAGATCTTGAAGCCATTCGCGGCCTGCCGCTGTTCGCCGGGATGGACGCGGCCAATTTTGCCGAACTTATGCAGGCCGCCTATCTCCAGCGCTTCCCGCCCCATGTGCAACTCATCGCGGAGGGAGATCCCGCTGACTTTCTCTACGTTGTCGTCGAAGGCTGCGTGGAGATGTTTGCCGAGACCAGGGGGCGAAGATCGACCATCGAACTCACGCAACCCGTTTCTGCGTTTATCGTCGCCGCGACCTTGAAAGACGCTCCCTATCTGATGTCGGCCCGAACGACCGAAAGGTCACGCCTTCTGCTGATCCCCTCGGAAGACGTTCGCGTCATGTTCGAGCGAGATCCCGGTTTCGCGCAATCGATCGTCTATGAGCAGGCGACCGCTTACCGGTCTTTGGTTCGGATAATAAAGAACCAGAAGCTTCGCACCTCGATCGAACGGTTGGCAAACTACCTGTTGCGCGCACATGCCGAGCAGGGCGCCAACGGTGCGCTGACGCTCGCCATCGACAAAAGAACGCTTGCTGCTTTGCTCGGGATGACGCCGGAAAATCTTTCGCGGGCTTTCGCCACACTGAAGCCCTATGGCGTTACCGTTGACGGCGCCGATATCCGATTGAGCAAGCTCACCGATCTGGAAACGTTCGCGAAACCGACGCCGCTGATCGACGCGCGCGACGCCTGAGCAAAATCTGTCTGCCGCCAATTTTCGCAAAGACTTTGCCCGGTGCCGCTGAAAGCGCGCCTCCGCCCTGGGTCGGCACCGGCATTCTAGGCTTAAGGCGACAGGGAGGGCAAATTCCCCTATTTTCGGATAGGCTTACCCGGCACCGCGCAGCGCGTTAGACTGCGAAGGAGGGGAAGAAAAAGGATGAAGAAGGACCTATTCCGTAGCGACGCCCTGCACCAGCTGCGCGATCCGCAGCAACTGGACACCGCACTGAAATTGGTCTCGCCCGCCAGCTGGCTGGCATTGGCGACGTTTGGCGTCATCGTCGCCGCCTTTATTGCCTGGTGCTTCCTTGGCTCCATCCCTTTTCGAGCGCAAGGCCTGGGCGTTGCCCTGAAACAAGGCAGCACCGTTTACGCGATGACCGCGCCGACCGCCGCGGAGGTGGCCGCCGTTGACGTCACGGTCGGACAACAGGTGAAAAAAGGCGACCGCCTGGTACTGCTGCGGCTGCCGGACATGGAAGCGCGGCGGGTTACGGCGCAAGCCCGCGTCGTAACGCTGGAAACCCAGCGCGAAAAACAAGCCGCTTTCATCAAACGCAACATCGCGTCGCGGCGGCAAAACGCACAAGAGCAGATCCGCGTTCTCGAGGCGAAGGTTCAGGCCCTGCAAGAACGCGAACGCTATCTTGGAGGGCAGATGTCCATCAAGGCGAGCGAATTGGCAAAGGGCTATATCACCAGTCAGGAACTCGAAGCCACCCGGACGCAATTGCATGAAGCCACGCAGGATATTCGTGATTCCAGGCTCACAATTGCGCAGCAGCGCGCAGAACAAACGGAATTCGAAAATTCGCGCGAACAAGAGCTAGCTCAGCTTGACGAAAAAGTCCTTGAGGCCCATGGGGAGCTGCGCGAAGTCGAAGCAACCGTCGAAACGGAAAAAGCCATCTACAGCCCCGTTGACGGCGTAGTCACGGAAATTGCCACAAAACCTGGCGTGCTGGTCGCGCCCGCCGTGGAACTCGTGGAAATCGAAGGCCGCGGCACAGGCTTGCTGGCCTATGCCTACCTTCCCGTTGCGCAAGGAAAGCGGGTCGCGCCCGGCATGCTGGCACAAATCAGCCCCACGTCGATCGAGCGCGACATCTATGGCTCGATCATCGGCAAAGTGCGATCGGTTAGCGATTTACCGGTAACGGGCGCCGTCCTGGATGACAAATTCGGCGACCCGAAACTGACGGAAGAAATGCTGGCCGGTGGCGCGCCGATCGAGATTGCGATTGAACTGACGCGCGATCCCTCCACCGTTAGCGGCCTTGCATGGTCCTCTTCAAGCGGCCCACCGGTCAAGATTACACCCGGAACAACGGTTTTGGCGTCCATCATCGTACGGGAAATTCCGCCCATCGACCTGATCGTGCCAATCTACGAAACGTGGATTGCCGGCAAGCGTCCATGACATCGTCTGCGAAAGAAGCGGTGCATGGGCGCCGGGTACGAACGCCGACGGTTCTCCAGATGGAGGCCGTCGAATGCGGCGCGGCCGCGCTTGGCATTTTACTAGGTTATTACGGCCGCATCGTGCCGCTGGAAGAATTGCGCGTCGCCTGCGGCGTATCGCGCAACGGCGCCAAAGCCTCCAAAGTTGTCGAGGCCGCGCGCAGCTATGGCATGGAAGCCAAGGGGCTCAAGCTCGAACTGGAGGAAGCAAAGGCCGCGCCGACGCCCTACATCGCTTTTTGGGGGTTCAATCATTTCGTCGTGGTAGAAGGTTTTTCCACGAAATACGCGTTCATCAACGACCCCTCCAGCGGACCGCGAAAAGTCGCCCTCAAGGAATTCAGCGAGAAATTTACCGGGGTCGCGCTTGCCATCAAGCCTGGCCCGGGCTTTCGCAAAGGCGGCCACCGGCGCAGCCTGTTCAAGGTGCTGGGGGCGCGGATTGCCAACTCCCTGCCCGCGGTGGGCTATGTGATGGCCGCAAGCCTGTTGTTGGTCGTGCCCGGCTTGTTGCTCTCCGTTTTCCTAAAAACCTTTATCGACGATGTGCTGGTGCTTGGCTTCAACGATTGGATTCTACCCTTGCTGATCGGCGTGGTGCTTGCAGCAGGCTTGAGCAGCGGCCTTACCTATCTGCAGCAACGCTCGTTGTTATTGTTGCAAACAAAACTCGCCATTACGACAGCGGGAGAGTTTTTCTGGCACGTACTTCGGGTGCCGGTTGTCTTCTACACCCAGCGTTACGTCGGCGACATCGCCGATCGCGTGCAGTCTTGCCATCGTTTGGCCGGCTTGCTGTCGGGCCCCTTGCCTACCAACGCCGTCAATTGCCTCACGGTTGTTTTCTTCGCCCTCGCCATGTCCGTTTACAGCGTGAAGCTAACGGCAGCCGCTGTCGCATTGACGTTGTTAAACGTCCTGGTCCTGCGCCTGGTCGCCCGCCGACGGAAAGATTTGAACAGCGTCTCGCTAAACCAGCTGGCCATGCTGAACGGCGCCTCCATGGCCGGGCTGCAGTCGATCGAAACGCTGAAATCCACGGGCACGGAGAACGACTTCTTCGGCACCTGGTCGGGGTATCAGGCGAATGCGATCAACACCTCCCAGCAATTGGGCGCCGTATCGACGCTGCTTAGCGGGGCGCCCAGCCTGATCGGCCAGTTGACAACGGCGGCGGTGCTCGGTGGTGGCGCCTGGCTGGTCATCTATGGCGAGATGACGATCGGCGGCCTCGTCGCCTTTCAAATCCTGCTTGGCCTGTTTGCCGCACCGGTCCAGGGATTGGTCGGTTTCGGCAGCCAAATCCAAGAGATTCAGGGCGATCTCACGCGTCTGGACGACGTGCTGCGCTACGAACAAGACCCCGTGCTCGCCTCCGAAGACATGGCGCCGCCGGACGCTGCGAATAAAACGGCCGCGCCGCCGGCTTCACCCCACAAATTGACCGGCCATGTTGAATTAAAAGAAATCCGTTTTGGCTACGACCCGCTTGAGAAGCCGTTGATCGAAAATTTCAGCCTGACGCTGGCACCCGGCAAGCGAGTTGCCCTCGTTGGCGGTTCGGGTAGTGGCAAATCGACTCTTGGGCGTCTGATTCTGGGCCTCTACCAACCGACGGGGGGCGAGGTTCTTTACGATGGCCGCCGCATTATGGAAATTCCACGTTCGGCCTTTACGGCATCGGTTGCATCGGTCGATCAGGATATTTTTATGTTCGAAGGTACGATTGCCGAGAATCTCACCTTGTGGGACCCGACCATCTCCCGCAGTGAAATCCTGGCCGCCGCAAAAGACGCCTGTATTCACGATGTAATTGCCGCCCGCCCGGGTGGCTATGACAGTCCGATGGCCGAAATGGGGGCAAATTTCAGTGGCGGGCAGCGGCAGCGTCTGGAAATCGCCCGCGCATTGGTTCGCAATCCGAGCATTTTGGTCCTCGACGAGGCGACGTCCGCGCTTGACGCTGCGACCGAAAAGGCGATTGACGACAATTTACGCCGACGCGGCTGCACCTGCATCATCGTTGCCCATCGTCTGAGCACGATTCGCGATTGCGAGGAAATCATCGTCCTCGACGAAGGCAAGGTGATCGAACGCGGCACCCAAGACGAACTCATGGCGGCAAAGGGCCGCTATGCCGAATTGGCAGCCATGCAATGAGCGGCCTTGATTTCCTGTTTAGCAAGGGCGGGCTGCAAGAGGCGGTAAAACCGGTTTGGGCAGAGCCGGCACAGAGTCTTGCCAAGGCCCTGGGCCTTGAGGGGCAAGACCGGCGCTTAGGCGCCAATGAAGCCTTTTTACTGGATGCGGAACCCAAAGGCTGGCTGGTGCTGTCGGGCACGCTCGACCTCTTTCTTTTGTCCGATAGGGATGCCGGCCCGAACGGCGAGCAAACGCGGCATCACGTGCTGCGCGTCGAAGCGGGCGGGCTGGCCTTGCCGCTTGGTGGCAATGCGAACGCCCATTTTTTAGCGGTGCCTTCAAATGGGGCCGAACTGGTTGCATTTGATTGGCATGCTCTTTTTCGCCTGGCAGCAAGCGATGATTTTGGCGAAGCCACCACGGCCGCGTTGACGGAATGGCTTACCCGCCTGGCAATGGCAAGCGCGGAGAGCCGCCCGCCGAAGACCGTGCATCTCGTCGATCCGTCGGCCGCCCTGACCCTGATCGAAGGCCACCCAATCGCCGTAAACAATGGCGTTTACTGGCTGGCGGCGGATGGGGCGGCGCTAACGCTTCCGAAACAGGAAAAGAAGGCCAGGCATATTCCGATGGCGCCTGGCCTTTGGGTTCAGCCGGGCAAGGCCGGGGTGGTTCAACCCCTGTCCATGACCGCTTGGTCCGCAACGCCGCAAGCCATAAACGACCTCGCCGCCTTTCAAGATTATGCCGTTGCCGGCATCACCGCCAAGGCAGTGGTACGGCGCGATAAAGAGTTCCAGCGCGTGCAGGCGGCGCGCCAACGCCGGGGCGCAACCTTCGCAAGCGCGCTGGCCAGCCTCGGTGGCGTGCTTGCCAGCAAACGGGTCCCCCTTGTCGAACTCCCAAAGGAACCCATCGCGGCGGCGGCGATGCTGGTATGGCGGGAAATGGGCCTTCGTATCAACCTGCCCTTAACGGTCGAAGCCGCCATCGCGCGCGATGCCGACCCGATCAGCGCCCTTGGGCACAAATGCGGCTTGCTGCAACGGAAAGTTCATTTAGCGGGTGGCTGGTGGCAAAGCGATCAGGGGCCGCTATTGGGGTTTTACGGGCCCGACAAGCGCCCTTGCGCGCTGCTGCCGGTCGGCGTGAAACGCTATCAGCTTGCGGACCCCGATGGCGGCACGGTCCGGCAGGTGAATGCGGATTTAGCAAAAGAAGTTGCTTCAGAGGCATTCATCTTTTGTGCCCCCTTCGCCGAACGGCGGGTCGGCCCACGCGAACTTCTGAAATTCGGCATTCGCAACACGCACTATGACATCGTGACAATCGCCACCATGGCAATCGTCACGGGCATTCTATCTCTGGCACTGCCGGTGATTACCGGCTGGGTCGTCGATCCCGTTATCCCCGAAGCGCAATTGAGTCAGCTTGCCATCTTGATCGCGGCATTGATCGTTGCGGGCGTCTCCATAACCGCCTTTTCGCTCGTACAGTCGCTGGCCATGCTGCGGCTGGAAGGTGGCATGAGCAACCGCGTGCAATCGGCCGTTTGGGACCGCTTGCTCGGCCTGCCGGCCTCTTTTTTCCGTCGTTTCAATGTCGGCGATCTTACCAACCGCGCCCAGGGCATCGATCGCATGCGGGCGTTAATGACGGGAACGGTGACCGCTTCGCTGCTCCATGTTGTGTCCGGCCTGTTCAGCCTGGGCTTCATGGTTTTTATAAGTTGGCAATTGGCCGCGGTAACCGTCCTAGTGGCGGCGCTTTACAGCCTCGTCGTGCTGTTGGTTGGCAGGCGGATCCTATCGCACAATCGAGAAACCCTGGCGTTGACCGGACAATTGCAGGGACTGGTTCTGCAATTGCTCGGCGCCGTCGGCAAGCTACGCGTTGCCGGCGCCGAACCAAGCGCCTTTGCACGCTGGACCGGGCCTTACGCACGCTTGCTTCGGGTGAGTTATATGCAGCAGCGCCTCAACAATTTGCTCATTGTTTTCAAGAGCACCTTCCACTTCCTTGCCATTGGCGGACTGATTTTGGTGGTCGCCTTGCAGGGCCATGAGTTTCTGGCCCTCTTTAAAACGCCAAGTACCTGGGCGGAGATCGACGCCGAAGCGCTGCACCGCATCATGCCGACCGGCAAATTCATGGCGTTCCATGTTGCCTTCGGGCAGTTCCTGGGCGCCGTATTCGGCATCACGCAAACCTTGGTGCATTTGACCAATATCAAACCGCTTTACGAACGCATTCAACCCATCCTTGAAGCGGAAAAAGAAAACCAGGAAGAGGCGGACGACCCCGGCGAATTGATGGGCGATCTGGAAATTCGCGACGTGCGCTTTCGCTACGACGCGGATGGACCGCTTATCCTGGACGGGCTATCGCTGCGTGCCGAGCCGGGCGAGTTTATCGCCATCGTTGGCCCTTCGGGCGCCGGCAAATCGACCTTGGTGCGCTTGCTGCTGGGCTTCGACACGCCGGAGGGCGGCTCGCTCTTCTACGATGGCAAGGATGTCAAATTGATGGATAAGCGGCTTTTACGCCGCCAGCTTGGCGTCGTCCTTCAAAACGGCCGCCTGCTATCCGGCTCTCTTTTTCAAAACATTTCCGCCGGTGCCAATCTAAGCCGCGACGACGCAATGGAGGCCGCCCATCTGGCCGGGCTGGACAAGGACATTGAACGCATGCCGATGGGATTGGAGACCTTCCTTGGAGAAGGGGCCGCAACCCTGTCCGGAGGCCAGCGCCAACGCTTGATGATTGCGCGCGCCGTCGTGCGGAAACCGCGCCTCTTGATTTTCGATGAAGCCACCAGTGCCCTTGACAACGAAACCCAGGCGGTTGTCAGCGAAGGCTTGAAGGCGCTTAGCGCGACGCGCATCGTCATCGCCCATCGGCTGTCGACCATCGTCGATGCCGACCGCATCTATGTGATTTCGGATGGCCGCATGGTGGAAGAAGGGAATTTCAAGACGCTGATGGCGAAAGACGGCCTGTTCGCCGATTTGGCCCGGCGGCAAATGGTGTAAACATGACCGCTGCCAATGCGGACCCGGCGTACGCCGCCTGGGAAAAACTCTGCCATCATACCGATGGGCTCGCCATCGGCTCTACCGTCGCCACCCTTGAAAAGACGGGCGTGCTCGCCAAATTGGCGGATGCAACGACGCCCTTGCCGCTGGATTCATTGGCCGAGGCGCATGGGTTAAAGCGCGGCTATGTGCATTTGGCGGCTCGGCTGCTGGCGCTTCAGGGCTGGGTTGAACGCAGCGGCGACATCGAGCGGGGCGACACCCATGTGCTGTCAACGAAAAGCGGCCGCGCCTGGCTCTGCGAACGTGCGGCCTACCGCGCCGTTCCGGCATGGCTTGCCTTTGCCCGCTCGATCACCCCAGCGCTCGCAGGCAAGACGCCGCTGGCGCCCA
>JAJFGH010000127.1 GCA_021776275.1 Alphaproteobacteria bacterium | reverse complement strand
GCGGTCTTTGCAGGTGCCGGGTTCGCTTTCGTCCGCGTTGACGACAAGGTAATGCGGTTTTGCCCCCACTTCCTTCGGCATGAAGGACCATTTCATGCCGGCGCTGAAGCCTGCGCCGCCACGCCCGCGCAAGCCGGAATTTTTTACTTCCTCAATGATTGCCTCGCGGCCCTTTTCCAAAAGCGCCTTCGTGTTCTGCCAATCGCCGCGCTGGCGCGCGCCTTTCAGACCCGTATCCGCAAGTCCGTAGAGGTTTGTGAAAATGCGATCTGCGTCGCGCAGCATCAAGATTTCTCCTTTTCTGAAGCGGCCGCGATCAGGGTTTTTGGCCCCGATTGCGGCGCGCCGCAAGGACGGCCGGTCTGGGAGCCAGGCGTAATCTTTTCGCCCCGCTGCAGCGCCTCGAGAAGTTTCGTCATGCGCTCAAAATCCAGATCTTCGTAATAGTCGTCGTTGATTTGAACCATCGGCGCGTTTACGCAGGCACCAAGGCATTCGACCTCGACAACGGTAAATTTGCCATCTTCCGTCGTTTCGCCGGGATCAACGCCTAGGGTTTTCTTGCAGGCGCGGACGACATCGCCCGAGCCTCGCAACCAGCAAGGCGTCGTCGTGCAAAGCTGCACGAAATGTTCGCCGACGGGTTTCAGATTGAACATCGTATAAAAAGTCGCGACCTCATAGACCTTGATCGGCGGCATCGAAAGAAGCTCGGCTACGTGATCCATGGCGGCGCGCGGCAGCCAGCCACCGGCCTGACGCTGCGCCATATCCAGCAGGGGCAGCACGGCGCTTGCCTGACGGCCTTCCGGGTATTTCGCGAGGATCTTCCCGATCTTCGCCTGGTTCGCTTCGTCAAAAGCAAAACGATCCACGGTCTTTTCCGAAGGCGCGCTCACCGGTCCACCTCGCCAAAAACGATATCCAGGCTGCCGATAATTGCGCTGACATCGGCTAGCATGTGGCCCCTGCTTAGCAGGTCGAGCCCTTGCATATGAGCAAAGCCCGGCGCGCGAATCTTGCAGCGATAGGGTTTGTTTGTACCATCTGCGACGAGGTAAACGCCGAACTCGCCTTTCGGCGCCTCGACGGCGGTGTAGGTTTCGCCGGCCGGCACATGGTAGCCCTCGGTATAGAGCTTGAAATGATGGATGAGCGCCTCCATCGAATGCTTCATCTCACCGCGCGGCGGCGGGCTGATTTTGCCGTTCGTATCCTGGACGGGCCCGCTGGGCATGTTTTCGAGGCATTGCTCGATAATACGCAAGCTTTGGCGCATTTCCTCGACCCGCAGAAGGTAGCGGCTGTAGCAATCGCCCTTGAGGCCAACGGGCACGTCGAAATCCATCTCGTCATAGACGTCGTATGGCTGCGCCTTGCGAAGGTCCCAGGCCACGTTCGAGCCGCGCAGCATCGGGCCGGTAAAGCCCCAATCCTGCGCCTGGGCCTCCGTCACCACGCCGATGTCGACCGTGCGCTGTTTGAAAATACGGTTTTCCGTGAGCAGCGACTCCATGTCGTCGATGACCTTCGGAAAACGCGTCGCAAATGCATGGATGTCCGCATCCAGCCCCGCCGGCATGTCGCGGCCAACGCCGCCGGGACGGAAATAGGCTGCGTGCAACCGGGCGCCGGAGACGCGCTCGTAAAATTCCATCAGAATTTCGCGCTCTTCGAATCCCCACAAGACCGGCGTCATCGCGCCCACGTCAAGCGCCATGGTGGTGATGTTGAGAATGTGATTCAGAATGCGCGTAATTTCGCTGAAGAGCACCCGGATGTACTGACCGCGGCGCGGTACTTCGATATCCAGCAGCTTCTCGACCGCAAGAGCAAAGGCATGCTCCTGGCACATCGGCGACACGTAATCGAGGCGATCAAAATACGGCACCGCCTGCAAATAGGATTTGTGTTCGATCAGTTTTTCGGTGCCGCGGTGCAAGAGTCCGATATGGGGGTCCGCGCGGTCCACGATCTCGCCGTCAAGCTCAAGCACAAGGCGAAGCACACCATGGGCCGCGGGATGCTGGGGCCCGAAATTGATCGTGTAGTTCTGGATTTGCTGCTCGGCCATTAGCTGCTTTTCCCGCCTTCCTGGCCTTCCGCTTTTTCATCGCCGGGAAGCACAATTTCGGTGCCTTCCCACGGGCTCATGAAATCGAACGTGCGAAATTCCTGTGTCAATTTGACAGGCTCGTAAACGACGCGCTTTTGATCTTCGTCGTAGCGCAGCTCGACAAAGCCGGTAAGCGGAAAATCCTTGCGAAGCGGATGCCCTTCAAAGCCGTAATCGGTGAGGATGCGACGAAGGTCCGGATGTTCGGAAAAAAAGATGCCGTAAAGATCCCAGGCCTCGCGTTCCCACCAATTCGCGCAGCTGTATACGCCGGTAGCGGAAGGAATCGATTCTTCCTCGCCTACGGAAGCCTTCACGCGAATGCGCTGGTTCTGTTCAAGGCTCAAAAGATTGTAGACAATTTCGAAACGCTTCTCCCGTTCCGGGTAATCGACGCCGCAAACGTCCGCCAAGATTTTGAATTGGCAATTCGCGTCGTCTCTAAGAAAGCCGAGCACCTTGACGATGGACTGCGCCTCGACCGTTACCATCAATTCGCCGTGAGCGATTTCGGTTTCGATCACATGGTCTGGCAGCGCCGATCGAATCGTGTCGCCAAGTTCCTTGAGAATTTCGTCCATGTTTAACTGATCCGCCCTGACTAACGCGCAATGGTGCCGGTGCGGCGAATTTTCTTTTGCAGCTGCAAGACGCCATAAAGCAGTGCTTCCGCTGTCGGCGGACAGCCGGGAACATAAATGTCCACCGGCACGATGCGATCGCAACCGCGCACGACGGAATAGGAATAGTGATAATAGCCGCCGCCATTTGCGCAGGACCCCATGGAGATCACCCAGCGCGGCTCGGCCATCTGGTCGTAAACCTTGCGAAGCGCAGGCGCCATTTTGTTGACGAGGGTGCCCGCCACGATCATGACGTCCGACTGACGCGGCGAGGGCCGGAAGACGACGCCGAAGCGATCCAAGTCGTACCGGCTGCAAGCGCTGTGAATCATCTCGACCGCACAACAGGCAAGCCCAAAGGTCATCGGCCAAAGCGAGCCCGTGCGCGCCCAATTCACCAATTTATCCGCTTGGGCAACGACAAAGCCGCGATCGTCCAGCTCCTGGTTCACGCGCTTTAGGATGGCGTCCTGATCCGATCCGGGCGGAACGGCCCCCACAAGGGGATTGGCGCTTACTCCCATTCCAGCCCCCCCTTCCGCCACTCATAGACGAAGCCAATGGTCAAAATGCCAAGAAAGATCATCATCGACCAGAAACCGAAAACACCGATGGCGCCTAAGCTAACCGCCCAGGGAAACAGGAACGCCACTTCAAGGTCGAAGATGATGAAAAGAATGGCGACGAGGTAGAAGCGAACATCGAATTTTTCGCGCGCGTCTTCAAACGCCTCAAACCCACATTCATAGGACGAAAGCTTCTCGGCGTCCGGCCGCTGGGACGCGAGCACGTAGGACGCGACGAGCGCCGCAGCGGCAATGCCGCCCGCAATGCCCAGGAACAACAGGATTGGGAGATATTCTTGAAGCAGCGCTTCCATTCAAACCGTCTCTTGCCTGACCCCAACGCGTATCCGGACGGACACGCCTTTTTGATGTCCTCGCCCATTCTGCGGCCAATTGCTTAACCACCTATTTACCAAGATCCGAATCTCCCTCGGAAACCCTTGGCGCTCATAGCCCCTGGCGAGGGCGCGCCGAGTATAGCGGCGGGAAGATTAGGAAAAAAGGGCGTTTGCGGGACAGGCCGGATTTTTCCACAGCGCGGCAAAACGGCCCCCAAAAGGGGGGTATCCCGGCATGGGCAGCCAGACAAAAATTTGAGCCAAGATCGATGGAGAAGGATGGCGGGAGTGACGGGGCTCGAACCCGCGACCTCCGGCGTGACAGGCCGGCGCTCTAAACCAACTGAGCTACACCCCCTTCGCTTAGGAAGGCGGCCTGATTACTCCTTCGCCGTCTCGGGGTCAAGACATTGGCCAAAACCGCACTTACGCCATACGCAAAAACCCTACCATATAGGCGGCGATGGTGGGCGATGACGGGATCGAACCGCCGACCCTCTCGGTGTAAACGAGATGCTCTCCCAGCTGAGCTAATCGCCCGTGGCGCCACCATGCATGCGCTAGCAGCTGGCCGCACCATTTTTTCAAGGCCAAAAACAATGTCGGCCGCCTCAAAAGGCGGCCGACATCTTAAATTCCAGTGCGTATACCGCAAAAAAGCGGTATTAAATCAATGATTTACCGATTCTTTCAAGCCCTTGCCGGCCTTGAATTTCGGCTGCTTCGAAGCCGGAATATTGATGGTCTCGCCCGTCCGCGGATTGCGGCCTTTCGACGCGGCGCGATTCGCGACGCTGAAAGTACCAAACCCAACGAGACGAACTTCTTCTCCGCCTTTCAAGCTGTCGGAAATAATATCGAACACGCTGTCAACCGCACGGCTGCTGTCCGACTTCGACAAACCGGCCGCGCTAGCAACTGAAGCCACAAGATCGTTTTTGTTCACGTCAACGCCCCCTTTATAGAGAAATGCGATGGGCATCCCAAAGCTGTAATGAGCGTGAAGTCTATGGCGCGCGGAAAGGCGCGTCAATCGAGGAAACGCCTTTTTCTGCGGTTTTTTGAATGTTTCCGGATAAGGGAAAGAGGCGAATCAGTGCTTCACGACGCCGCCGACGTCGTCCTGATCACGCTTCTGCGCGACCGTCTTGATCGCCTCGTCCTCACTCCACACGATCGGAGTGAGCTTCTGTGTGAGTGCATTTTGCAGAACTTCGTCCACGGTGCCAATCAAAATGATCTCCAGGCCGCGCTTGATGTTCTGAGGAATCTCCACCAAGTCTTTCTCGTTATCCCTTGGAATCAATACGGTTTTTACGCCTCCGCGCAGGGCCGCCAGGAGCTTTTCCTTCAAGCCCCCGATGGGCAGGACCTTGCCCCGTAGCGTGACCTCGCCCGTCATGGCGACGTCGCCGCGCACCTTGATCCGCGTCAAGGCGCTGACGAGCGTCGTCGTGAGCGTGATGCCCGCCGACGGTCCGTCC
>JAJFGH010000126.1 GCA_021776275.1 Alphaproteobacteria bacterium | reverse complement strand
AAAAGGCCCGCTTCTTTGGCTTGCCCTTTTGCTATTGGCGGCGGGCGGGGTGACTCTCCTCTCTTTCTTTCCGCCTGCGCAAGGCATCGCTTTTTTGAAAAAAATGACGGCGCCTGAAGCCGGGACGGAAGTTTTTTCTTCGCGGATTGCCGCGTTGGAAGAAACCATCGCCGCGCTCTCGCAAGCGCCGGAAAGTTCGACGGCGAAATTAAATGCGATCGAGGCAAACATCGCCTCCCTCGATAGCCGCCTTGCCGTTCTCGAAAAAAGGGCTTCGGAGATTGGCGAGGGCGATGGGGCGGCGTTCGCGCCGGAGATCGAAAGGCTGCAAAGCGAGCTTGGCAAATTGTTTAAGCGCCTGGCCGATCTTACCGACGCGCCAAAAAGGCCGGACCCGGAAAGCCCGCATCTTCGCGCCATCGAGGCGCTGCGCGAGGGGACCATGGAATATGGCCCTTTTCGCGATCGCCTGACCGCTCTTTTGGCGGTGGCGGGCGGCGACCCGGCCGTGGTGGCGGCGGTGGCGCCCCTTTCCGCTTATGCGGATCAAGGCATCCCAACGTTGCCGATGCTGCGCGCGAATTTTGACGGGATGGCGGTGGCCGTCCTTGAAACCCGCTGGCAAAAGGCCGATGTCGGCTGGCAAGAGCGCCTGCTGGCCAATCTTGCCGGCTTTTTGACGATCCGGCGTACCGGCGATGTGGCGGGGGATGGCCTGGAAGCGGTGCTCGCGCGGGCGGAACAGGCGCTTCGTTCTGGCGACCTTGCACGCGCCGTCGCCCTTTTGGAAAAAATCGAAGCGCCCGCTGCAAAAGCGGCGGCCCCTTGGCTTCGGGACGCCCAGGCCCGCCTGGCCGCGCAAGCCGCCATTCGTCAGCTTCGGCGCCAGGCCTTTTCGGCTGGGGAGACGCCTTCGGATTCGCCGCGATGATCCGCGCCTTCGCGTTTTTTCTAATTCTTTCGGGGCTGGTTCTTCTGGCGGCGTGGTTTGCCGAGCATCCCGGCACCGTCCTGGTAACCTTCGGCGATTGGCGGCTGCATACGTCCGTCGGGTTTCTCGTCGTCCTCGCCCTTGTGGCGGTGTTTGCGGCGGTCTTCCTCGACCGGCTGTGGCGCTACCTCGCCACGTCGCCCCGCCGTATCGCCGTTGCCTTTCGCGAAAACCGCCGCCGTCGCGGCTATCAGGCGCTTACCCAAGGCTTGGTGGCGGTGGCCGCGGGGGATGCGGACGAGGCCGGCCGCCTTGCGCGCCGCGCCGAGGGGCTGTTGCATAACCCGCCGCTGACGATGCTGCTTTCGGCCCAGGCCGCGCAATTGCAGGGCGACGAGGGGGCGGCGGCAAATTATTTCGAATCGATGCTGCACCATCCGGAGATGGCGTTTCTTGGCATCCGGGGCCTTTTCATGCAGGCCTTGCGCGACGGCGATGAAGAAAACGCGCTCAGGCTTGCGAAGCGGGCTTACGCGCTTCATCCGAAAACCCCCTGGGTCGTGCAGGCGCTGTTCGAGCGCGAATTGCGCGCTGGAAAATTAGAGGACGCCGAAGCGACCCTTCGCGAGGCGGTCCGCCAACGCGCCCTTCCGGCGGTCGAGGGCAAACGCCGCCGCGCGGTGCTTTTGCTTCGGCAAAGCGCCCTTTCGAAAGCGGATGGCCAGGCGGCGGCGGCGCGGCGTTTTGCGCAGGACGCCTGGAAACTTGCCCCCGATTTTGGCCCGGCGGCGATTTGTTATGCGCGGCATATGGCCGAGGCGGGCGACGTGCCGCGCGCCGGGAAGGCCATTGAAAAGGCGTGGAAAGAAAGCCCGCACCCGGACCTTGCCGCGGCCTATCTGGAAATAGCGGCGCCGGGGGACGCGCTGGGGCGATTGCAAAAGATCGAAAATCTGGCGCGGCTTTCGCCCCGCCACCCGGAAAGCCATCTCGCCGTTGCCGAAGCGGCCTTGAAGGCAAAAATTTGGGGCCAGGCAAGAAGCCATCTGGCGGATGCGATCGCCGCGCTGCCGTCGGCGCGCGCCTTTCGCCAAATGGCGGAACTGGAAGCGGGCGAAGGAGGGGGCGAAGCGGCCATCGCGCAATGGCAGGCGCGCGCCGCCGCGGCGCCGGCGGACAATCTCTGGATTTGCAGGCATTGCAGCGCGATCGCCGCGGCATGGGCGCCGGTCTGTGCGAATTGCGACACGTTTGACGGCTTTCAATGGCGTTCGCCAGGGCCCGGCGGCCCCGGCGCCAAGGCGGGGCCGCAGCCCCCGATTTCCGGGCGAACCCATTGGTTTTCTAGGGAAAGTAGCGAAATCCCAAACCGTTGACGGGGGCCCGGCCGAAGGCTACCTTCGCCGCACTTGCCGCGTTAGCTCAGTTGGTAGAGCACAGCATTCGTAATGCTGGGGTCGGGTGTTCGAGTCACCCACGCGGCACCATTTCGCCAAGCCTTTCCGAAAGGCCCCCGCTGCGGTAAGATATGCGTCCCTTGTTTGGTACCGGCCTTCAAGAAGGGCTGGGGCCTGTTGGGACGCTAGCTTACGATTTGGAGATAAACGGGTATGTCAGTAGGAACGGTGAAGTGGTTTAACCCGGCCAAAGGCTTTGGTTTTATCCAGCCGGAGGACGGTTCGGGCGATGTGTTCGTGCATATTTCAGCTGTGCAGCGCGCCGGTTTGAATACGTTGAACGAAGGGCAGCGGGTTGAGTACGAACTTGCCCCCGGCAAGAATGGCCGGTCGGCAGCCGAGAATTTGGTTGTCAGCGAGTAGTCTGAAAAAACCCAACCAGCACCACAGAGATTTCTGACGGCCGGCGTCGTTTCTTGCTTCGTGGCATCCGCAAAGCCGGCAGCGCCCCACCCCTGGTGCGGGCGGGGACAGCGGCTTTGCACCTTTTCCATAGGGCGGTTTTTGGCCTTTCTCCCGGGCCTTGACAGGCGGATGGGGAGGCCCTATATCTGCGATTGAGAATGATTTGCAATTGCATTTGTAAGGGGGGTTCCCCCTGGGGCTGACAATGAAACGACTTACATATCAAAGACTTCTTATTGCATCCTGGGCGCTGTTGGCGGTTCTGGCTTTTTCCGCCGGGCCTGCCCTGGCGGAGGACGGGGTCTTTACCCTGACGATCAAGGAGCACCGTTTCGACCCGGTCGAGCTTGAAATCCCCGCCGGCAAAAAGGTGAAGCTGATCGTGAAGAACCTCGATCCGACCCCGGAAGAGTTCGAGAGCTACGATCTCAACCGCGAGAAAATTATCGCCGGGGGCCGGGAAGGCATTGTCTATATCGGACCGCTGGATCCTGGCACGTACAAATTTTTTGGTGAGTTCAATCCCGATACGGCGCAAGGCCGCATCGTCGTCAAATAACGAACACGAATCTTATTTTCGGAGAGCAAAATGCTGGCCAGTGCCCTGATCCTTTTTCGCGAAGTTTTTGAAGCGGCCCTTATCATCGGGATTGTCCTGGCCGCAACGAAAGGGGTCACGGCGCGCGGACGCTGGGTTCTCTTTGGCATTGGCGGCGGCCTTTTGGGGGCGACGATGGTTGCCTTTTTCGCCCAGGCCATCAGCGAGGCCGCCGAGGGCATGGGCCAGGAATATTTCAACGCCGGCGTCCTCTTCCTCGCCGTGCTCATGCTTGGCTGGCACAACGTATGGATGAGCCGTCACGGCCGCGAAATCGCCCAACAGATGAATGCGGTCGGCGAGGCGGTTAGCCTTGGCGCACGTCCGCTTTATGCCCTTGCCATCGTTGTCGGCCTGGCGACGTTGCGGGAAGGCTCCGAGATTGTCCTCTTCCTCTATGGCATCGCGCTTAGCGGCGGGGCCGCGGCGGAAATGCTCATGGGAAGCGCGACGGGCCTGGCCGGCGGCGCGGCGGTGGGGGCGGCCCTTTATTTTGGCCTGCTGCGCATCCCGACGAAACACCTCTTTACCGTCACCAGCGGGATGATCCTTCTGTTGGCGGCCGGGCTTGCGTCCCAGGGCGCCCACTACCTGGTTCAGGCAGGCGTGTTGCCGACCCTCGGCCAGGCAATTTGGGACAGC
Organism: Alphaproteobacteria bacterium; assembly: GCA_021776275.1. Taxonomy (GTDB): domain Bacteria; phylum Pseudomonadota; class Alphaproteobacteria. The sequence goes on along the minus strand of JAJFGH010000126.1, from coordinate 1,083 downwards.
TCGCACCTGCTTTCCGAGCGCAGCACGATGGGCCAGTTTCTTCATACGCTCATCGGCTATAGCGCCCGGCCCGACGGCATTCAGCTGGTCTTCTACATCGCCACCCTTCTCGCCATCGGTACGCTGATGCGCCTCTATGGTGCGGCGATCCCCCTGAAGCCGAACGGCGCCAAGCATGCGCTGCTGGCTTTTCTGGCGGCGGGGGCATTGCTTGCCGCCAGCGCGTTTCCGGCCCATGCGACCCAGAAAGTCTATTCGCCCCATGTGGAACAGGGCGAAGCCGAGATCGAATATCGCGGCCATCTGGACATCGACGACGATTCCTCAAAAAACAAAAAGAATAAGCACAAGCTCGACCTTGGCTACGGCTTCACCGACTTTTGGTGGGCGGAAGTCGTGTTCGAATATGAAAAAGAACCCGGGAAACGCACGAATTTCGAGGCGGTCGAGTTTGAAAACGTTTTTCAATTAACGCCCCAGGGCGCCTATTACGCGGATCTTGGGCTCTATACCGAATATGCCCTCGCGGACGACGCCGGCAAGCCGGACAAGGTGAAATTCGGCCCGATCCTGGAAAAAACGTTCGGACGTACGTCGATGGCCATCAACACCTTCTTCAAGAAGGAAATTGGGGCGCATCAGGAAAAGGAATTTGAATTCGAATATGCCTGGCGATTGAAATATCGCTACATGCCGCAATTCGAATTTGGCCTGGAGGCTTACGGGAAGCCGGGCGAAATGAACGACTTCAAAGCCGTCTCCGATCAGGAGCATCAGCTTGGCCCGGTCATTTATGGGAAGTTCCCCATAACGAATATGAGCGGCTTCAAATATGAGGCGGGCTTGCTGTTCGGGCTTACCAGCGGCACGCCGGACGCGTCCTTCAAATGGCTGGTGGAGTACGAGTTTCGCTTCTAGAAAAGTGGGCGTTTACGCAAGCCAGTCGGGAATCGGTTCTCTCTCGATGATCGATTGAACCGTCGGACGCGGACGGATAACGGCAAAGCGCGCGCCCTTGACCAAAACCTCCGGCACAAGGGGGCGGGTGTTGTATTCCGACGCCATCACCGCGCCATAGGCGCC
>JAJFGH010000125.1 GCA_021776275.1 Alphaproteobacteria bacterium | reverse complement strand
ATGCCGAACGCTTCCGGCGCATCCGTGCGAAAGCGGCGGCCGGGGAATCGGCCAGCGACGAACTTGCCGTTGCCGATCCGGAAAGTCTGCAATGGCGAAACCTTTCCGCCTTTCCGATCGACGATATGCCGGGCTACGTCTTCTGGCGCGCCGTCGATACGACAGCCCGGCACGAAATGGAACAGGTCATCCGCGAAGAACAGGAAAAGCTCGTGGATTTCCTGGAGAACGCGCCGGTCGGTTTCTATTCGGTTGACGAGAACGGGAAATTTCTTTTCGTGAACAACCAATTTGCCGAATGGCTCGGCCTGTCCCCTTCGGAACTGACGGCCGGCGGCAAGCAGCTTCACGACATTGTCGACGAGGCATTGCCGGAAGGCACGCCTCTCCATAATTTCTTCGCAGGCGCTGGTGCGGATGGCGGCGGCGAAGTACGGCTGCGCGGCGCTGGCGGCGTCCCGTTTCAGGCCTTTGTGACGCAGACGATCACGCCAATGGTGGAAGGGCAGGGATTGCGAACGCGTTCCGTCGTCCGCAATTTGATGCCGGAACGGGAATGGGCGCAGGCGCTCCGCCAATCCGAGCTGCGCTTTAAGCAATTCTTCGAAGAGGCCCCGATCGGCATTGCCTTTCTGGGCCTCGATTTGCGGGTTGCCGAATGCAATAGCGCCTTCCGGCATATCGCCGGCCTTGCTTTGGGCGGTGGGCAGGTTTGGAACAGCTGCGCCGAAGCGCAGACGGTTCTGACGGATTTGGTGGATGAAAAGGACAAGCAGGCCCTTCTTGCCCAGATCGAGCGCGTTGCCAGCGGCAGCCCTTTGGCGCCGCCGCTGGAAGTGCGTCTGAAAGGCGATGCGAACCAGGTGGCCGCCTTTTTCATCCGCCATCTGGAGGATGCGACGGGCGAATCCAGCGGTTTTATTCTGCATTCCATTGACATGACGGAACAAAAGCAGCTGGAGCAGCAATTCGCCCAGAAACAGAAGATGGCGCTGGTCGGCCGCCTGGCCGGCGGCGTTGCCCATGACTTCAACAACCTGCTGACGGCCATGATCGGCAATTGCGATCTTTTGCTGCTGAATCACGGGCCCGGCGATCAGGCCTTCGCGGACATCATGCAGATCAAGCAGAACGCCAACCGGGCGGCGAATCTGGTGCGCCAGCTGCTTGCGTTCTCGCGTCAGCAGACGTTGCAGCCGAAAGTCCTAAGCGTGACGGACGTGCTGGGCGAGCTTTCCAACCTTCTGAACCGCCTGCTGGGCGAGCAGATCGATCTCGAAATTCTGCACGGACAGAATTTAGGTCACGTGAAAGTTGATCAGGGCCAGTTGGAGCAGGTCATCATTAATTTGGTCGTCAATGCGCGCGATGCCATGACGCAAGGCGGGCGCCTCGTCATCCGTACGTCGAATCTGGCAAGTTCGCGCCGGCTCTCGACCCAGGGCGATCAGGAACCGATGCCGCCCGGCGAATACGTCCTGGTCGAGGTCGAAGACACCGGCATGGGCATTTCGAAGGAGAACCTCGAGCGTATTTTTGAGCCCTTCTTCACGACGAAGGAGCTGGGTTCGGGCACCGGGCTTGGGCTTTCGACCGTCTATGGCATCGTGCGCCAGACCGGCGGGTTTATCTTCGTCGACAGCACGATCGGCCATGGAACCAAATTTTCCATCTATCTGCCGCGGCATCAGGCGGCAGAGGCGGCGGCCGGGGCGAACGTGCCGGCCGCCTTCGACCCGGTCGATTTGACGGGGGCGGGCACGGTGCTTCTCGTCGAGGACGAGGACGCCGTTCGCCTCTTCGGCGCCCGTGCGCTTCGCAAAAAAGGCTACAAGGTCTTGGAGGCAAAGGGCGGGGCCCTCGCGCTCGACCTCATCAACAGCGAGGACGAACCGATCGACCTTCTGATCACGGACGTCGTGATGCCCGAGATCGATGGGCCCACGCTGGTGCACCAGGTCCTGGAAACGCGCCCGGACATGAAGGTGATCTTCATTTCCGGCTATGCCGAGGATTCCTTTCGCGAGCGCATCGGCGACGTTTCCGATCTGCACTTCCTGGCAAAGCCCTTCAGCCTCGAGCAGCTGGCCGGCAAGGTGAAGGAAGTGATGGCCAATTAGGCCGCCGCCGCGTCTCCAGATTTGCGGGAACAATTCTCGAACATATCTAAAAAAGAATATATTTTTCAATGCATTAACGAGTTCGCTTGCAGAGAAGAACAAAACAGGTACATTGGCCGCACGGGCAAGGCTCTCTTGCCTCGGGGATTTGTTCTCTATGGAATAAGGGGATCGTGATATGTCGAATGCCAAACTGCAATTGGTCGAACGGGACGAAATGGACAAAAACAAAGCGCTGGAAGCGGCCCTCGGCCAAATCGACCGCGCCTTCGGGAAGGGGTCGATCATGCGTCTCGGCCAGGAAGGCAGTGTCATTGAAATCGAAACCGTGTCCAGCGGTTCCCTTGGTCTCGACATTGCCCTCGGCATCGGCGGTTATCCGCGCAGCCGCGTTGTTGAAATTTATGGCCCGGAAAGCTCGGGCAAGACGACGCTGGCGCTGCATGCCATCGCCGAGGCACAGAAAAACGGCGGCGTCTGCGCTTTCATCGACGCGGAACACGCCCTCGACCCATCCTATGCAAGGAAACTCGGCGTCAATATCGACGACCTGCTGATTTCCCAGCCGGACGCCGGCGAGCAGGCGTTGGAGATCGCCGATACCCTCGTGCGCTCCGGTGCCGTCGATGTGCTGGTGATCGATAGCGTCGCGGCCCTCGTGCCGACGGCGGAACTCGAAGGCGAAATGGGCGACCAGCATGTCGGACTTCAGGCGCGGCTTATGAGCCAGGCGCTTCGCAAGCTGACGTCCTCGATCGCGCGTTCGCGCACGCTTCTCATCTTCATCAACCAGTTGCGGATAAAGATCGGCGTCATGTACGGCAATCCGGAAACGACGACGGGCGGCAACGCGCTCAAATTCTATTCCTCCGTGCGCCTCGACATTCGCCGGATCGGGGCGATCAAGGAGCGGGACGAAGTCGTCGGCAACCAAACCCGCGTCAAAGTCGTGAAGAACAAGATGGCGCCTCCCTTCAAAGTGGTGGAATTCGACATTATGTATGGCAGCGGCGTCTCGAAGGTGGGGGAATTGCTGGATTATGGCGTGAAGGCCGGTTTGATCGACAAGGCCGGCACCTGGTTTTCCTATAACAGCCAACGGATCGGCCAGGGCCGGGAAAACGCGAAGCGCTTTTTGATCGACAACCCGGACGTCGCCGCCGCGATCGAAATTGCGATCCGCGAAGATATGGGCCTCATCGAAAAGGCGGAGAATGGGGCGCCGGAGGATGGCGCTTCTCCGACGGCCGACGCAAAGACCGAGGTCAAGGAAGTCGCGGAGACCGAGGCCAAATAGGCTTAAACGCTGCCCTCCAGCTCGGCGCGCGACGCGCCGAACGTTTTAAGCCAACGGAACGGGCCTTCGGGTCCGTTCCTTTTTTTTGGCTCAGATAAGATAGGAACGCCTGCATTTTCTAAGGCTTTGCACCTTTCCTCGGCTGGACACTGAAGGCACCGGCGGGGTACAAGAAACAAGCTTTCCCCGACGCGCCGGACCCATGCATAGCACCAACGACATTCGCGCAGCCTTTCTGGATTATTTCGCGCGCCAAGACCATACGCCCGTCGCGTCCAGCCCGCTCGTGCCGCGCAACGATCCAAGTTTGATGTTTACGAACGCGGGCATGGTCCAGTTCAAAAACGTCTTTACGGGCATGGAGAAGCGCGATTATGTGCGCGCGGCATCCAGCCAGAAATGCGTGCGTGCCGGCGGCAAGCACAGCGACCTTGAGCGCGTTGGCTATACGACGCGCCACCACACCTTCTTTGAAATGCTGGGGAATTTTTCTTTCGGCGATTATTTCAAGGATGTGGCCATCGAACTTGCCTGGCAACTCCTGACGAAGGAGTTTGGCATCGCGTCCGACCGGCTGCTGGTGACGGTCTATCACGAGGACGAAGCGGCATACCGGCTCTGGCAAAAGATCGCCGGCCTTGGGGAGGATAGGATCATCCGCATCGCCACCGCCGATAATTTCTGGATGATGGGAGATACCGGCCCTTGCGGTCCGTGCTCGGAAATTTTTTACGATCATGGGGAAAAAATTCCAGGCGGCCTACCGGGCAGCGCCGAGGAAGATGGCGACCGTTTCGTGGAAATCTGGAACCTGGTCTTCATGCAATATGACCAGATGGCCTCCGGCGAGCGCCAGGCGCTTCCGAAACCTTCTATCGACACCGGCATGGGGCTGGAGCGGATCGCCGCCGTCATGCAGGGCGTGCACGACAATTACGAGACGGATGCGTTCCAAACGCTGATCCAGGCTTCGGCCGAGGCAACCGGGGTGCCGGTTGCGGGGGAACATGCGGTTTCCCATCGGGTCATTGCCGATCATCTTCGTTCCAGCGCCTTTTTGATCGCGGATGGCGTGCTGCCTTCGAACGAGGGCCGCGGCTATGTGCTTCGCCGCATTCTTCGGCGCGCCATGCGCCATGCGCATCTGATCGGCTGCAAGGAGGCGCTTCTTTGGCGGCTGGTGCCCGCGCTCGTCGGCCTGATGGGGCAGGCCTATCCGGAACTATTGCGGGCGGAAGCGCTGGTAGCGGAAACCCTGAAACATGAAGAAACGCGATTCCAGCAAACCCTGGAGCGGGGCTTGCGGCTCCTGGCCGAGGAAGCCGCCAAATTGAAGGCCGGCGCCGCCCTTCCCGGCGAAATTGCCTTTCGCCTTTACGATACATATGGCTTTCCGGTCGACCTTACCGAGGATGCCTTAAAGGCGGATGGTTACGGCGTGGATATGGACGGCTTCGAGCAGGCCATGGCGCGCCAGCGCCAGGAGGCGCGCGCCTCCTGGTCGGGTTCCGGCGAAGCGGCGACCGAAACGGTCTGGTTTGGTATCCGCGACCGCGTCGGCGCCACCGAATTTCTGGGCTATGATGCCGAGGCGGCCGATGGGATGGTCGTTGCCCTTCTTCGAAATGGAAAGGAAGTCGAAACGGTAAAGGCCGGCGAGGAAATCGCCCTCGTTACCAATCAAACGCCGTTCTATGCCCTTTCCGGCGGCCAGGTTGGCGACACCGGCGAATTGCGCTCTCAGGCGGGCTTTCGTTTCGTGGTCGAGGACACTTTAAAAAAACTGGGCGATCTGCACGTGCATATCGGCAAGGTCGCCAAGGGCGAGGTGCGGATCGGGGACGTGCTGGAAATGGCGATCGAACCCGGGCGCCGCGCGCGTTTGCGCGCAAACCACTCGGCAACCCATCTTCTTCACGAAGCGCTTCGCCGCCAGCTTGGCGAGCATGTAACGCAAAAAGGCTCCCTCGTCGCACCGGAGCGCTTGCGCTTCGATATCAGCCACCCGAAGGCAATGACACCGGAAGAAATTGTGCAGGTGGAAGCGGAGGTAAACCGCAAAATTCGTCAAAATTCGGAAGTAACGACCCGCCTGATGACGCCGGACGAGGCAGTGGAAGAAGGCGCGTTGGCCTTGTTCGGCGAAAAATATGCGGAGGAGGTGCGGGTCCTTTCCATGGGGGAGGCGGATGGCGCCCGCTTTTCCGTTGAGCTATGCGGCGGCACCCATGTGCGGCGCACCGGCGATATCGGTTTCTTTAAAATCACCGGCGAAAGCGCGGTGGCTTCGGGCGTGCGCCGGATCGAAGGGCTAACGGGCGCGGCGGCCGAGGCCTTTGTAGGCGAGGAGGCGCGCCGCCTGTACGAAGCGGCGGCATCCCTCAAGGCGGCGCCCTCGGATCTGGTGACCCGTATCGAGACGCTGATCGAAGAGCGCAAGCGCCTCGAGCGCGAATTGCAGGACGCGCGGCGCAATCTGGCGCGCGGCGGCGGCACCGCCGAAAAAGGAGAAGACGTCCGCGACGTCGCGGGCTGCAAATACGTTGCGCGCATGCTGAAGGGCGTGCCGGCAAAAGAGTTGCGGCCCATGGCGGACGATTTGAAAAAACAGGTGGGTTCCGGGGTCGTCGCGATCGTAAGCCTGGACGAAGAGGGAAAGATTTCTCTCGTCGTTGGCGTAACGAAAGATCTGACGGATCGGCTAAACGCGGTCGAGCTCGTTAAGGCCGGTTCCTCTGCCATGGGCGGCAAGGGCGGCGGTGGCCGGGCGGACATGGCGCAAGGCGGCGGCACCGATCCGAAGAAGGGCGAGGCCGCGCTGGAGGCGATTGCGAAGGCCGTCGCCGAGAGCGCCGGCAGCAAAGCCACGTAAAAAGCGGCTTTTACGCCATTGCCGTTTTCAGATTTTCGTCGAGCTTGTCGAGGAAGGCCCGGGTCGTCAGCCATTTTTGATCGGGGCCGACGATGATGGCGAGGTCTTTCGTCATGGACCCGGCCTCGACCGTTTCCACGCAGACCTTTTCCAGCGTCTCGGCGAATTTCTCAACTTCCGGCGTGCCGTCGAATTTTCCGCGATAAGAGAGGCCGCGGGTCCAGGCAAAGATAGAGGCGATCGGGTTTGTTGACGTTTCCTTGCCCTCTTGGTGCATGCGGTAATGGCGGGTCACGGTTCCATGGGCCGCCTCCGCTTCGACGGTGTTGCCATCCGGGGTCATCAACACGGACGTCATCAAGCCAAGGGAGCCAAACCCTTGTGCAACGGTGTCCGATTGGACGTCGCCATCGTAATTCTTGCAGGCCCAGATAAAGCCGCCTTCCCATTTCATCGCGCAGGCGACCATGTCGTCGATCAGGCGATGTTCGTAGGAAATCTTTTTGCTTTTGAATTTGCTGGCGAACTCCTGCTCAAAGACTTCCTGAAAGAGGTCCTTAAAGCGTCCGTCATAGGCCTTCAAAATCGTATTTTTTGTCGAGAGATAGACGTCCCAGCCGCGCTCCAGGCCATAATTCATGCATGCGCGCGCGAAGCCTCGGATCGATTCGTCCAAATTGTACATGCCCATGGCGATGCCAGATGAAGGGAAGTCGAAGATTTCTTCTTCCCTTGCTTCGCTGCCATCCGCAGGTTCGAACCGAAGGGTCAATTTTCCGGGGCCAGGGATCAGAAAATCCGTGGCGCGGTACTGATCGCCGAATGCGTGACGGCCGATCACGATGGGCTTCGTCCACCCAGGAACGAGGCGCGGTACGTTTTTGCAAATGATTGGTTCGCGAAAGACGGTGCCGCCCAAAATGTTTCGGATCGTCCCGTTGGGCGACCGCCACATTTTCTTCAGGCCAAATTCTTCGACGCGCGCCTCATCCGGGGTGATGGTCGCGCATTTGACGCCGACGCCGTATTTCTGGATCGCTTTGGCCGCATCGATGGTGATTTGGTCGTCCGTCGCGTCCCGACTCTCCATTCCAAGGTCGTAATATTTCAAATCGATATCGAGATAGGGGAGGATCAATTTTTCTTTGATGAATTCCCAAATGATCCGGGTCATCTCATCGCCGTCAAGTTCGACGACCGGGTTCGCGACTTTGATTTTTGGCATTCGGCTTTCTCCCCCCGCAGCGTGCCGGGCATGGGTTTGGCAAGGCGCGAAAATAGCATTGAGGCGAGCAAGTGCAAGCCCCCACATCCTTTAAGGAGTATTTGCGTCCTAAATTTCGCTTGAGACGGTATGAATCATGGGCTCTGGCGCCGCGGCGAGGGCTGAAAGAATGTCCTCGACCTTGGTGACAATCGTTAACAAGTCGGCGTTTTGCGGTCGGGCGAAGCCGCCATCGATAAGGGAATCGATCAGCTTTTGCAGGGGGTCCCAATAGCCCTCGATGTTCACCAGCACGACGGGCTTGTCGTGACGGCACAATTGTTTCCAGGTGAGAATTTCAATCGTCTCGTCCAGGGTGCCAAATCCGCCCGGAAGCACGATGAACGCATCCGCAAGGTCGAACATCTTCTGTTTTCGGCTATGCATGCTGTCGACGACGGTCATGTCCTCTACGCCTTCGTGGCCGACTTCGATATCCAGCAAAAATTCCGGCATGACGCCGACAACTTCGCCGCCGCGCGCCAGCGCCCCATCCGCAACGGCCCCCATGAGGCCGATCCCACCGCCGCCGTAAACCAGCCGAATGCCGTTGTCGGCCAGGATCGCGCCCAAACGTTCGGCGGCTTCCAGATAGACCGGCGCCACGCTTTCGGTGGAACCGCAGTAAACGCACAAGGCTTGGATCTCTTTCATGGCTTCTCGCTTCGGGCTTTCTGGCCGAATGTGGCGAATGGTCTCTTCTTCTTATACGCGATATAGTCCATTGCTCAATCCGTGGACAAGCAGGGGGGGGGAATGAGCGACGCAATTTTGTTGCAGGACGTCAAGAACGGGGTGGCCACGCTTAGTTTTAACCGTCCGAAAGATCTGAACGCCATCGATAACGCCCTTGGCATTGCCCTTAGCGAGGCGCTGCAAAAGGTAGAGCGGGACCCAAAAATCCGCTGCGTCGTTCTTCGCGGACAGGGCGGGCACTTCATGGCGGGGGGCGATATCAATGGCTTTGGCGCGACCCTCGACAAAGACGAATGGGTGCGTCGCCGCGGCACGGGCGAACTTGCAATCTATGCCCATGAGGTGATCGAGGTCATTCGCCGCATGGATAAGCCCGTTGTTGCCAGCTTGCGCGGCGCGGCGGCCGGTTTTGGCGCGAGCCTGACATTGGCTTGCGATTTGGCGATTGCTTCCGAAAAAAGTTTTTTCACCCTTGCCTATTGCCATATCGGCCTTAGCCCGGATGGC
>JAJFGH010000124.1 GCA_021776275.1 Alphaproteobacteria bacterium | reverse complement strand
CCGCCACCAGCACGGCGATGCCGGAATGGGCGACCAGCATGCCGAAAAAACTGCCGGGAAGGGTGCGAAGGCGCCCAAGGCTCGCCCCAAGGGGGATGCGAAAAAGTTTCAAGCGTTCCGCCAGCAGCACGCCATTGCCGGCCAAGAGCCATGCGGCCAATCCGATGCCGAGAAGGGCGAGGGGCGATTTTCCGGCGTGAAAGGCAAAGGCGCCGGCGGCCACGGCCAGGCTTGCGAGGCCGGCGAGCCAAAGGCGCTGGAACACCGGAAAGAGGTCCGCCTTCTTCCAGGGAAGAAACGGCCCGATCGCCATGGCAAAAACCAGCGGCAACAAAAGCGGCAACGCGGTCGCATTGAAAAAGGGCGGCCCGACGGAGACTTTGTCTTCGCTGACCGATTCCAGGAGAAGCGGGTAAAGCGTACCAAGGAAAACGCTGGCGCTTGCCGTAACCAGAAGCACGTTGTTCAGCAGCAATCCCCCTTCCCGAGACACCGGGTTGAACGCCGGCGCCGCTTTCAGCGTTTGGGCGCGCGCGGCATAAAGCGCCAGGGCGCCGCCGATCGCCACCGCCAGCAGCCCAAGGATGAAGATGCCGCGCGCCGGGTCCGTGGCGAAGGAGTGGACGGAAACCAAAACGCCGGAACGCACAAGGAAGGTGCCGATGAGACTTAGGGAAAAGGCGAGAATGGCAAGCAGCACCGTCCAGCTTTTCAACGCTTCGCGCTTTTCAACGACGCCGATGGAATGCAAAAGCGCCGTGCCGGCAAGCCAGGGCAGCAGCGACGCGTTCTCAACCGGGTCCCAAAACCAAAACCCGCCCCAACCCAGTTCGTAATAGGCCCACCAGCTTCCAAGGCCGATGCCAAGGGTAAGGAACGACCAGGCGGCCAGCACCCATGGGCGCAAGCGCCGCGCCCAGGCGGAGCCGATGTCGCCTTCGATCAGGCCGGCGATGGCGAAGGCGAAGGCGACGGAAAAACCGACATAGCCGAGATAGAGAAAGGGCGGATGAAAGGCGAGGCCCGGGTCCTGCAGCAATGGATTCAGGCCCTGGCCGTTCATCGGTGCCGGGTCCAGCCGCAGAAAGGGGTTCGACGTAAAGAGGATAAAGGCGAGGAAGCCGGTCGAAAGACACCCCTGCACGCCAAGAACGGAAGCGCGCAATTTGTGCGGAAGTTTTTTCCCAAGCGAGACGAGAAGCTGCCCATAGATGGCGAGGATGAAGGCCCAAAGCAGCATCGAGCCTTCGTGATTTCCCCAGACGCCGGTGATTTTGTAAAGCAGCGGCTTTGCGGAATGGGAATATTTCGCGACCGTGTAAACGGAAAAATCGGACGTGACGAAAGCGTGGGTCAACGCAAGGAAGGCGATGGCGACGAACAGGAATTGCGTCGAGGCGGCGGGGCCGCTTGCCAAGATCCAATAGGCGTCTTTGCGGACGGCTCCGAGCAGGCCGAGAATTGCCTGCACGCCCGCCGCGAAAAGGGCCAGCACCAGCGCATAATGGCCAAGCTCGGGGATCATTCCGCTTCGCTTTCCTCAGGCGGGTCTTCTTGCCAATGGCCGGATTTTTTCAAGGCCCGCGCCACCTCCGGCGGCATATAGGTTTCGTCATGCTTGGCCAGCACTTCGCTTGCCAGGAAGACGCCGTCCGCCTGCAAATGGCCTTCCGCGACGATGCCCTGGCCTTCGCGAAACAAATCCGGCAACAGGCCGCGATAGCGCACGGCAAGACTTGTCCGCAGATCCGTCACCCGAAAATTTACTTCCAGGCCGTCGCTGCTGCGCGTCAGGCTTTCTTCTTCCACAAGCCCGCCGATGCGGATGCGTTCTTCCGCGCCGATGGTTTTGGTTTGCAGATCCGAAGGCGAATAGAAAAAGACGAGATTTTCTTCAAGCGCGGAAAGAATCAATAACGCCGCCAGGCCCAGGGCGGTCAATCCGGACAGCACGAAAACGAGACGGCGGCGCTTGCGGGTCATGCGGCGTCCGGGTCTTGCGGGCGAAGTTTGTGCAAGCTGCGCTCGTGGCTTCGCAGTTCGCGCAAGCTCCAAAGAAGCAGCACGCCCAGCACGAGAAAGGCGAACCCGTAAGCGGGCCAAACGAAGGCGCCATGGCCGTCCATCGCCAGGAAATTTTCGATCTCGCTCACATTGCCTCGGGCGGGGTTGCTTGGGGTGGGATGGGGTTCAACGCCCCCTAATATGCGGGTCCGCGGCGGCTTGGACAAGCCGAAGGGCGCGGATTTTTCGCGCCAGCAGGGCACTGCGGACGCGAATCAGGAGAAGGGCGGTGAAAAAGGCGGCAAACCCCGCCGCCATCAGCAAAAGCGGCGCCAGCATCGAAACGTGGATGCTGGGCCCATCCAGGCGGATCACGCTCGCCGGCTGGTGCAGGGTGTGCCACCACTCGACGGACCATTTGATGATCGGCACGTTGACGAAGCCGATCAAAGCCAGCACGGCGGCGGATTTGGCGCCGCGCGCGCCGTCGTCGAAGGCGTTCTGAAGCGCGATGTAGCCAAGGTAGAGAAAGAAAAGAATAAGGACCGAGGTCAGCCGCGCGTCCCATACCCACCAGGTTCCCCAGGTCGGCTTGCCCCAAAGCGATCCCGTCACCAGCGTCAGCAGGGTAAAGCCGGCGCCAAGGGGGGCGGCGGCGCGCGCCACGATGTCCGCCAACGGGTATTTCCAGACAAGGAAGAGGCCGCTGGCAAGGGCGATCAGGGTGTAGACGCCCAGGGCCATCCAGGCGGCCGGTACGTGAACGTACATGATGCGGACGCTTTCCCCCTGCTGGTAATCGCCCGGCGAAAAGAAAAGCCCGAGGCCAAGCCCGGCAAGCAGGCAAAGCCCGGCAAGGCCCGCGGCCCAGGGCAGAACGCGCCGCGAAAGTTTCTGAAAGCGATTTGGATTGGCGAGTCGGGACATGCGCTTTAGACGAGCCTATTCCAGCGCCTGGCGCAAGGCCGCCGCGCTTACCCAGGGCGAGAAGCCAAGGGCGAGGATAAGAAAGCCGCCAAGCACGGCAAGCCGTGGCAGGGGGTCTTGCCCCTGGATGGCGGCGTCGACGGCGGCCACGCCGAAAATCAAAACCGGCACCAGCAACGGCAGCAGCAACAACGCCAGCAAGAC
>JAJFGH010000123.1 GCA_021776275.1 Alphaproteobacteria bacterium | reverse complement strand
ACGCTTCGCGTGGACGGTTCGCATGAACCGTACACATCGAGCCTTCGTGGCCGGTGTTCATCGCCTGCAGCATGTCGAGGGCCTCGGCCCCGCGAATTTCGCCAAGGATGATCCGGTCCGGCCGCATGCGAAGGGCGTTCTTGACCAGGTCGCGCATCCCGATCTCGCCCTGCCCTTCGATATTGGAAGGACGCGTTTCCAGCCGAACGACATGGGGCTGCTGAAGCTGCAATTCCGCGGCGTCTTCGATCGTCACGACACGCTCGCCCGGATCGATCGTCGCGGAAAGGGCGTTCAGCAAGGTCGTCTTACCGGAGCCCGTTCCGCCCGAAATCAGAATGTTCAGCCTTGAACGCGAGGCGATTTTTAAAACGGTCGCCATCTCTGGAGAGATGTTCTGCTGCGCGACCATCTTATCGAGAGTAATCCGTGTTTGCGAAAATTTGCGGATGGAAATCGAAATGCCGTCCACCGCCAGGGGCGGAATGATGATGTTGACGCGGCTTCCGTCCTCGAGACGCGCATCGACAAGGGGCGTTGTTTCGTCAATGCGGCGGCCGATCTGCGTTACGATCCGCATCGCGATGTTCATGAGATGCGCTTCGTTTTGGAAGGCAACGTCCGTCAGCTCCAGCTTGCCGTGGCGTTCGACGAAGACCTGATCGGCGCCATTGACCATGATGTCGTTTATGCTTTCATCGGCCAGCAGCTTTTCCAGCGGCCCAAGCCCCATCATGTCGTTGATGAGGGACGTGATGAGGTCGCGCTGCTCGATCTGATTGAGGCGGATCCCCTGTTGAGGAAGAATGCTGCCGAGCGCTTCCGCGATTTGCTCGGAAAGCTCGGCACGCGGCAGTTCGGCGGCGGCGGCGAGGTCGAGACGGTCCAGCAGGGCTTCCCGAATTTGCAAATTCGCTTCTTCGACTTTTGACTGGCTGGAGGAGAGCGGGGCGTTTTCGCGCCCCTCCCCTTTGCGGTCGTTCGAAGCGCAGGGAGAAACCCCGGCGAAGGAAAGAAGGTCGTTCAGAAGAAGCGTGATGAGGTCGCGCTCGTGCAGCGATATGTCGCCTGTGGCGTTTTCCTGGGCACCGGCACGGATGGTTTCCTGAATCCGCTTGGCCAAAATGCCGCGCGGCGCGCCCTTTTTTGCCTCGGCGGCAAGCTGCTTTCGGACAATCGGCTGCAAGTGAAGATAGGCCTCTTCGCAATCGATCGCGGGATTGGGGAAGGATTCAAGGACCTCGTCGCCGCCTTTTTCCTTGGCGACAGCGGCCGCCCCGCCCGGGCCGCGCATTTCGCCAAGGGGGTGAATGGTCGCCGAGCCGCGTTTGCCGAAGGGGCGCGTTTTCATCGCTTTAACATGCTGACGAAGGATGAGGTTTCGCCGACGGGCGCCGCCCCGGAGAGGGTTTTGCTGATTTTTCGGCAAACCTTCGCAATGGGGCTGTTCGTCATGACGGCCGGCACCGGCTTGCCGGATCGATTGGCGAGGGCAATGGCCTTCCGGTCATAGGGAACGATTGCATCCACCGACATTTCGATGGCTTCTTCGAACGCGCCGCGCGGCACGTCGCTGCCATCTTCCGGGCGCGTGCGATTGACGTTGACGGAAAGCTTTGCCCGCGGCGCAACGGTGCGGACCAGGGAACGCAGCCGAACGGTATCGCGCATGCCTGCCAGCGAGAAATCGGTCGCGATTCCAACCACCGCCGATTCGGCCAGCACGTCGTAATAGCGCATCGCCAAGGCCCGCGGCAGGTCGAGGATCACGCATTCGAAATTGCGGCGAAGCTCCGTCACCATACGGTGCAGACCGACCGGATCGAAGGCAAGGTCCTCGTCCAATGCCTCCTCCGCACCCAGCACGTAGAGGTTATCGCTCTCATGGACGAGGACGCTGGCAACGAAAAGGTCGTCGACGCGTTCCGGATTTTCCAAAGCTTCGCGAAAGCCCCGGCTTGGTTCGATGTCCAGCGAAAGCGAAACCGTGCCGAACTGAAGATCCACGTCCACAAGCGCGACCCGCTGTTTTTGTTCGGTTGCGATGAGCCAGGCGCTGTTTACGGCAAGGGTGCTGGCGCCGACGCCGCCGCGCGCGCCGACAATGCTGATAAGCCTGCCGGGGCTGCTTTCCTCCGCCTTTGCCTTTTCCTTGGAAAGGGCGCGGACGGCGTTCTCGAACGCTTCGAAGGTTGTTGGTTTGACCAGATAATCGGCAACGCCCGCGTCAAGAAGGGAGCGAAAGAGCTGCACATCGTTCGTCATTCCGATGGCGATGACCGTCGTTCCGACGCTGCATACCTCCGACAAATGGTGCACGTCCGCCATGGGCTGCTGCGAATCCGACAGATCGACGATGAGAAGAGCCGGCGCCGGACGCGTGGCCAGCGCTTCGACCGCCGCGCCGATGCCGCCGGGGAAAACCCGTTTTCCGGACCATTTCTCCTGCTTCGCCAGAAGATCCAGCGTTTCGCGCGTGACGTCGTCCGAAACGAAGGCCAGAAACGGTTCTGCCTCTACCTCCGCAGCCGGATTTTCCGCAATGTTAGTCGCTGCTGTCATCGTCTGCTGTCGCCTCTTCTTCCAATTCCTTCACTTCACCCTTGCGATAGCGCTCCACCGCCGATGCCGCCACGGTGCCATCCATGGGGCCAAGATCGCGGCCGGTCACCAAATCCCTCGGATCGGCAACCATCCGTCCCAAATTCACCGCCGTTGTGCAGCCGTAATTGCTCCACACGCCGTTCGTAAGCGCCGGAGGCGCACGCCAATCCGGACAATCGGGAAGGGTCACGTGGTAGCGCTC
>JAJFGH010000122.1 GCA_021776275.1 Alphaproteobacteria bacterium | reverse complement strand
CCCCTCAAACAGGCAGGTTGAACCCTTGGGCCCACTGCGGCACCCACGTTCAATATGGACGGCGGCGGCCATTTTACAAGGCTGAAGGGGCGCAAATCCGAAAATCCGGCCCCATGGGAGCCGCCTGCCCTGAGATGCCTGGGCAGCGTGGCGCGAAAAAGTTTAAGGGAGATTAAGCGTCGCTGGTGGCGGGGCTTGCTTCGGGCGCCGGTTCGACCTCTGTCTCGGCCTGAACCTTGCCATTGCCAGGCTTGGGTCGCTTCGACGCTTCCTGACGCTCGTCCGCACTATGCAGAACCCGATAATAATGCTCGGCGTGCTGAAAATAATTCTCGGCTGCGACGCGATCGCTGGTCGAAGCCGCATCCCTGGCTAAGGAGAGATATTTTTCCAGAACTTGCGCGGCGTTGCCTCTGACCTTGACGCCTGATCCGCCGCTTTCACCCGATTTTGGTCTATTTCCGCCACCGCCTCGCCGTCCGCCACCGCCATTGCCGCGGCCGCGGCCTTTTCTCGAACCTGATTCGTGTTTCATCACTTTATTATTCAACCCTCATGGCTGTAACTATTAGCAACACTTCGCACGGGGCTGTCACCGAGAACCGGACGGCAGCAGCAATGCAACATATAAATGTTGAAGGGCGAGCTTTCTCGCCAGTCGCCACGGATCGCACCGTGGCTTCGGGGGCTAAGCCTAGTCGGGATGCCTTCCATTTCCAAGATTTTTTTCGCCGCTAATTTCATTCGATAAATGTTTCGGCCGGCGCCCCACAACACAGCGGGGGGCACCCGCCAGATCCTTCTGTGTCGCAATCACCTCTAGGCCATGGCCGTTAAGGATTTGGGAAACCGCCGCGGCTTGTGTATCGCCAATTTCCAAGAGGACCACCCCGGCAGGCTGGAGAAGGCGGAAAAGATCCGGTGCCATTTTCCGATAACAGGCCAAGCCATCCTCGCCGCCCATAAGCGCAAGCCGCGATTCATATAGGGCGATCTCCGGCTGCAGCCGCTCAATTTCCGCGTCCGGAATATAGGGCGGGTTGGAAAGAATGAGATCGAATTTTTCGTCAATTTCCTGGCCCCAATTGCCGGATTGAAAGCGCGTGCGGGCATCCATGCCAAGCGAGACGGCGTTCGCCTTTGCGACTTCAAGCGCCGCTTCGCTGAGATCAATGCCAAGCCCGCGCGCTTTGCGAAATTCGGAAAGCAAGGCCAACAAAAGGCAGCCGCTGCCCACACCAAGGTCCAGCACATTCAAAGCCGCATCCCGGTCCTGGAAACAATCGAGGGCTGCCGAAATCAGCGTCTCGCTGTCGGGACGCGGGTCAAGGGTCGCCGCGGTCACGCGCAGGGGGAGGCTCCAAAACTCGCGTTTCTCAAGGAGATGGGCCATCGGCTCGCGGCGAGACCGGCGCCGAAGCAAATCGGCCAGCTGCGCCGTCGCCGGCCCATCGAGGGCGCGTTCCGGCCACCCAAGAAGGGTCTCCTTCGAAATCCCAAGCACATGGGCAACCAAAAGCCGCGCTTCAAGAACGGCCCCCTCACCGATCCCGACATGGGCAAGCGCATCGGCACTGGCCCGAACGGCCGCCCCCGCCGAAATACCGGATGCGATGGCCGCCGGCCTCATGTCAGTTCCGCCAGACGGTGCGTCTGATCTTCTGCGATCAAGGCGTCGATCACCTCGTCCAGCGCCTCTCCCGCCAATACCTTGTCGAGCTTGTGCAGCGTCATGCCGATGCGATGGTCCGTTACGCGCCCTTGTGGAAAATTATAGGTGCGGATTCGCTCGGACCGATCGCCCGAACCGACCTGCCCACGGCGCGCCGCCGCGCGTTCGGCCTCTTGCTCTTGCCGCTTGCGATCGTAAAGACGGGCGAGCAGCACCTTCATCGCCTTCGCCCGGTTCTTATGCTGTGACTTTTCGTCCTGCTGCTGAACAATGATGCCTGTCGGCAGATGCGTGATGCGCACGGCGCTGTCCGTCGTATTCACCGATTGGCCGCCGGGGCCGCTTGCCCGAAAAACGTCGATTCGCAGCTCTTGCTCGTTTATCTCGACATCCACGTCTTCTGCCTCCGGCAGCACCGCCACCGTCGCCGCGGAGGTGTGAATCCGGCCACCCGATTCCGTCTCTGGAATGCGCTGCACCCGGTGCACGCCGGATTCGAACTTTAGCCGCGCGAAGACGTCGCTGCCGGAGATCAAGACAGCGGCCTCCTTGTAGCCGCCAATCCCCGTTTCGGTAACGCCGAGAAGTTCCATCTTCCACCCGCGCCGCTCGGCATAACGCTGATACATCCGAAAAAGATCGGCTGCAAAAAGCGCGGCCTCGTCTCCGCCGGTGCCAGCCCGAACCTCTAAAATGGCGTTTTTGGTATCCACCGAATCCTTTGGCAGAAGCAGCACGCGAAGGCGCTGCTCCAGATCGGGAATCTTCTGTTTGAGCGTTTGCGATTCGGCTTCCGCGAGGGCGCGAATTTCCTCATCCGCGGATTTGTCCTCCAGCAACTCCAGCAAATCTTCGAGCTCCTGCTGCGTCTGGCGGAGCGTATGGATCGCCGCGACGACCGAGGTAAGATCGGCGTATTCCTTTGACATTTTGGCATATTCTCGCGAATCCGGTCGCACCGTTCCGGCAAGGTCCGCGCCCAAACCTTCGTGGCGTTGGATGACCCGGTCGAGATTTTCCTTAAAACCCACGCTTCGATACTCCTGGGCAAGGGAGAAAGGCCCCCTCGCATAAGAAAATGGAAATGCCGCCCAACAAGCAAAGCCGCTTTTGAACCGCCCCCATTTCGTCGCTAATGAAAAGCGGAAAGGCGCGCTTGCAAGTTCTTCAGGGCGATCACTTCCTGTTCGCCCGTATCAAGATCCCGAAGCGTTACGGACCCTTTTGCCATTTCGTCCTCGCCAAGCAGGACTGCCGCCGCAGCGGAAAGCTTGTTTGCCCGCTTCAGACGCTTCGACAAATTGCCGCGGTAGCCGAGATCAACGGCAAAGCCATCGTGCCGAAGTTCCTGGGAAAGGCGCAAGGCCTCCGCCTCCATACTACTGCTGACCGGAATTACCGCCACCGGCCGTTTTTCCATCGGCATATCTTTCAGCATCAAGGCCATCCGATCGATGCCGGCGGCCCAGCCGGTCCCAGGCGTATCCGGGCCCCCCATCGTCGCCACCAGGCTATCGTAGCGCCCGCCGGCGAGGACCGTGCCTTGCGCCCCCAACGTTTCCGAGGTGAATTCGAAAGCGGCATGGCAGTAATAATCCAGCCCCCGGACAAGCCGCGGATTAAGCTGGTAGGCCACGCCAAGCCGATCAAGGCCGGCGCAAACGGCTGCAAAAATTTCGGCCGATTCCGCATTTAAATAATCCGAAAGCAGGGGCGCCTTTTCAAGAATCTTACGATCAGCGGCATCTTTCGAATCAAGAATCCGCAACGGGTTGCGTTCAAGGCGGGCCAGACTATCCTTGGAAAGCTTCTCCCGGTAGGCGCTCAGATAATCCACCAGCGCCTTGCGATAGGCCGTTCGGCTTTCGGTGTCGCCGATGGAATTTAATTCCAGCGTCGTAGCCCCAAGAATGCCAAGCTCCGAAAGCACTTGCGCCGCCATTGCGATCACTTCGATATCGCCGATCGGTTCGGCAACGCCCAAGAGCTCCACCCCCATTTGATGAAACTGCCGCAAGCGGCCTTTTTGCGGCCGCTCGTATCGGAACATGGGGCCCTGATAAAAAACCTTGAGCGGAAGATGTTGGCTTAAGCCCCCGGAAATCAGGGCGCGAACAATGCCAGCCGTTCCTTCCGGACGCAGCGTAATCGCGTCGCCGCTTCGGTCCTCAAAGCTGTACATCTCCTTCGTGACGATGTCCGAAGAATCCCCCAGTGTGCGGGAAAAAACTTCGGAAAATTCGAAGATTGGCGTCGCCATTTCCCCATAGCCATAGCCCTCGGCAACGCGAAGGCCAGCCGCGGCAATATGGCGGTGACGGCGAATTTCATCGGGTAGAATGTCATGCGTGCCGCGAACAGGCTGCAAAGACGCCACGTGGGATCCCCCAGCGAATTTAGGAAGCGGCTGCGATGGTAATGGCTTGCTCCGCGGATGATTCCGTCGCCTTTTCCGCTTCGATTTCGGCGACTTTCTTCTCAACCAGCTCCACCAAATGATCCACGATGCTCGAATCGTTGACCTTGTGATCCGCAACACCACTCAGATAGACAAGATGGGTGCCGCTGCCGCCGCCCGTCAATCCTATGTCGGTTTCCCGCGCCTCCCCCGGCCCGTTCACGACGCAACCGATGACGGAAACCGTAAGCGGGGTTGTGATGTGGGCAAGCCGCTCTTCCAAAACCTCGACCGTTTTGATGACTTGAAACTGCTGGCGCGCGCAGGACGGGCAGGCAATGACCGTTACGCCATGGCGGCGAAGCTGAAGCGCTTTAAGAATTTCGTAGGCCGTCTTGATCTCCTCGACCGGGTCGGCAGATAGGGACACCCGGATCGTATCGCCGATCCCGGACCACAACAGCATGCCCAGGCCGATGGAAGATTTGATGTTGCCGGTTCGCAGCCCCCCCGCCTCGGTAATGCCAAGATGCAAGGGGTAGTCGCAAGCCTCGGCCAATCCCTGATAGGCGGCAACGGCGAGAAAAACGTCGGAAGCCTTGGCGCTGATCTTGAATTCGAAAAAGTCGTTGTCTTCAAGAATTTTTGCATGGTTGAGCGCGCTCTCGATCATGGCCTCCGGACAGGGCTCGCCATAACGTTCGAGAAGCTCCCTCTCGAGGCTGCCTGCATTTACGCCGATGCGCATGGCGCAGCCATTGTCTTTTGCCGCCTTCACGACGGCGCGCACACGCGCCGCGTCACCAATATTGCCAGGGTTGATCCGCAAGCAGGCCGCGCCTGCCTCCGCCGCCTCAATCGCACGTTTGTAATGAAAGTGGATATCCGCAATGATCGGCACGTTCACTTGCGCTATGATTTTTTTAAGCCCTGCCGTCGATTCCTTGTCTGGGCAAGACACCCGAACGAAATCGGCGCCGGCCTCTTCAAGCGCGCGAATCTGATGGACCGTTGCCGCAACGTCCGTGGTCAACGTATTCGTCATCGACTGAACGGTAATCGGCGCGTCCCCGCCAATTTTGGTTTCCCCAACCTGAATTTGCCGGCAAGTTCGGCGTTGGATTTCCCGATAAGGGCGAACGGACATGGCGATCGATCTCGATTTCCAGGGTAAAGGCCTGCTAAATCCCCCAAGGGATCTTGCCGCCTATGGGCTCAGGGCATTTCTTATATAGCTTAAAAATTTAGCAAAATGAAGGCCCCTAAGGAGCCGGACGCTAATCCAGCACCGCGCTTCCGGCCTTCAGACGGGCCGGATCCAAGAGCACCTTGCGAAGGATCACACCGCTGGCTCCCAAATGGGGGACCGCCTCGCCGCCGACCAAAATATCGATCCCATGGGCATCGCCAACGGCAAGCGTCAGGCCCTCCTGCAAGGGTGGCCGGTAAATCTGGTTCGTATAGAGAACCCCCGCCATCACCGAGCGCCCATCCACATCGCGAATCTCGATCCAGGTGTCGCGCCGCGCCCGAAGGACGATCATGACCGCGGCTTCCGATGCGATCGAAGTCGAAGCTTCTTCCTCCCGGACAGAAGATGGCACCTCGTTGACAACGGCCTCGGGCGCAGGCGCCGCCTCGCTGACTGAAGGCGGCAATGCCTCCGGCGCTGCTTCCACTATGGCAGCCGTCCCTTCGGCAGCGGCCGTTTCTTCGCTCACCACCGATGCTTCCAATTCGGTTTCCAGCGTGTCCGGCCGGGTTTCTTCAACAAAAACCTTGGATTCCGGTTCCGACGGCGCCGGATCGGAAATGGCATACCACACGCCATAGACGACGAGCGCTAGCAAGACCGAGAGCAAAAGGACGACCGCCTTCGGCGCTCGCCCCTCGCGGGCTGGAATGGGGAAAATAAGCCTCGCCGGCTTTCCGGAAACGGATGCTTCTTCCTTGAAACGGCGCACGGTTTCGTCGCCGTCCAACCCGAGATAGGTTGCATAAGCGCGCACAAAACCAACGGCGTACGCATCCCCCGGAAGATCCCGATAGCGCCCCTCTTCGATTGCCTGCAGATAGATGGCGCGAATGCGCAGCCGGCTGGAAATTTTCGCAATTTCCTCGTGCTTTTTTTCGCGCGCTTCCCGAAGGACTTTTGCGACGCCGTCGCTGCCGTCCGGCTGATTGCCAAACAAGCGCTTGCTACGCTGGGCAGCCTCGTTCGCTGCGGCTTCAGACCTGGGGTCTGTCTCTTGCATGGGACCGTTCTGTTCCTGAAGCGTTGCTCGGCTGACCGACTTTCGCCCCCCTCAGCCGAAAAATGGTTTTCCAGCATAGGGAGGTTCGCCGATGACGGTCAAGGCGAAGGAAATAGCCGTTTAGATGGCGACTTCATGGTCCATGGCATAGGCGCGAAACTTGTCCCGAAGGCTATGATCCGGCAGATCGCCAAGCGTTTCCAGATAGCCTGCCAGTTCCGCGAGACGGAGGCTTAAGACCATGGCCTTCACCGGGCCAATCGCCGGTGGCGGCATCGAAAGGATGCGAAAGCCAAGCCCCAAAAGCACCATTGCGTCAAGCGGCTGCCCTGCCATCTCGCCGCAAAGGCCCACCGGCACGTTGCGCGCATCGCATTGGCGAACGAGCGCATGCAGAAAGCTTAAAGAAGCGGGCGAAAGTACGTCGTACCGGCCGGAAAGGCGGGGGTTTCCGCGATCGCTTGCAAAGAAAAACTGGAAAAGATCGTTGCTGCCCACGGAGAGAAAATCGACATGCTTGAGCAGCGTAGGCAATTGCCAGAAGAGGGCCGGCACTTCCAGCATGGCGCCAATTTCGATCTTGTCCGGCAATTTTTCTCCACGCCGCCTTGCGCGCGACACTTCCATCTCCAAAAGTTTGCGGGCGGCCATGTATTCGGCAACTTCGGCCACCATTGGAAACATGACGCGCAGGCGCCGGCCGGCGGCCGCATGCAATAGGGCACGAGCTTGCTGGCGAAGCAATTGCGGCCGATCGAGGGCAATCCGAAGTGCCCGCCAGCCCATCGCCGGATTTTCTTCTATGTCCGAATCGGCTAAAAAATATGGGAGCCGTTTGTCGCCGCCGATATCAAGCGTGCGAAACGTCACCGGCCGATCCCCGGCCTGATCCAGGATGCTCCGATAAAGTTCGGTCTGTTCCTCGACATTCGGGAAGCGGGGACGAACCATAAAAAGAATTTCCGTCCGATAAAGGCCTATGCCATCGGCGCCACGCGCCTCTATGTCTTTCAAATCCACGAGGAGGCCTGCGTTCATGTTTAGCGAAACCGAAACGCCATCCGCCGTCACCGCCGGCAAGTGCCGGGTTTCGGCATAACGTGCCTGACGCGCGGCAAGCACCCGCATGCTTTCGGCAAAGGTTTGTTGAACATCCTCGCTTGGCCGCACAAAAAGCTGGGCGTTGTCGCAATCGACGATTACCGGTTCCAACGGATCGACTTTTTCCAGCACCCCCTTCACCCTTGCCAGGACCGGAATATCCAAGGTCCGCGCGACGACGGCGACGTGGCTCGTTGGCGACCCTTCTTCCAGGACAAGGGCACGCAATTTTTGCGAATCGTAATCGAGCAGCTCAGCCGGCCCCATGTTGCGGGCAATGAGCACCACATCGTCCGGCAAATCGGCCGTGGCGGCCGTATTTTCCTGACCGGTTAGATGTTGAATAAGGCGATGGGCAAGGTCGTCCAGATCGTGAAGCTTTTCGCGAATAACCTGGTCCGTGATCGATTCCATTCGGACGCGGGTCTCTTCCTGTACCTTTTGAACGGCCGCCTCTGCCGTAAGGCCGCTTCCAATCGCCTCGTTGATCCGGCCCAGCCACCCTCGATCCTGGGCAAACATACGATAGGTTTCGAGAATCTCCCGGTGCTCGCTTCCGATCACGATGTCGGCAGCGGTTAGCAATTCGTCCAGCGCGCTGTGAAACTTGTCGAGAGCTTCTTCGAAACGCGCCCGCTCTTTTTCCGGGTCTTCGGCGACCAGGTCCCGAAGCTCGATTCTGGGCTGGTGCAAAACCGCACTCCCCATCGCCAAGCCTGGATTCAAGGGCGTCCCTTCAAGACGCAAAGGCAGCACGACGTTTCCTTCGACGGGAAACAACTCATCCCTTGGCACCAGATCGCCGCTGGCGGCAAGTTCCGCCAAAACCATGGCGATCGTTTGAAGGAGTTCGAGATCGACTTCGGAATAAAGCCGCCGTGACCGATTCTGCACCAGGAGCACGCCAACCACCCGACCACCGTGAAGAATCGGTACGCCGAGAAGCGAGTGGTAAATCTCCTCGCCCGTCTCCGGGCGGTAGGCAAAATCCGGGTGGGTTTGGGCGTCCGCCAGATTCAGCGGCTTTGCCGTTGCCGCAATATGCCCAACCAACCCTTCGCCCAGGCGCAAGCGCGTATGATGGATGGCGGTGGGCTTCAGCCCTTTGCTTGCAAAAAGTTCGAGAACTTCGCCGGCGCGGCATAGATAGGTCGAACAAACTTCGGCGACCATGTCCGCGGCGATCAGGGTGACGACGCTGTCCAGTTTTTGCTGCGCCTTTCCCGACGAGGCCATAACGTCCCGCAAACGTCGTAGCAAACGGCGGGGGGCAAGTTCGTCGGCCTTTGTCGTCATGGGATTACGGCTCAGATCTGGTTGCGTGCCTCCGAGGCAAGATGCGCCTGCTCAAGCAATTCCTGGATGATCTCCAGCACTGGCTGCTCATGTGTTACCATACCAACACTTTGCCCTGCCATCACCGACCCATTTTCGATGTCCCCATCGATCACGGCCCGGCGCAGGGCGCCTGCCCAGAAATGCTCGATTTCAAGCTGCGCTTCCTTCTGGCTAACCTCGTTTCTTCGATATTTTTCAATGACTTCCTGCTGCACCTCGTGGAAACGGTGGGTTGCCTTGTTCGCCAGAGCCCGGACCGGAATTACCGGAAACATGGGATCGATCTGGACGGACAGGACCGCATCTCTGGCGTTCGCCTTAAGAAAGGCCTCTTTGAAACGTGGATGGGCAATCGATTCCTCGGCACAAACGAAGCGCGTTCCCAACTGGCAACCCGCCGCGCCCATCTCAAGATAGGAGAGGATGGCCTCCCCCCGGCCAATCCCGCCTGCGACGAAGACCGGCACCTCGCGGATGTTCGGAAGAATTTCCTGGGCCAACACGCTGGTCGCCACCGGTCCGGTATGACCGCCCGCTTCCATGCCCTCGATTACCAGCGCGTCCGCACCCCGCTGCACCAGTTTTCGGCCAAGGGTCAAATTCGGCGCAAAACAAAGCACCTTCGTTTTTCCGGCTTTAATCCGTTTCATCGCCGCCACGGATGGTATGCCCCCTGCAAGCACGATGTGGGAAGCCTTGTGATCGAGGCACACATCGATCAATTCCATGAGCTGCGGATGCATCGTGATCAAATTGACGCCGAAGGCACGATCCGTCCGCGCAAAGGTCGCGGCGATTTCCTCGGACAGCTGATCGGGCGCCATCGCACCCGATGCAAGCACACCGAACCCGCCCGCGTTTGAAAGCGCCGCAACGAGATTACGCTCGGAAAGCCAGGTCATGGCACCACCAAGAATGGCAGTTTCGGCCCCAAGGAATTCGCACCCTCGCTGCCAAAAACGATCGAGATAGGAACGCCTCAGCCCCATCGGCTTACGCGGCGTCCAAACCGTAAGCGGTGTGCAGCGCGCGCAACGCCAACTCCGTGTACTCTTCGGCAATCAAGACGCTCACCTTGATTTCCGAAGTAGAGATGACTTGGATGTTGATCCCCTTTTCGGAAAGGGTTTGGAACATCCGTTGGGCAACGCCCGCATGGCTTCGCATGCCGACACCGATCACCGAGACCTTCGCTACTTGCGAATCCAGTATAAGCGACTGATAATTCAAACTTTTCTTGTTCGCCTCGATCACCTCCTGGGCGCGCCCGAAATCGTTGCGCGTCACCGTGAAGGTCAAATCCGTCGCGCTGCCATCCTCGGAAACGTTCTGCACGATCATATCGACATTAATGTCCGCATCCGCCAAGGGGCCAAAAATGCCCGCCGCAACGCCTGGCCGATCCGGCACCTTTAATAGGGTGATCTTCGCCTCGTCCCGGCTGTAGGCGATCCCGCTAACGATTTCCTGTTCCACAATTTCCTCCTCGCCAACGACCAGCGTCCCTGGGGTATCCAAAAAACTGGACAGCACCTGGAGGCGAACCCGATGCTTCATCGCCAGGGCGACGGAACGCGTTTGCAGAACCTTGGCGCCCTGGGACGCAAGTTCCAGCATTTCTTCATAGGTAATTCTATCCAACTTCCGGGCCGTCGCAACGATGCGGGGATCCGCCGTAAAAACGCCCTCGACATCGGTAAAGATGTCGCAACGGTCCGCCTTCAAGGCGGATGCCAGCGCGACGGCCGACGTATCCGACCCACCGCGGCCAAAGGTCGTCACGCGGCGATCGGGGCCAATGCCCTGAAAGCCGGCCAGCACCGGGATCGTCCCCTTCTCCATATCGCCCACGACATCCGCCGCGTTGATCTTTTGAATTCTTGCCCGCCCATGGCCGCCTTCCGTCGCCACCGGCACCTGCCATCCCATCCACGATCGTGCAGGGACGCCCAGACTCTCGACGGCAAGGGCAAAAAGGCCGGCGCTGATTTGTTCGCCGGTGGAAACGACGCTGTCATATTCCGCCGAATCATCCCGCCCGGCGATTTCATCCACCCACGCGACCAGCTGATCCGTCGTGCCGGCCATGGCCGAAACGACGACGGCAACCTCATTGCCCGCCTTTACTTCGGCAACGGCGCGCTGAGCCGCCCTGCGGATATGTTCGATATCCGCAAGGGAAGTTCCGCCAAATTTTTGAACAACGCGCGCCATCTGGCCCATCCCGGCCGGTTTCCAGCCTTTCGGGACCCTTCCTGATCCAGTAAGTTACCGAAATCGGG
>JAJFGH010000121.1 GCA_021776275.1 Alphaproteobacteria bacterium | reverse complement strand
GGCGGCGGGCCGGAATGGATAGGGGAACGCATGTTCCGCAACCTCTTAAAAAATTGGTGGATGGCGGCGATGCTGGCGGTCGTTCTGGCGGGCTCCGGCTGCAGCGAACCCTGGATTACCGGAAAGACTTATGGGCTTTCGTCCTTGCAGGCCTCCCAAAAGAAAGGGGTCACGGTTCGTAAGGGAGACACCGTTTATGGCATTGCGCGGCGCCAAGGCGTGACGATCCGGGCGCTGATTGACGCGAACGGCCTTCACCCCCCCTACAATTTGCGCATTGGGCAAAAGCTGCGCCTGCCGGGGCGGCAAACCTATGTTGTGCAGAAGGGGGACACCGTTTACGGCATTTCGCGCAAATTCGGGATCAACATGCGCACTTTGGCGCGGCAAAATAACATGCGCGCGCCCTACAAGATCACCGTTGGCCAGAAATTGAGCCTATCCGGCGAGGGCAAAGCCGTGGCCTCCAAGACGAAGCGGAGCGGGCGGGCGGTCGCGTCTTCCAGGGTGGCGGAACCGCCGCCGCGCGGGAAACGCAATTTTCTTAAACCGGTCGAGGGAAAACTCCTGGCCGGGTTCGGACCGAAATCGGGCGGGTTGCACAACGACGGCATCAACATCGCCGCGCCGAAGGGAACGCCCGTTCGGGCAGCGGAAAACGGCGTCGTCGTTTATGTCGGCAGCGAACTTCGCGGGTTTGGGAATTTGTTGCTGATCAAGCATGCGGATGGCTGGATCTCCGCCTATGGCCATACGGACCGGCCGCTGGTCAAGCGCGGCGACGTTGTCAAACGGGGCGAGCCGGTGGCGAAGGTGGGAAAATCGGGCAACGTCACGTCGCCGCAACTGCATTTTGAATTGCGGCGCGGCACCCGGGCCGTCGATCCGACGCGCTATCTCACCGGCGAGATTCTTGACGGGAAGGCCCGCGTCCTAGCGCAGCGGCTTGCCCAGGCGCCCGGCTAGGTCCTGAATGAATTGCCAGGCCACCCGGCCCGAACGCGCGCCGCGCGTCATGGACCATTCCAGTGCCTCGGCCCGAAGCGTCGCCTTGGGTAAATCCAGCCCGTAATGGGCCGCATAGGCTTCGACGATTTCAAAGAAAGTCGGCTGATCGCAATTGTGAAAGCCGATCCAAAGCCCGAAACGGTCGGAAAGGGAGATTTTTTCATCGACGGATTCGCCGCCGTGGATCTCGACGGAACGCTCGTTTTCGATCATTTCCCTTGGCATCAAATGGCGCCGGTTCGACGTTGCGTAAAAGAGGACGTTTTCCGGCCGGCCTTCGATGCCGCCTTCCAGCACCGCTTTCAAGGATTTGTAGGCCGCGTCCTTGCCATCGAAGGAAAGGTCGTCGCAGAAAAGAATAAAGCGCCGCTCGCTTTGCCGAAGAAGCGTCAACAATTGCGGCAGCGAAGCGATTTCCTCGCGGTGAATCTCGACCAAGGTCAGCGCGCCGGCTTCCTCGGCGCTGATGCTTGCGTGGGCCGCCTTTACCAGGGAGCTTTTGCCCGTGCCCCGGGCGCCCCATAGAAGCGCGTTGTTGGCCGGGTGGCCTTTGGCGAAGCGGCGCGTGTTTTCCATAAGAATCCGTTTCTGGCTATCCACGCCGCAAAGCAGGTCGATGTCGACGCGGTTGACAAGCGGCACCGGTTCCATCCGGGCCGATTCCGCGTGCCAGACGAAGGCGTCGGCCCCGTTCAGCGGGACGCTTACCGCCTTTGCCGGCGTCATCCGCTCCAGCAATTCGGCGATCCTGCGAAGCAACGGTTCGAGGGGTTGGTCCATTCCGTATCCCAGCGTGGTTGTATCCGGCCAAGGCAGCCAGCCAGGGGGATCATAGACGATCGGCAAGCGGGGAGGGAACCCTCCGGGGCCGAAATCGAACGTCTTTATGGGCTTGGAAAGCGCCACTTTCCAAGGCCGTGGCGGCACAGTATGATCCGCGCAAATCAAAGGTTGAAGGAAAACCCGATGTTGATTTCCCCTGCACTTGCACAAACCGGGGCCGAACCAAGCGGTCTCGAGATGTTCCTGCCCCTTGTTCTGATTTTCGTGGTCTTTTATTTCCTGCTTATCCGGCCGCAGCAGAAGAAAGCGAAACAGCACCGCGAAATGGTGGGCGCCCTTCGTCGCGGCGATCAGATCATCACCGGCGGCGGTATCATCGGCTCGGTTGCAAAAGTTGTCGACGACCGGGAGGTTCTGGTCGAAATCGCGGACAATGTGCGCGTGCGCGTGGCCCGGGCAACGATTACCGACATTTTGTCAAAGCCCGAACCGGCGGCAAATGACGATAAGGATAAGGATAAGGGAAAGTCCAATTAAAGAACGTCCTGCAGCCTTGCTCTCCATGCCGGTGGCCGAATGATTTATTTCGCAAGATGGAAAATCCTTCTGATTCTCGGGGTCTGTTTTTTCGGCCTCGTTTTTGCGTCTCCGAATTTGTTTCGGGAAGATGCGCTCGAAGGCCTGCCCGACTGGCTGCCCCATAAGAACATCAATCTGGGCCTCGATTTGCAGGGCGGCTCGCATCTGCTTCTCGAAGTCGAGGTCAACGCCGTCATTCGCGAACGCCTTGAATCCCTGGTCGACAGCGTGCGCGTGACGCTTCGCAAGGCCCGTATCGGTTACAAGAATCTTGGTGTCGAAGAGCAGGGCGTCACGTTCAACCTGGTTGACCCTTCCGCGCTTGCAAAGGCCAGAGAGCTGGTCGCGGCGTTGGATACGGACATGGCCTTTTCCGGAACGGAAGGCGGGCAGATTCGCCTTGTCTATACCGAACAGGCGTTGAATGAGCGCAGCCGCCTTGCCGTTGAACAATCGATCGAAATCGTTCGCCGCCGCATCGACGAAACGGGAACGCGGGAGCCGACGATCCAACGCCAGGGAACGGACCGCATTCTTGTTCAGTTGCCGGGCGTGAAAGACCCCGAACGCATCAAAAAACTTCTCGGCAAGACGGCGAAGCTGAACTTTCACCTTGTGGATCTGACGACGACGGCGGATGAGGCGCGTGCGGGCCGCATTCCGCCGGGTTCCGTCCTGCTGCCTTCCGACGACACCGGCGGCGATGGCATGCCCATTCCCTATGTCATTCGCAAGCGCGTGATGCTTTCCGGCGATACGCTGGTGGATGCGCAGCCAACTTTCGAGGACGCCCAGCCCGTCGTGTTCTTCAAATTCGATTCGCTGGGAGCAAGAAAATTCGGCGAAATTACGAAAAACAATATCGGCAAGCCTTTTGCGATCGTTCTGGATGGGCGCGTGATCAGCGCGCCGGTGATCCGCTCGGCAATTCTTGGGGGCAGCGGCATCATTTCCGGACGGTTTACGGTGCAGCAAGTGCAGGACCTTGCCTTGTTGCTTCGGGCCGGTGCGTTGCCGGCGCCTTTGACGATCCTCGAGGAGCGGACGGTGGGGCCGGGCCTTGGCGCCGATTCCATTCGCGCCGGCAAGATTGCCTGCATCCTTGGCCTGGTGCTTGTCGTCGTCTTCATGGTGGGGATTTATGGCCGCTTTGGCCTGATGGCGAATGTGGGCCTGGCCGTGAACATGGTGCTGATTGCGGCGGCGCTGTCGCTGCTGCAGGCAACGCTGACCCTTCCGGGGATTGCCGGCATCGTGCTGACGATTGGGATGGCGGTCGATGCGAACGTACTTATTTTCGAGCGCATCCGCGAGGAGGCGCGTGCCGGACGGACGCCGATTTCGGCCATCGATTCGGGCTATCAGCGGGCGCTGACGACGATTATCGATTCGAATTTGACGACGTTCATCGCTGCGCTGCTGCTTTTTCTTTTTGGTTCCGGACCGGTGAAAGGCTTCGCGGTGACGCTTTCCATCGGGCTGATGACCTCGATGTTCACGGCCATCATGGTGACGCGGCTGATCATGGTGGCTTGGCTGCGCCGCTCGAAACCGACGGCGTTGCCGTTATAGGGGATGCGTATGTTCCGTCTTCTGCCCGATAAGCCGAGTTTTGAATTTATTCGCTGGCGCCTGGTTTTCTTTGCCTTTTCGGTGGTGTTGGTGCTGGCTTCTCTCGGCTTCTATTTCGCCCGCGGGCTGAATTACGGGATCGACTTCGAAGGCGGCGTGCTGGTCGAAGTGCGCACGCCGGCGCCGGCGGACCTTGGCGCCATGCGGACCACCTTGGGCGGCCTGGGGCTGGGCGAAGTGACGCTGCAGGAATTTGGCGCGCCGACGGACGTGCTCGTTCGCGTGCAGAAACAGGAAGGCGGGGAGGCGGCCCAACAGCTTGCCGTGGAAGCGGTGCGCAAGGCCCTGGGCGACAACGTCGAATATCGCCGCGTCGAATTTGTCGGGCCGAAAGTGGGAAGCGAGCTGATCCGTGCCGGGATCACCGCCGTTCTATTGGCGGTCGTGGCGATGCTGATTTACATCTGGTTCCGTTTTGAATGGCAATTCGGCGTGGGCGCGGTGTTGGCGCTTACCCATGACGTGCTGGCGACAATCGGGATTTTTGCCTTCTTCCAGCTTGAGTTCAACCTGTCGACGGTGGCCGCCGTTCTTACGATTGCGGGCTATTCCATCAACGACACGGTCGTTGTGTACGACCGTGTCCGCGAGAATTTGCGGAAATACAAACGGATGCCCCTGGATCGGCTTTTCAATGCCAGCATCAACGAAACGCTGTCGCGGACGATCCGGACCAGCGTGACAACCTTGCTGGCGCTGTTCGCGCTCTATTTCTTTGGCGGCGAGGTGATCGCCGGTTTCAGCTTTGCCATGATCTTTGGCGTCGTCATCGGCACCTATTCGTCGGTTTGCATCGCGGTGCCACTGATTCTTTACCTGAATCTTCGCCGGGATTTGGACGAAAGCGGCAAAGCTGCGGAGGAAGCCCCTTAAAAGGAGCGGTTGGGTGGACATTACGCCCCTGGTTCCGGAAGGCCTCAAGCTCATTCAAGGCTATGGCGATCGCCGTTTTCGCATAAGCGGCGAGGCCCATGAGGGCAACGTGCTCGTCTTTTCCGACCGCGTGTTGGCCTGGGATGTGGCGGATGTTTCCACGCCCGCCCTTACGGCATTGGCATCATTGATTGGGGAGACGGAGATCGAATTGCTGTTGCTTGGCACCGGCAAGACCGCTTTCCCCCTGGAAAAGGGGTTGCGCCAGATTTTCCGCGCGCAGGGTGTCGCCCTTGAAGGCATGAGCACCGGCGCGGCGTGCCGGACCTACAACGTGCTGGCGACGGAAGGGCGCCGCGTTGCCGCGGCGCTGATCGCCGTCGATTAAAAAAAAGCGGGGCGCCGAAGCGCCCCGCCGCATGTCTTAAAAAATAGATCCGCTAATAAAGGTTCTGCGCCGAAACCATGGCGTAGAGCATCGGGATCGAAAGGGCCGTGTTGATCCGCGAGGTCAGCATGGC
Organism: Alphaproteobacteria bacterium; assembly: GCA_021776275.1. Lineage (GTDB taxonomy): Bacteria > Pseudomonadota > Alphaproteobacteria. The sequence goes on along the minus strand of JAJFGH010000121.1, from coordinate 1,777 downwards.
GACCCGCGCCGAGGCGGCTTTTTCCTCATCGCTTGCCGGCACGATGCCGATGGCCCGTTTCTGGTTCGGCCAGATGATAAACCAGACGTTGAAGGACATGATCAGGCCCAGCCACATGCCGATGCCGATGGCCGTCTGCTGGACGTTGCCGCTTTCCGAAAGGCCAAGGGACATGGCATCGACGAGATAGCCGCTCCGCCAGGCCAAAAGCAGTCCGAAAGCGATGGTGGCCAACGCCGCCCAACGAAACCAGAAGAGCGCTTTCGGCGCGATGTGTTTGCCAATGGCGGGCTTCAGTTCCGCCGGCAAATTCTTTGCGACCGGGATCTGGACAAAGTTGAAATACCAAAGCAGACCGATCCACATGAAGCCGCTCAGTACGTGGAGATAACGGATGAAAAAATCCACCCAAGTTGCATTGAAATAATCCATTTTTACCCCTCTACGAGCTGGCTTAAAGGCTGCCGATGACGACAACCATCAGGACCGTCAGCACGATCCCGAGAACAATCGTTCCGGTGAGTGATTCGAGAATTTTCATGTGTGTCGTCCCTTCAACAAAGGTTCGCCATTTTCCACAAATTGGAATTGCTCTAACTATAGCCTGCCAAGCGGCCAGCGAAAAGGCATTGCTTATTCCGTGACCGTGATGGTGATGACGTCCGAGGCAACCGGTGGGTTATGGGGAACGTGGTTGTGATCGCCAAGCAGCAATTGCAGACGATGGGTGCCGGGGGAAAGCGTGATTTCGGTTTCCGTCTGGCCGCCGCCGAAATGCCGGTGCAGGGCGTCTTTCGGGATGGGTTGATCGAGCGGCGGCAAGGCGGTGTCGATGAGCAAATGGTGGTGCCCGCTATGGGGCTGCTCCGTGCCGGCCGGGACAATGTCCATGTGCTTCGTTCCGAAGGCCAGTTTGAAAGGGCTCTTCACGGCAGCGCCGTCCGTCGGTGCGATGAAAAAGACTTCGCCGACGGGTTCTTTTTGGGTTTGCACCGAAAGCGTGACGATGGCTACCGCGACGGCAATCGCCGCAAGAAAGATCAAATTTCGCTGCATGGCAGGCCTCCGTTTTCCGGCTATCCTGCCGCTAGGGTAGAAAATCTGTAACCTTCGGGCAAATGGCAAACGACGAACCCTTTTCTTATTGCGCGGCCGCGCTTCGTCAATTCGATCCCGACCGGTATCTCACCGCGCTTTTTGCGCCGCCGGCGCGGCGCGACGCCCTTTTTGCCCTTTATGCCTTCAACCTTGAAATTGCTCGCATTCCGGAGGCGACGTCGGAACCCTTGATCGGCGAAATCCGGCTGCAATGGTGGCGTGACGCCCTTACCAGCGCCTATGAAGGCGCGACCCCGCGCCACCATGGCGTTGCCGAACCCCTGCACCGGACGATCGCCGCCCATGGCCTGTCCCAATGCCATTTTGACCGATTGCTGGACGCGCGTTCCTTCGATCAGGCGCGGCGCCCGCCGGCTACGCTGGCGGAATTGGAGGCTTATGCGAAAGCGACCTCGGGCGGCCTGCAATTGCTGGCGCTGGAAATTCTGGGCGTGCGGGCGAACCCAGACGCCGAACGGGCGGCATCGGAAATCGGCACGGCCTGGGCGCTGACGGGGCTTTTGCGGGCCGTGCCCTTTCATGGCCGGGCCGGGCGGCTTTACCTGCCGGACGATCTGCTGGCGGCGGCGGGAAGTTCCGCAGCGACGCTGCCGCTTGACCGCGGCAGTCCCGCCATGGTGGCCGTTGCGGCGCGTCTTGCCGAGGCGGCGCGGGCGGC
>JAJFGH010000013.1 GCA_021776275.1 Alphaproteobacteria bacterium | reverse complement strand
GGTCTCCTACAGGACTTGCCGCCCTTTCTCGATGACGATGCCGCCGTCCATATGCCAAAGGACAAAATCGTCATTGTTTGCACCGGATCGCAGGGCGAGCCGCGCGCCGCCCTTTCCCGGATCGCAAAAGGCGGGCACCGGCGCATTCACCTCGAGGAAGGGGACGCCGTCGTTTTTTCTTCGCGGGTCATCCCTGGCAATGAGAAGGCCATTTCCAACCTTCAGAACGAACTCGTACGCAACGGCATCGAAGTCGTTACGGCCGAGGACCACGACATTCACGTCTCCGGCCATCCGGCCAAGGAGGAACTTCGGCAGATGTACGAATGGGTGCGGCCGCGCTTTGCCATTCCCATGCATGGCGAGCCACTGCATTTGAAGGCCCATACCGAACTGGCGGAGGCGTGCCAGGTGCCGGCGGCGTGCCATGTGGAAAATGGTGAGCTTCTGATGATTACAAAAGAACGCGCCGAAATCGTCGATACGGTGCCGTCTGGGCGTCTGGGGCTTGACGGCAAGCGGCTGGTTGCGCTCGGTACGGGGACGCTGAAATCCCGTTGGGCCATGCATCTCGACGGCCTGATCGTGGCGACGGCGGTTCTGAACGAAGATGGCGTGCTTACCTCGACGATGGTTACGGCGCCGGGGCTGTTGGACCCGGAAACGGACGCGGAAATACTGGAAGAGGCGGGGATTCGCGTGGCCGAGGCCCTGGACGAGCTTTCAAAGGCCGAACGATTGAACGAGGAGGTGCTAACCCAGACAATCCGGCTTGCGGCGCGGCGCTATCTTCGGGACGTAAGCGGCAAAAAACCGAAAGTTGAGGTGCATCTGATGCGCCTTGGTGAGAATTCACGCTAGAATGGGTTTGCGAGCAGGAGGAATGGAAAGAGATGATCGGTAAGCTGAACCATGTGGCGATTGTTGTGCCCGATCTGGAGGCTGCGGCGAAGCTCTATCGGGAAACCTTGGGGGCCACGGTTTCCGAGGCCAAAGACATGCCGGCAAACGGTGTCACCACCGTCTTCGTTCGGCTTCCGAACACAAGCGTCGAATTGCTGCATCCTTTGGGAGAAGGTTCGCCGGTGGCGAGTTTTTTGGAACGCAACCCGTCCGGTGGCATCCATCATATTTGCTATGAAGTCGAAGACATCCTCGCCGCCCGCGAACGGTTGAAGGCGGAAGGCGCGCGCATTCTTGGTGATGGCGAGCCAAAGACAGGCGCCCATGGCAAGCCCACGCTTTTCCTTCATCCGAAGGATTTCTGCGGCACCTTAGTCGAACTCGAAGAGGCATAGGATGACCTGGTTAAACGGCCTTTTTGTCTATGCCATTCTATGGTGGCTCGTGCTTTTCATGGTGCTGCCTTGGGGCGTTCGCTCGCCCGAGACCCTTGAGGACGGCCATATGCCGGGCGCGCCCGAGAAACCGCATATGTGGAAGAAGGTTGCCGCGACGACGGCGATTGCAGCCGTCTTTTGGCTGGTCATTCATTTTTTGGTCGAATCCGACCTTATTTCTTTCCGCGAACTTGGATAGAGATGGCGGCCAGCTATTGCGAGATCGCAAAGGACCATCCGGTCCATGGTCCCTTTCACGATCAAGAGCATGGTTTCCCGACGCGGGATGATGCGGAACTTTTCGAACGTCTTTGCCTCGAGATCAATCAGGCAGGTCTTTCCTGGCTCACGGTTCTGAAGAAACGCGAGGCTTTTCAGAAGGCCTATCGGGGTTTCGACATTGACCGGGTGGCGCGTTTTGGTTCGCGGGATATTGCCCGGCTCATGAAAGACGCCGGCATCATCCGCAATCGGCGCAAGATTGAAGCGGCAATCGAAAATGCCCGCCGCCTTCAGGCGCTTTGCAAGACCCATGGTTCTTTCGCAGCCTGGTTGGATGCGCAAGGCGAACAAGTTTTGGAAGATTGGATTCAAATCTTCCGTAAGACGTTTGTTTTCACGGGCAAGGAAATCGTCAATGAGTTCCTGGTGGGGACGGGGCATCTGCCCGGTGCCCATGACGAAGACTGTCCTATCTACATGCTTGTTTTAAAAGAAAAACCCCCATGGTCACGCTAGCCTTCGGTATGCATACGTAAGTAGTGGAATGGGCTGAAAATTAACCATTCTTTAATTGTTCAATGCAAAATTAGGGTTATCCATGAAGTGCCCAGTGGCATTTGTTTCGCAAGATACATGGCCCAGCGGGTTTATCTTCTGGACGTTTCCTCCCTGAACTTCGGTCGCGGCTTTATGTCGCGGCCGTTTTTCGTTTGAACTGGCACTGCTTTTCAAAAATGCGGGAGATCAAAATCGTGTCTGCTGGAAACATGCTTCGAAAATGCATTCTCGCCCTTGCGATGCCTTTGGGACTGGTGGGTTTGACGGGCTCTTGGGCCAGTGCGGCGGACGGGAAAACCCAGATTCTCGGCGGGCAGACGGTCACGGTCAGCCAGACCGACTGCCTGGAGCTTGTAAAGCATGTGCCAGCGGCAGATGTCGTCTATGAGCCCGGCGTAGATGTGCACGGGCGGCCGGTCGTCCCGGCCGATATCGGCGGTAGCCTTCAAGTAACGCCGCCGAAGGATTTCACGATCGATATCACGGTTCGCCTGGACAAGCGTTTTGGCATTCCGGCGACCGCGGATTTGTACCAGCCTGAAGCGAATATCGGCGTCGTTACGATCAAGGGCAACAAGGCCTATTTCAACGGCCAGCCTCTGGCCACCGAATCGATCGACGAATTGGCGGAAATATGCCGCAAGCTGACCAAGCAGCCATAGACCTTTCATTGCAATAAGGGCAGCCTTTGCCTAAAGTTTTTGCCGCGGGCTGTGGCCGGGAAGGATCCCGGCTATCCACCGCTCTGCGCACGTATCCACACAGGCACCCACACAGGCACCCAT
>JAJFGH010000120.1 GCA_021776275.1 Alphaproteobacteria bacterium | reverse complement strand
TCGCTTTGAAAGAATGCGCCAGCTCCAGGCCAGCAGAACCGGCGCTATCAGAAGGGCGGCCAGGCCAATGGTCTGCAACAATAGATCGGCGGCCATGGCGCCGGGAAGGCCAAGCCAGTTTCCGGTCGGTCCGTTGGCGGCGCTGTTTAAGGAAGGGTCGGCCGGATCGTAGCTGAACACCGCCCCCACCAGCGCCAGGGCCAAAAGCGCGGATGTCAGGCCGAACGCCTCAATCAGGCGGCAGCGCAGAAATTCGCGAATGCCGGTCGGTAGAAACGTCGTCTTTGCCGAATTTGCCGATTTCATCGTGGCGCCTCGGGCAAGGGGAAAGTGCGGGTTTTCAAAGTGTTCAAAGCGCGAACATCATAATCTGCGGGCCTTGGTGGAAACAAGCCCTCTCCCCGGTGCGAGCAGGCAGACAGAAAAACGCCCGGAAGGGGGGAGCCTTCCGGGCGTTTTGGTCTCAAAGAGCGGAAACCTTCGCCTAGAGCACGCTTTCTCCATGGAGCCGGATATCGAGGCCTTCGCGTTCGTCTTCTTCTTTGACGCGAAGTCCGATGACCAGATCGATCACCTTTAACAAGATGAAGGAGACCACCGCGCAATAGACGATGGTGGCGCCAATGCCGTAGGCCTGGATCCAGACTTGGCCGAGATTGCCTTCGAGAAGACCGGCGGTGCCGCCGATTGCCTCAACGGCAAAGACCCCGGTTAGCAATGCGCCGACGATGCCGCCAATGCCGTGGACGGCAAAGACGTCGAGGGAGTCATCGTAACCGAGAACCCGTTTCAACCAGGTTGCGGCCCAGAAGCAGACGATACCGGCTGCGGCGCCGATGGCGAGTGCGCCCATCGGATCCACAAAACCGGATGCCGGCGTAATGGCCACGAGACCGGCCACCGCGCCGCTGGCAATGCCCAGCACGCTCGGCTTTCCGTGTGTGACCCATTCCGCAATCATCCAGGCAAGGGCTGCCGCCGCCGTGGCGATTTGCGTCACCGCCATGGCCATGCCGGCCAGGCCGTCCGCGGCCAACGCCGAGCCGGCGTTAAAGCCGAACCAGCCAACCCACAGGAAGGATGCCCCCATTACCGTCAGCACCAAATTGTGCGGGATGATCACTTCCTTGCGATAACCGGTGCGGGAGCCAAGAACCAAACAGGCCACCAACGCCGCTACGCCGGAATTGATATGCACAACCGTTCCGCCGGCAAAATCCAACACGCCAACGTCGCCCAGGAAGCCACCGCCCCACACCCAATGGGTGATCGGCGAGTAAACCAGGATGGACCACAGCCCAAGGAAGATAAGGAGGGCCGAGAATTTCATCCGTTCGGCAATCGCACCGGTAATCAGCGCCGGTGTGATGATGGCGAAGGTCATTTGGAAAATAATAAAGACGGATTCGGGGATCGTGCCGCTGACCTGCTCCAGGGTTAAGTTCTTCAGAAACAGGTTGCTGAGATCGCCGACATAGGCGCCGCCTTCACCGAAGGCAAGGCTGTAACCGGCGACCATCCAGATGATGCTCATCAGGCAGCAGACGGCAAAGCTTTGCATGACGGTGGAAAGGACGTTCGGCTTTCGAACCATCCCGCCATAAAAAAGAGCAACCCCCGGGATCGTCATTAACAAAACCAACGCGGTGGCGGTAAGCATCCAGGCGGTATCCCCACTGTTCAGAACAGGGGCAGCTTCCGCCGCGGCTTCCATTGCCTCTTCCGCAAGCGCCGTGCCGCTAGAAACGACAAGCGCCATAAGTGCGAATAGCAGTCTCCTCATGGGGATTCTCCTATAGTGCTTCGGAGTTTGTTTCGCCCGTACGAATGCGAACGACTTGACCAAGGTCAAAGACGAAAATTTTTCCGTCGCCGATCTTGTCCGTTCGGGCAGTTTTCATGATCGTTTCGATCGCCCTATCTGCGAGATCGTCCGACAGCGCAACTTCGATTTTCACTTTCGGTAGAAAGCTCACCTCGTATTCCGCTCCCCGATAAATCTCCGTATGCCCCTTTTGGCGTCCGAATCCCTTGGTCTCGGTGACCGTTATGCCTTGAACACCGAGTTCCGTTAGGGCCTCTCGCACCTCGTCGAGCTTGAAGGGCTTAATGATGGCCATGACGAATTTCATTTTTCGGTTCCTCGTGCTTGCGCGGGCCAATGGGCTTTCTCTTTCAAGATGCGTGCCGAAATGGCGCGGACGGCGAACCGCCTGAATTGGTTGACGATTTTTGAAGATGCCGAGGGAAAAGGCGCCAAATCCCCTAAAATTCGCCCATTTTTTGGTCATTTCGGGGGGGTTGCCCAAAAAATGGGCGGGTTTTGGGGTTTTGGGTCGGAACCGGCCCGCCGGAACCGGCCCGCCGGAGCCGGCCCGCCGGGTTCCGGCTAGACAGGATCGCGGACAACCGCGATGTTGGGCGGGATTTAGGACAGCGCCCTAGGGCGCTGTCCCTTCGTGGAGATGGATCCGATGGCGGAACGAAAAGAAGTCGTAATCATCGGCGGCGGGCCGGTGGGGCTTACCCTTGGGATTGCCCTTGGAAAGGCCGGCATTTCGACCGCCGTGATCGAGCGGGACGCGCCATCGAAATTGCGGGATGCGGCGTTTGACGGGCGCACGTCCGCCATCGCCGGCGTGTCGCGGCGCGTGCTGGATGGCCTGGGCCTATGGCAGGCTATGGCCCCGGCGGCGGAGGCCATTCGCGACTTCCGGGTTGCGGTTGGCGCGTCGCCGCTTTTTCTGCATTACGACCACCGCGAGATCGGCGACGAGCCCTTCGGCCATATCGTGGAAAATCTCGTGCTGCGTCAGGTCTTGCTGGATAGCGCGGAAAAAATATCGGCGCTGACCGTGAAGGCCGCGTCCCAGGTCACCCATCTGGAACATACGGACCACGGCGTATGCGCCCACCTCGCCACCGGCGAACGCATCGATGCGGGCCTTGCCATCGCCGCCGACGGACGGCGCTCGCCCATTCGCGAAGCGGCGGGCATTCGCTGCCTGCATTGGGAATATGCGCAAACGGCCATTGTTTGCGTCGTTCGTCATGCACGTCCCCATCATGGCGTGGCGGTCGAACATTTTTTGCCCGCCGGGCCTTTTGCGATTTTGCCGATGACGAAACAGCGCTCGTCGATTGTCTGGTCGGAACGCACCGCCCTCGCCCCGGCGTTGATGGAACTCGACCCCGCGGCGTTTTTGCACGAGCTTGGCACGCGCTTCGGCGATTATCTGGGCGCGCTTGAGGTTATCAGCCCGCGTTGGGCCTATCCCTTGTCGTTGACCCTTGCCGAACGTTACCTCGACGACCGGCTTGTTTTGATCGGCGACGCGGCGCACGGCATTCATCCGATCGCAGGCCAGGGGGTTAATCTTGGTTTCCGGGACGTCGCCGCCTTGGCGGAATGTCTGGTGGACGCTCACCGTCTGGGTCTGGATTTAGGCACCGGCGTGCATCTCGAACGCTATCAGCGCCTTCGCCGTTTCGACAATTTCCTGATGGCGGGAATGACGGACGGGTTGAACCGTCTTTTCTCGAACGATGCAAAACCCGTTCGCATCGCGCGGGATGTTGGCCTTGCGGCCGTCAACCGGCTGGGGCCGATGAAGCGCCGTCTCATGCGCCACGCCATGGGCATGCCCAGAGGCGGCTGGGAAAAGGGGCCGCGCCTTATCCGCGGCGAACCTCTTTAGGCCGGGTTCGGACGGCGGGCGTTAGGACGAAATTTCGTCGGCTTCCAGGCGGCGCGCTTCGTCCACCAGCATGATCGGAATGCCGTCGCGGATCGGGTAGGCAAGTTTCGCCCGATCGCTGATCAGTTCCTGGCGTTCCGCATCCAGACGCAGCGGTCCTTTCGTTAGCGGGCAGACGAGAATCTCCAAAAGCTTTGGATCGACGCCGGCCTTTTCCGATGTTTTTTCCGATGCCACGGGTTCCCCCTTTTCAAAATCGCCCATTTCTTAATTGGGGCGCGCGTTCTCGGCCATGTCCGGCGCGAGCAAGGTCATTTCCAAAAGCGCCGTCAGCACCCGACTTTGTTCCGCCAGGCTCGAACATTCCAGCAGCGCCTGTTTTTCGTTCGGCGCGAACGGGCAGGTCATGGCCAGTGAGACGACAAGCTGCTCGTCGGCAAGGGCGGTCACGGCCTTCCATTCCACGTCGATGGCGTTCTGCTGAATAAAAAGCTGCAGCACATCGAGCAGCCGCTTGCGATCGATTTGACTGCCGCCCTCCGGTTCCTGGTCGTCGGCAAAGCCGGAATAATCGACGATGGCGCGGCGGTAGCCGTTTTCTTCGGGCAATTCACGCACGACGTCGAATCGGCAAATACCCGTCAACATAATCAGGAAGCGGTCATCCTCGGTTTCGTTGAAAGCCGTGATGCGGCCCATGCATCCGGTGCGATAGAGGTTCGGCTTGTCGTCGTTCTTGGGGCTCAAAGGCTGGATCATGCCGATGACGCGCTCGTTCGCCATGGCGTCGCTGACCATGTTCAGATAGTGCGGCTCGAAGATGTTCAGGGGCAACACGCCGCGTGGCAAAAGCAATGCGCCGGAAAGCGGAAAGAGCGGGATTGCCTCTGGAAGATCGTCGTCAAACATTTTACGAAAACAATATGGAGGAAAGTTGCCTGCGCCCGGTAAGGGTCAACGGGTCTTCGGGACCAAGCGCCTCGAAAAATTTCAAAAGCTGCTTGCGCGCCGCTTCGTCGTTCCATTTACGGTCCTGGCGGATAATTTCAAGCAGAGATTCGATCGCCGCTTCCCGGCTGCCGCCGCCAAACTGCGCCATGGCCAAATCGTAGCGCGCCGCGTGGTCTTTTGGGTTCGCCGCCAGTTTTTCCATGAGCGGCGCCATGTCCGGCGTCTCGGCGTCGGCAAGTTCGAGCCGCGCCCGCATGGTGGCGATGGCCGGGTGGGTGGCAAGCTTTTCGGGTACGTCGGCCAGATAGGCTTCGGCCGTCGCGCGATCGTCGGCGGCGAGAAAGCTTTCGATGATGCCGGCGATGGCCTCGGCGTTTTCCGGGTCTTCGCCGAGGACGTCGGAATAATTGGCCTGGGCGGTGCCGATGTCGCCGGCGTCGAGGGCGGCGCGCGCCGCGGCCAGCTTTTCGGCGGCCTGGTTGGCGATCGGCGCGCCAAGGATGCGGCTAAAGAATTGGCGCAAACCATCTTCCGGGATTGGTCCCATGAAGCCGTTCACCGGCGCGCCGTTCTGAAACACCAGCATGGCCGGCACGGTTTGCAGCTGCAATTGCTGGACGACTTCGGGGTAGGTCTGGACGTTGATTTTGACGAGCCGGATTTGCCCGCCGGCCTCCCGCGTCAGCCGCTCGACCAGGGGGGTGAATTGCTCGCAGGCCGGGTTCGGCGTCCAGAAATAGACGAAAATCGGGCCCTGTTTCGAAGGCTCGACGACGTCCTGAACGAACGTTTCGGGGCGGGTCTCGACGATCGGCGCGCGCTCGGCGCCCTCACCAAGAAGAGGGGGATTGGCAGTCGGCTCCATCGGGATGGCTTTTCCTTCACGTTTAAAATGGGGAGGCGGGATTTAAGAGATGATGGGGGTTCGGCCGCCTTCGTGCAAGCCCGCCAAGGGGCCTCCGGGGGCCTGCGTGCCGGCTGCCTAGGCGCCGCCGCCCATCCGCCCGGCGCGGTTTCTTCGCAAACGG
>JAJFGH010000119.1 GCA_021776275.1 Alphaproteobacteria bacterium | reverse complement strand
CTGCTGACAATGAACACGCACCCGCTCCATTTCGATGCGGCCTATGCGGAAAAAAGCGAGTTCGGCCAACCCCTCGTCAACAGCGCCCTTACCCTGGCCATCGTCCTTGGCATGAGCGTGAGCGATGTCAGCCAGAAGGCGATCGCCAATCTGGGCTGGAAGGAAATTCGCCTGCTCAAACCCGTCTTCATCGGCGACACGATCTATGCCGAATCGGAAGTGCTGGAAGCGCGGGAAAGCAAGAAACGCCCGACGGCGGGCGTCGTCACCGTCCAGACAACCGGTAAGAAAGCGGATGGCACCGTCTTTATGGTCTTTGAGCGCAGCGCCCTTATTCCAAAGCGCGGTCATTCCATCGACGACCAGGCGGGATATTAGGGTGAGAAGGAAACGGCAATGAACGAAAGCGACATTCTGATTCTGGACAGCATCGACAAATTTCTCGAGCGCGACGTGCGCCCCCATGTGCTGGAACTTGAACAAAACGACATCTACCCGGAGGCAATCGTCGAGAAGATGAAGGCGCTTGGCCTGTTCGGCGCGATGATCCCGGTGGAATATGGCGGGCTTGGCCTCAAGGCGACGCTCTACGCAGAAATCGTCGAGCGCATCGCCAGCGTCTGGATGACCCTTGCCGGCGTTTTCAATTCCCATTTGATTATGGCAACCGCCGTGCTTCGCTACGGCACGGAGGCACAGAAAAAAACCTTCCTGCCGCGTTTTGCCACCGGCGAGCTTCGCGGCGGCCTCGCCCTCACCGAAGCGGATGGCGGCACGGACCTTCAGGCCATTCGCACCACGGCGAAACGCGATGGCGACGCTTATGTGGTGAACGGTTCGAAAAGCTGGATCACAAACGGCGCCGAAGGCTCGTGCTTTGCCTTGCTCGTCAAGACGGACCCGAAGGCCGAGCCGCGTTCGCGCGGGATCAGTCTGTTGCTTGCCGAAAAAGGACCCGGATTTCATGTCGACAAGAAGCTTAAAAAACTTGGCTACCGCGGCGTCGACACGGTCGAAATGCATTTCGAGGATTACCGCATCCCCGCCGACCGCCTGATCGGCGGCAAGGAGGGGAAGGGCCTCAACCATGCGCTTTCCGGCCTTGAAATCGGCCGCATCAACGTTGCCGCCCGTGGCGTCGGCGTCGCCAGGGCGGCCTTCGAAGAGGCGCTGGCCTACGCGCAAATCCGCAAGACTTTCGGCAAGCCGATTGCCCAGCATCAGGCCATTCAACTGAAGCTGGCCGACATGGCGACCCGCGTCGAGGCGGCCCGGCTGTTGACCAAAAAGGCAGCGGAAGCCTTCGACGCCGGCGAACGCTGCGACATGGAAGTCGGCATGGCAAAACTTTTCGCCAGCGAAGCGGCCCTTGAAAATTCCCTGGAGGCGATGCGCATTCACGGCGCCTATGGCTATTCCAAGGAATTCAATCTGGAACGCTATTACCGCGACGCGCCGCTATTGGCGATTGGCGAAGGGACGAACGAAATTCAGCGCCTGGTCATTGCCAAACAGCTTGTCGAACGGAACCCCGTTTAAAAGGCAAAGCCTATGCTGCCTCTGGAAGGTTTCCGCATTCTTGCCGTCGAACAATATGGTGCCGGGCCGTTCGGGACGATGTTGCTTGGCGACCTTGGCGCCGAAATCATCAAGATCGAAAACCCTGCCGAGGGGGGCGACATGGCACGCGCCATCGGCCCCCATTTTCTCGATTCCGGCGACAGCGAATTTTTTCAAAGCTTCAATCGCAACAAGAAAAGCCTGACGCTGAACCTGAAAACGCCCGAGGGCCGCGAAACCTTGCACGACCTTGTGCGCACGGCCGACGGGCTGCTCAACAATCTGCGCGGCGATCTGCCGGAAAAACTTGGCCTTACCTACGTCAAACTTCGCGACGTGAATCCGCGCATCGTCTGCGCCCATCTTTCGGCCTATGGGCGCGAGGGTTCGCGTGCCGCCTGGCCCGGCTACGACTATCTCATGCAGGCGGAGTCCGGCTATCTGCACCTCACCGGCGAGCCCGACGGGCCGCCGTCGCGCTGCGGGGTTTCCATCGTCGACATGATGACAGGCGTCATGGCCGGTTTTGCGCTGCTTTCCGGCATGCTGGGGGCGCGCGCAAGCGGCCATGGCTTCGATTTGGACGCCAGCCTCTTTGATACGTCGCTGCACAACCTTTCCTACCTCGCCACCTGGTATCTGAACGAGGGCGTAAACCAGACCCGGGAAGCGCGCTCAAGCCATCCGTCGCTGACGCCAAGCCAGCTTTTCCGCACCCAGAACGGCTGGATCTTCATCATGTGCAACAAGGAGAAGTTCTGGCCGATCCTGGCTCAAGCCGTCGGCCATCCGGAATGGGCGGACGACCCGGCCTTTCGCACCTTCGCCGACCGGCTGAAACAGCGGGAAAAGCTGACGGAGATGCTGGACGCGGCCCTTGCGGCGCGCACAACGGATGCGTGGCTCGCCCTTTTCGCCGGCCAAGTCCCGGCGGCCCCCGTCTACGATATCCGCCAGGCCCTCGACAATCCCTTCGTCAAGGAAAACGGGAATATCGGCACCTTCCCCCACCCGGCCGGAAAAAATTTCGACATGTTGCTTGGCCCCATCCGCGTCGCCGGCGAAACGCCCCGCGCCGAACCGGCGCCGGCCCTTGGTGCGAACACCGACGCCCTGCTCGAGGGGCTTGGCTACGACAAGGCGCGCATTGCCGATTTGCGCAAAAAAGAGATCATCCGATGAAGCGCGGCACGGCGTGCAAGCCCCGCGCCGGCGTGCCACGCTACCGCGCCGTCGCCCAGGCACTCGGCCAGGCTATCGCCAATGGCGAACACGCCGTCGGCACGACGCTGCCGTCGGAAAAAACCCTTTGCGAAAATTTCAGCGTTAGCCGGCATACGATCCGCGAAGCCATTCGGCTGATCGAATCGGAGGGGCTGGTCACCCGCCGGCAAGGCTCGGGCACGACCGTACGCCGCGCGCAATCGGATGCACGTTACGTCCAATCCATGGATTCCCTGGACGAGCTGTTGCCCTACGCCGCCGAAACCAGGCTCGACGTTCAAAAGGCGGACGAGACGGCGATCGAGGATGCGGCGGAACGCCGCTTGCTTGGCGCGGATGCCGGCGAACGCTGGCTGCGCATCGAAGGGATCCGCCTGATCGGCGGCGAGGCCGACGCCAAGACGGATTTGCCCATCGCCGCCATGACGCTGTACCTGCCCTGGCGCTTTCGCGCCCTTCGCGAGGCCGTCGGCGAGACCCATGAGGCCGTCTACCGCCTGATCGAGAAGCGCTTCGCGACGCGTATTGCCAGGGTGGAACAGGAAATCGCCGCCGCCAGCATCGAAGGCGATTTGGCCGAGCGGCTTTTTGTGGATCCCGGCACACCGGGCCTTCGCATCACGCGGCGCTATCTCGACGCGAACGGCGTGCCCTTGGAGGTCGCCGTCAATTTGCACCCCGGCGGGCGCTTTGCCTACCGGATGCAGCTACGCCGCGAACACGCCTAGCGCGAGCACGCCTAGCGGTAATGCAGGACGCGGTATTTGTCGAATTCGACCCGCTTGCCCGGCGGGATGACGACCGTCGTCATCGGATCGCGGATGATGGCCGGGCCTTCGACGACGTTGCCGGCGGCAAGGGCCTCCATCTGCCAGACCTGGAAGTCCATCCAGACGCCTTTGTGGAATACTTTGCGCGTTTCCACATAGGCCGATGAGGAAGGCTTCGCATCGGACATGGGATGCTCGATGATGGCCGGCTGCGGTTTCGGCGCAACCGCCTGAATGTAGAGTTCCGTGATCGAATAGCCGGCGTCCGGAAAACGCGCGCCCTCCGGATAGATGTTCGTGTACATCTCCTCGAAGGCGGCGACGACGCGGTCCACGTCTTCCGCCGATTTCAACGCCCCGAAATCAAGCGGCGTATCGAAGCTTTCGAGCTGGCCGAGATAACGCGCATAGGCGCCGTAGCGGAAGGTAAGCTGCTTTGGGTCGACGCCTTCCTGCGCCATTTCGCCCCTCGCCGCCTCTTCGAGGCCACGGAAGGCCGCGTCCAGCCGCTTCGCCATTTCCGTCTTTTCCGCTTCTCCCATGCCGTTCGGCACCAGCTCGACGGAACCACGGTGGTAGCGGTGCATGTATTCGGCGCAGGCCGCCCCAAAGGCCGAGAACCCGGCCGCCCATGGGAAGGTGATGACGTTCGCCAAATCGATCCCGTCCGAATAGCCCCACATATGGACGGGTCCTGCGCCGCCATAGCACAGCATGGTGAAATCGCGCGGGTTGTAGCCCTTCGAGGTAATCATCGTCGAAGCCAGATCGCGCATCTGCGTGTTGATGACTTCGAGAACGCCGCTGCCCGCCTCGTACACGTCAAGACCAAGCGGTTTCGCAATCACGCGCTCCAGCTCCGCATAGGCCCGGTCCTTGTCGAGCTTGACCTTGCCGCCGAGGAAATAATCCGGATCGACATAGCCGAGGACGACGTTGACGTCCGTCACCGTCAGGCGATCGTATTTGTAGCAAATGCCCACATCGGCGCCGGCAGATTCCGGCCCGACGCGCAGGCGCTTATAGGCGTCGACCTCGATCGCCGAACCGGCGCCGGAGCCGGCCGAATCAATCGCCACCATCGGCAACGCCAGGCGATGGCCTGCGAAGTCGGCGTCTTTGCGAATGCCCAACATGCCATTGACCAGAAGGCCGACGTCGAAGCTGGTGCCGCCCATGTCCGCCGTGATTGCGTTCTTAATGCCAAGCTTGTCGGCAAAAATCTGGGCGCCCATCAGCCCGCCGATGGGGCCGGAGATAATGGTCTCGTATAGGCGCGGATAGTTCATGTTGACGGCACCGCCATAGGAAAGCAGCGTCAGCAGCCGGCCATCGTAGCCTTCCTTGATGGCCGCGTTCTCGACGCCAAGCAGGGCTTCGCGCGTCAGTTCCGCCGCGAAACACTGGATCAACAGGCTTTTCAGGCGGTTGTTCTCGCGCGAAACCGGCGCGACATCTGCCGAACAGACAACGGGAATCGCGCGGCCGCTTTTTTTGACGACATCTTCGGCAATGCGACGCGCGGCATTTTCGTTGTCCGGATTGACGTAAGAATTCAGGAACATGATGCCGATGACGTCGACACCGCTGGCGAGGAGACGTTC
Organism: Alphaproteobacteria bacterium; assembly: GCA_021776275.1. Classification (GTDB taxonomy): domain Bacteria; phylum Pseudomonadota; class Alphaproteobacteria. The sequence goes on along the minus strand of JAJFGH010000119.1, from coordinate 2,417 downwards.
CACGCCCTTGCGCACATGGGCCTCATTCACCGGGATCATAAGTTCGCCGGCCCCCATATGGGATTGCATGAAATAGCTGCCGCCGCAGATGCGCTCGCTGATGCCGACGATGTTACGCGGATCGACCATCGGACGCGTATGTTCATGCAATTGCTGATGCAGGATTTCGGCCTGGGTTTGACCCAGATAGGTGAGCCCCCCTTCCATGACGCTTGCATGTTCGAAACCACGTGTCACCAAAAGGCCCACCTTGCGGCCGGTGCCGGTCAAAAGCGTGTTCAGCATGCCGGTGCCGGCATAGATGGCGACGCTTGCCTGCTCGTGCACGTCCTTCGATTTCAGGCCCAGGGCCAGCGCCGCGTCCTCGACGGATTCCAGATAGCTCGACGCCTCGTTTTTTCGGTTCGTCAGCGATTTTCCGATGGTGAAGTCGCCATCCGGCTTGACGAGAATCGTATCCGTCATCGTGCCCCCCGCGTCGAGCGCGAGAATGTAGTTTTTGCCTTTGCCTGAGGATTGCGTAGCCGCGGCGGTCTTCGCCATGGATATTCTCCCTGTTTCGTGGCGCCGCCCGGCGATCGGACGGCGGGTGGGCGTTTTAAGCTTCGCCCTTGGCCCAGCCGGCCGTCACTTCATGGGTCCGGTCCTGATACCAGTCCGGTTTTGCATCGGAAAGCGGCCGATCCACATAGTCCTGATAGAAACGGTCGAGATCCGGAAGCATCTCGAAGACGATCGGGTAACCCGGCGGTACGACTTCAACCGCCAATTGCGCCGCGCAGCCCGGGCAATAAAATTCGCGGATCACGACCCATTCCGGATCGGGACAGGCCTGGGCGGGGTAATAGACCTCCTGGATCTCTTCCGGCGTCTCGCGCAGACGAATAAGCGCGCCCAGCTTCCAATTCACCCGGTAGTCGCCGAATTCCTGCCCGCAGTCGCATTTCACGACGCGCGCGCCGCCATCTTTGCGCACGATGTAAAGATGATCGGTGATCCGCAGCAGGATCGTGTCGTCCCAGGAAACGCGTTCCTGCAGGGCCTCGAGGTAGGTCCAGAACCGTTCCGGGTCTTTTTGATCCATCTTGAGGAGCGAGCGCGCATCCTCGCGGCTGATCGTGCCTTCGATAAGTTGCTCGACGAGTCCTTTGTCCACCTTCGCCATCTTGCTTCTCCTAAATCACGAAGTCGGAATCAAGGGACCAGAAATTGCGAAACTCCGTATCGAATTTCGCAAAACTTGTCGAACTGCGATACATGTCCCCGACCGCCTGATTGAAATCGCGATCCAGCACCTTGCGGCGTTCGTCCTGCCACCATTCGGAAACCGGACGTCCCTTCGCGAGCCGCTGCTTGCGAATCTCGGCGCGCTTTTTCTTCGTGGCCGCCTCGTCGATCGTCCACGTGCCGTCGCCGTTTTCGCTTGCGACGACGCCATAGACGCGGGCCGCATGTTCGTAAGGCACCCAGCTCATGTCGAGGTCTTCGAGGATGAGGCTGGTATCCCGTTCGATCGGATCGCCCCACCCGCCCGAAGCACCGGCCGCGTTGGCCCATAAATCGTTGTGCTTCATTTCCAGTTCCGGCGGATCAAAATTCCAGACCTTCAATTTGTCGACTTCAAGGACGCCGTCCGCCGCCTGCTCGATCAGCTCCAGGGCGTTCCGCGGCGTCTCGCCCGTCTCTTCGATGATTTTGTCGATGTTCGTGCCCTGGGCCGTCACGGTAAAGGCGTTCGGCGGCGGGTAGCCGCCGCTCATGCCGATGCCAAGGAAGGTCGTGATCGCGGTGCCGCCGCCACTGTGGCTGACGCCGAGACGCTGGCCCGGTTCGACCATCCAATGGACGGACGATTGGCCGAGGCCACCGCGATATTTCCCATGGCCGCAAAAGCCCGGCAGCAACGACCGGCCAAGGTAGAAGAAAGACGGGATCAGATATTCAAACTCCTCGGCATTGCCGACGTTCGAAAGCTGGGTCCATTCGGCCCAGCTAAGCGGCTGACCATCGCGGTAACAAAAGGCGCCCTGGGAAACGCCGCCGACCCATTCGAAATTGGTAAAGCCATATGGCGTTCCGTCTGCAAGCACGCCGGATCCCTGCACGCCTTCCCAGTCGCCGTCCGTCGTGAAGGCCTCTTCCATGTAACCCCGCGCGAACATGGCACGGTTCATGGCGTTGAAGGCGAGGCTGTTCATCATGACGGATTGCGCCCAGATGACGGCGGTGCTGGCAAATTCGTTGTCCGGGTTGTAGAGGCAGCCTTTTGGATATTTGCTTTCAACCGCAAGGTTGATGGCCGCCGTCACCTTGGTGTTGTGCGAAAAGGTGTTCACCATGCTGAGATAAAGCGCGCAATCGGCTCCGCCTGGGAACCCGTTGAAGGCGTGATAGCCCCAACGCGACGTGCCTTCCAT
>JAJFGH010000118.1 GCA_021776275.1 Alphaproteobacteria bacterium | reverse complement strand
GAACGTATCGTCGAGCGGTTTATCGCCGAACGTGTACGCCCACCCCAACGGCGCAAGGGTTACACCCAAAAAGCTACGGTCGGCGGACACAAGGTTTATCTGCGCACTGGAGAATACGAGGACGGTCGCCTGTCGGAAATTTTCATCGACATGCACAAGGAAGGTGCCGCATTCCGCTCGCTGATGAATAACTTTGCCATCGCCATTTCTATTGGACTGCAATATGGCGTGCCGCTGGAAGAATTCGTCGAGGCCTTCACCTTTACGCGGTTTGAGCCGTCCGGCCCTGTCGAAGGGAACGAGGTGATCAAGATGGCCACCTCGATCCTGGATTACGTGTTTCGGGAGCTCGCCGTCTCCTATCTGAGTCGCAACGATCTGGGCCATGCGAGCCCGGAAGATTTGTTGCCGGACAGCCTAGGCATCGGCGACGCGGAAGGCGATTTGCCCCAGGACAAGAAGGCCCGCGAAGTTGGGCCCACCGTGGCCCGGATCGCAAGCCGCGGCTATGTGCGGAAGAACCTCTATGTGCTGAAAGGCGGGCGCAACGGCGAGGCCGCACCGCAAAAACAAACGGCCATGGCCGCCACGCCCCAGGCAAGCGCCGCCGCCACAACGGAAGTGACGACGTCGCAGGTGGCGATTGCCGTGGAAACCGATGCCTTCGTCGAGGCGCGCCTTCAGGGCTATGAAGGGGACGCCTGTACGGAATGTGGAAATTTTACGCTGGTCCGCAACGGAACCTGCCTCAAATGCAACACCTGCGGGGCAACGAGCGGATGCAGCTGACGTAGTTTCGAATTCGACTTCCTCCCTGAAGACTTGAGGGGTGCAGCGTTACGCACCCCTCCTTTTTCCCAGCCGTCTTTTCCTAGACCGGCTTTTCGGAACGGCCTATCCTGCGCCCCCAACCCAAGGAGCAGGATATGGCCAAGGCCCCAGAAACGCCGGAACAACGGTTAAACGCCCTCAGCATCAAGCTGCCGGTTCCGGCAGCGCCCATCGCCCATTACGTCCCCTTCGTGCAGGCCGGCAATCTGGTCTTCGTTTCGGGGCAGATCGCGATCTGGGAGGGGGACATGCAGTTCGAAGGGAAAATCGGCGAAACCCTTGGCCTCGTCGAAGCCCGCCAAGCCGCCCGCGTCGCCGTCATCAACGTCATCGCGCAGATCAAGGCGGCCTGCGGGGGCGACCTTTCCCGGGTAAAACGCTGCGTACGCCTTGGCGGCTATCTCAACGCCGCGCCCAGTTTCACCGAACATTCGGCGGTGATGGATCACGCCTCGGACGTGCTGACCCAAGCCTTCGGCAAGGAAATCGGCGAGCATGCGCGCTTTGTCGTCGGGGTTAACTCGCTGCCGAAGAATTCGCCGGCGGAAATCGAAGCCATCTTCGAAATCGCCTGAACGCCGGCTTGCCCGACGAAGGCGTTGGCCGCATTTTGAAGGCCATGGGCCCCATACGCATTCGCCAGCTTGACCACATTGCGGCCGTCCCATCGGCGGATTGGGACGCCGCCGCCGGTCGCGCCAACCCCTTTCTCAGCCACGCGTTCCTTGCCGCCCTGGAAGCAAGCGAAAGCGTCACCCCAGCCACCGGCTGGATGCCCCGCCATCTTGTCGCCAGCCATGAGGATGGGCGCGTCCTCGGCGTAGCGCCGCTTTACCTGAAAGGCCATTCGTTCGGCGAATACGTCTTCGACTTCGAATGGGCAGCGGCCTTCGAGGATGCCGGCGGGCGGTATTATCCGAAGCTGCAGGCCTGCATTCCCTTCACGCCGGTGACCGGTCCGCGCCTGTTGGTGCGGCAAGGCCCGGCAGACGAGATGGCGGCCACCCGCCAGGCGCTGGCAAAAGCCATGGTCGATCTGACCGGGGAGATGGGCCTTTCGTCCCTGCACGTCACCTTTTCAACGGAGGAAGAAGCTAAGTATTTAAATGAGTTAGGGTTTCTTCTTCGTACAGGACTTCAGTTTCATTGGCAGAACGAGGGATATGCCGATTTCGACGGTTTTCTGGACCGGCTGACGGCGCGAAAGCGCAAGGCGCTCCGCCGTGAACGCCGCGAAGCCGTCGGCGATGGCGTCCGCCTTCGCACCCTTCGCGGAAGCGACATACGCCCCCATCATTGGGACGCCTTCTACCGCTTCTACCGCAGCACGGTGGACAGCAAATGGGGCGATGCCTATCTCACCCCCCGCTTTTTCCATCTTTTGGGGGAGACGATGGCGGATCGCATCGTGCTGATGCTGGCCGAACGCCAGGGCGAGCCGATTGCCGGTGCCTTGAATTTTCTTGGCGAGGACACCCTTTACGGCCGCTATTGGGGGGCTTGCGAGCCGCTTCCCTTTCTCCATTTCGAGCTTTGCTATTACCAGGCCATTGCCTTCGCCATCGAAGCCGGTCTCGCCCGGGTCGAGGCCGGCGCCCAAGGCCCGCACAAGGTCCAGCGCGGCTATTTGCCGGTTCCGACCTATAGCGCCCATTGGATTGCCCATGCCGGCTTTCGGGCGGCCATCGACGATTTTCTAAAACGCGAACGGAGCGCGATCGCCGGGGAAATCGCTCGGCTTGCGGCGATGAGCCCATTTCGTGAGGATGGATAAGGAAACTGGCTTAGTCGACGAGTTCGGAACTTGCCTTGCGGCCCTTTTTTCCTGATTTCCCGTCCTTCGGGTAGGTGAAGACGAGGTTTTCGTCGCGGACGTCGATCTGCACATCGCCGCCCTTTTCGAGCCGGCCGAAGAGAAGCTCCTCGGAAAGCGCCTTTTTCACCTGCTCTTGAATGACGCGGCCAAGGGGCCGGGCGCCAAATTGCTCGTCATGGCCCTTGCGTGCCAGCCAGTCGCGGGCGGCTTCCGTCAGCTCGATCGAAACGCCGCGATCCGCCAATTGCGCTTCCAACTGCATGACGAATTTGTCGACGACCTTCGCCATGATCTCCGGCGTGAGGCTCTCGAAGGCGATCGTCGCGTCCAGGCGGTTGCGGAATTCCGGCGTGAACAGGCGCTCGATCGCCTCCCGGTCCTCGCCTTCCCGCTTCGTACGCTCAAAGCCCATGGCGTTTTTCGCCATTTCCATGGCGCCCGCATTCGTCGTCATGATCAAAATCACGTTCCTGAAATCGATCGCCTTGCCATTGTGGTCCGTCAGCCGGCCGTGATCCATGACCTGCAGCAGCAGGTTGAAGAGGTCGGGATGGGCCTTCTCGATCTCGTCCAGCAGCAGCACCGCATGGGGGTTCTGTTCGATGGCGTCCGTCAGCAAGCCACCCTGGTCGAAGCCCACATAGCCGGGCGGCGCCCCAAGCAGGCGTGAAACCGTGTGCCGCTCCATATATTCGGACATGTCGAAACGCACGAGTTCGATGCCAAGGGTGAGGGCCAATTGGCGCGCGACTTCCGTCTTGCCCACGCCGGTCGGCCCGGAGAACAGATAGCAGCCGATCGGCTTTTCCACCTCGCGCAGGCCCGCCCGCGCCAGCTTGATCGAGCTTGCAAGGGCGGCAATCGCCGCGTCCTGGCCATAGACCATGGTCTTGAGGTCGCGCTCCAGGCTGCGCAAGGATTCCTTGTCGTCCTTTGTGACGGATTTTGCCGGAACCCGTGCAATCGCGGCAACGACCCGCTCGATGTCCTTCACGGCGATCGTCTTGCGCCGTTTGCTTGGCGGCAAAAGCATCTGCGAGGCGCCCGCCTCGTCGATGACGTCGATTGCCTTGTCCGGCAGGCGCCGGTCCGAAATGTAGCGGCACGAAAGCTCGACCGCGGCACGAAGCGCTTCGCCCGTGTAGCGAACCTGGTGATGCTCTTCGTAATAGGGCTTGAGGCCACGCAAAATCTTGACCGTGTCCTCTTCCGACGGCTCTTTTACGTCGATTTTCTGAAAACGGCGGACGAGTGCGCGGTCTTTCTCGAAATAATTCCGGTATTCCTTGTAGGTCGTCGAGCCGACGCAGCGCAGATTGCCGCTGGCAAGGGCCGGCTTCAACAAATTCGAGGCATCCATCGAGCCGCCGCTGGTGGCGCCCGCGCCGATCACCGTATGGATTTCGTCGATGAAAAGGATGGCACCCGGTATGGAATCCAGCTCGGAAAGCACGGCCTTCAGCCGCTCTTCGAAATCGCCGCGATAGCGCGTTCCGGCAAGCAGCGCGCCCATGTCCAGCGCATAAATCGTTTTGTTTTGAAGCACTTCCGGTACGTCGTTGTTGACGATCCGGCGTGCAAGCCCTTCGGCGATGGCCGTCTTGCCGACGCCTGGGTCGCCGACATAAAGCGGGTTGTTCTTCGTGCGCCGGCAAAGAATTTGAATCGTCCGCTCGACTTCCGCCTCCCGACCTATCAGCGGGTCCACCTTGCCGGCCCGGGCCTTCGCGTTCAAATTGACGCAATAGGATTCCAGCGCCTCGAAGCCGGTCTTGACGACGTCTTCTTCCTCTTCCTCCGCGCCGCGAACCGTGCGCGTTTCGGCATTTTCGGCAACTTTTGCGATGCCGTGGGAAATGTAGTTCACGGCATCCAGGCGCGACATGCTTTGCTCTTGCAGGAAGTAGATGGCGTGGGATTCCCGCTCGGCGAACATCGAAACGAGCACATTGGCGCCGGTCACTTCCTCGCGGCCGGCCGATTGAACGTGAATGGCCGCCCGCTGTAGGACCCGTTGAAAACCCGCCGTCGGCTTGGGATCGCCGCTGCCCTCGCGGGTGAGGAAAGCGAGGTCGTTGTCGAGGTAATCGATCAAATCGCGGCGAAGCCGTTCCAGATCGACGCCGCAGGCGCGCAAGACCGCGACCGAATCGCGGTCCTCGGTCAGGGCCAGCAACAAATGCTCAAGGGTTGCGAATTCGTGGCTGCGCTCGCTCGCAAGGGCGAGGGCGCGATGCAGGCTTTGCTCAAGGTTCCGGGAAAGCACCGCTTATTCCTTTTCCAACGTGCATTGCAGCGGGTGCTGATGTTGCCGCGCAAAATCGACGATTTGCTGAACCTTCGTCTCGGCCACCTCATAGGTGAAGACGCCGCAGATGCCGACCCCACGCTGATGCACCTGCATCATGATTTGGGTGGCTTCTTCCCGGTCCTTGTTGAAATAGCGTTCCAAAACGTGGACGACGAATTCCATCGGCGTGTAATCGTCGTTTAGCATCAAGACCTTATACATGGCCGGCCGCTTCGTCTTGGGCCGGCTTTTAACGACGACGCCGGGCGCCGCACGCTCGCCATTTCTGGGAAGGTTTGCCGTCATGACTTCACCAATGGCCCTCGTTGGGTTTTTCCACAGGCTAACATAATGAAATTCAATACTAATAGCTTTTGCCCGACCAGACAAATCCGAACTCACGAACAGTATGACGCCAGCAGATTAAGCGAAAATTAAGCCTACTCCCCCAGTTTTAGCCAGATGCGCCCCTTACCTAAAGCGGCCCTTTTCCGAGCCTTTGCCATGGCCATCGGCCTGGGGCTCGCGTTCGGAAACCAGGCTTTCGCGGCAGAAACGGCTGCGATCGTGCTGGATGCCGACACCGGCGCCATCCTTCATGCAGAGGCCATCGACCAGCCCGCCTACCCGGCCTCGCTGGCAAAAATGATGACCCTTTACCTTACTTTCAAGAGCTTAAAGAAACGGGACCTGCTTCCCCAGACGCGCCTGACGGCTTCCGCCCGCGCGGCCCGGCAGCGGCCTTCGCGCCTTGGCCTTCGCAAGGGGGACCGGCTCAGCGTCGAGCAGGCGATCCTGGCGCTGGTCACGAAATCGGCCAACGACGCGGCCGTCGTCCTGGCGGAAGGCGTGGCGAAAAGCGAACCCGCCTTCGCCGAACGCATGAACGAAACGGCGGCGCGCCTTGGCATGCAGAAGACGCATTTTCAAAACGCTTCCGGCCTGCATGACCGCGAACAGATCAGCACGGCGCGCGATTTGGCCCTGCTCGCCGGCGCTCTCTTTCGGGATTTTCCGGAATATGCGCCTTATTTCGCGGTTCGGAAATTCCGCTTCGGCAACCGAACCTACCAAAACCGGAACCGGCTGTTGGAAAGCTATCCCGGCGCCGATGGCATCAAGACCGGCTATGTGCGGGCATCGGGCTACAATTTGGCCGCCTCCGTCCGCCGCGGCAAAACCCGCTTTATCGGCATCGTGCTGGGCGAAAAATCGCCGGACGCAAGGGAAAAGCGGATGCGGAGTCTTTTCGATCGGGCCTTTCGCCGGGCCGCCGCCCTGGAGCGGAGTTGGGAAATTCACGTCGGCGGCGTCACCCGCCTTGCCACGGCGCATCTCGTCGCCTCTAGCGCGGCGCGGCGCGTGCCCGATCTGCTGCATCGCGCCGATCTGGCCATTGCGACGGTGCGCAAAGCGGAAGGTGTTTTCTACCGCGCACATTTTACAGGCATCGGCGAGCCCCTTGCACGCAAGGCCTGCGACAATCTGAAACAGAACGGCATTGCCTGCGACATCGTTTCGCCCTTTCAGGCCAAACGCGTCGCCCGCGCCTGGACGAATTCGTAAAAGAGCGGGTTTAGAAGTCCGGCGGTTCGACGCCGCTTGCCTGCAGCTCAGCCGTAAGTTCGGCTTTTAACTGCGCAAGCTTTTTCGCGTCGCCCGCCTCAACCCGGACGACCAGCACGGCTTGCGTGTTCGAAGCCCGCAGAAGCCACCAGCCTTCCGGCGTCTCGACGCGCACGCCGTCGATGTCATGGATCGTTACGTCGGCCTTTGTTCCCCGCTCGCGAAGGCGTGCCTTGACTTCCTCCAGCACTTTGAATTTTCGCGCCTCCGGACATGGCAGGCGAATTTCCGGCGTGTTCACAGGCTGGGGCAATGCGTCGCGCATGTCGGCCAGGCTTTCCCCGGAACGGCCAACGATGTCGAGAATTCGCACGGCGGCGTAAAGCGCGTCGTCGAACCCGAAATAGCGATCGGCGAAGAAGATATGGCCACTCATTTCACCGGCCAGCGGCGCTTGCATTTCGACCATCTTCGCCTTGATAAGGGAATGGCCCGTCCGCCACATCAGCGGTTCGCCGCCATGGCGGGCGATTTCATCAAAAAGCGTCCGGCTTGCCTTGACATCGGCAATGATCGGCGCGCCGGGATGGGTGCGAAGCACATCCTTCGCGTAGATCGCCATCAATTGATCCCCCCAAAGCACGCGGCCCTTGCCGTCGAGGACGCCGATGCGATCCGCGTCCCCATCGAGGCCAATGCCAAGGTCGCAGCCCTGTTCGAGAACCGTCTGCCGGAGCTGTTCGAGGTTTTCCTCGACCGTCGGGTCAGGATGATGGGCGGGAAAGGTGCCGTCTATTTTTTCGTTGAGCAAAAGATGGGTGCCGGGAAGTTTTGCCGTCAACGCCGCCATCGCCTCGCCTCCGGACCCGTTGCCGGCGTCCCAGGCGACCTTCAACGGCCGCGTGCCATGGTAGTCTTCGAGGAGGCGCGCCACATAGGCATCGAAGACCGAATCCACGACGGCGCTTCCCGTTCCCTCCACAAAATCGTCTTTCTCCGCCAATCCCTGCAGGCCCTGGATCGCCTCGCCATGGAACGCGGCGCCATGCAACATCATCTTGAAGCCGTTCTGATCCGGCGGGTTGTGCGAACCGGTCACCATCACGCCCCCATCCGCGGCCTGGGTCATCGCCGCGAAATACAGCATCGGCGTCGGCCCCAGACCGACGCGATGAACCGTCATCCCCGTTGCCACCAATCCTTCGACAAGGGCCGCTTCCAGCGCTGGCGAGCTTAGCCGTCCGTCATAGCCGACCATGACTTTGGCGCCCCCGGAACGCGCCACCAAACTGCCGAAGGCAAGGCCAAGGGCGTTGGCGTCCGCCTCCGTCAGCGTTTCGCCAACGACGCCGCGAATGTCGTATTCGCGCAGGATGGTCGGGTTAAAGCGGTGCGTCATGAGCCCGATTCGAAATCTGCCGGCAACGAACGGCCAAGGGCACGGTAGTCAAAACCCGCCATCTGCATCTCCGAAGGATTGCAGACGTTGCGAAGGTCCACGACAACAGGTTGGCGCAAAAGCTGCTTCATGCGCTCCAGATCCAGGCTGCGAAACTCGTTCCACTCCGTCAGAATGACGAGCACGTCCGCTTCCTTCATCGCTTCATATGAATCCGCGCAATAGGTCACGCCCTTCAGAAGTTTTTTTGCTTCTTCCATGCCTTCGGGATCGAACGCGCGCACGCGGACGCCCGCTTCTTCAAGGGCCGGCACGATGTCGAGGCTTGGACTTTCGCGCATGTCGTCCGTGTTCGGCTTGAAGGTAAGGCCCAGAATGGCAGCCGTCTTGCCGGCGGGGTCCGATCCGATCGCGGCGAGAATGCGTTCCGTCATTTGCTTTTTGCGGCTCTCATTTACTTCGACGACCGTCTCGATCAAACGAAGCCGCGAACCGGCGCGCTTCGCCGTTTCAACCAATGCGCGCGTATCTTTTGGAAAACAGGAACCACCATAGCCGGGCCCGGCATGCAAGAATTTCGATCCGATGCGCCCATCCAGGCCGATCCCCCGCGCCACGCCCTGCACATCCGCGCCTACGTTTTCGCAAAGATCCGCAATCTCGTTGATGAAGGTAACTTTCATCGCCAGAAACGCGTTCGCGCTGTATTTCGTGAGTTCCGATGTTTCCAGCGTCGTAAAATGAATCGGCGTCTCGAGCAGGTAGAGCGGACGATAGATCTTGCGCATGACCTCGCGGGCGCGTTCCGATTCGGCGCCGATCACAACCCGATCCGGCCGCATAAAATCGTTCAACGCCGACCCTTCCCGCAGAAATTCCGGGTTCGACACGACGTCCGTTTCGCAATTGGGCGCCAGCCTGCGGAGCAAGTCCTGAATTTCCCTTGCCGTCCCGACCGGCACCGTCGATTTCATCGCCACGACCGTATAGCCCGTTATCGCTTTGGCGATTTCTTCGGCGGCGGCGTGAACGAAACTTAAATCCGCATAGCCGTCCCCATGACGGCTTGGCGTACCGACGGCGATAAAAACAGCGTCCGCATCGCGAACGGCGTCCGCCAGATCCGTCGTAAAGGAAAGACGTTCCGCCTTTAAATTCGTCTCAACCAATTCGTTGAGGCCGGGCTCGTAAATAGGCATTTCGGCGCGGCACAGGCTTTTGACTTTTGTCTTGTCCTGATCCACGCAGGTGACGTCGATGCCGAATTCGGAGAAACAGGCGCCGGAAACAAGGCCAACATAGCCGGAGCCGATCATTGCAATTTTCATAATTTTCTTTCCGGATGCCGGTCGTTAACCGGCAGGACATGGGGAAAAGCTACCCCTTTTTAGCATAGCCTTCGAGCATGGCACGCGCGCTTTCGCCGAAGTCTTTCCGTGCCAGCGCATAGGCGACGCTTGCTTCCAGGAAGCCGAGACGCTCGCCGCAATCGAAGCGGTGGCCTGCGAAGCGGAGCCCATGAAAGGGCGTGCCCCCGATCATGCGCGCCATGGCGTCGGTCAACTGAATTTCGTTGCCGGCGCCTTGGCGCCGCTCCGCCAGAAGGTCGAAGATTTCCGGCTGCAAAACGTAACGGCCGATGATGGAAAGGGTCGAGGGCGCTTGTGCCGGATCGGGCTTTTCGACCAAGCCCCGGACTTCCGCCAGGCGGCCGTCGTCCTCGCCCGTCTCCAAGATGCCATAGCGGCGCGTCTCTTCGCGGGGCACGTCCATGACACCAACGACGTTGCCGCCTTTTTCTTCATAGACGTCCAGCAATTGCTTCAGACAGGGGGTTTCCGACTGCACCAAATCGTCGGGAAGCAAAATGGCAAAAGGCTCGTCGCCAACCAATTCGCGCGCGCACCAAATTGCATGGCCAAGGCCCAAGGCTTCCGTCTGCAAGGTGAAATGCACATGGTGCGGATCCGGCAGATAGGCCGTGATTGCCTCATGGGCCTCTGTTTTTCCTTGAGCGGCGAGCGCGTGTTCCAGTTCCGGATCGGGCCGGAAATGCGCCTCGATCGCCTCCTTGCCGGGGGCCGTCACGAAAATGAATTCCTCGATCCCCGATGCGCGGGCTTCCTCGAGCGCATATTGGATCAACGGCCGATCCACGACCGGGAACATTTCCTTCGGAACGGCCTTCGTCGCCGGCAGGAAGCGGGTGCCAAGACCGGCAACCGGAAAGACCGCCTTTCGGACAAGCTGCATCGCGCCGGCGCCCTAGATCGGATCCCAGTGAAAAACGTCCGCCGAACGTTCCAGCGGATAAAAAGAATCGCGGAAGGCCGGCAACAATTCGTCGGCGATTCGCTCCGGCGTCCAACCGTCGCCGCAATGGACCTTCGCAAGGGGGCGCGGCTGGCTCATCAGGAAAATTTCGTTCATCCGAACCGCAAAGATCTGGCCGGTCACCTCTTTAGCCGCGTCGCTTGCCAGAAAGGCTGCCATCGGCGCGATCTTTGCCGGCGTCATTTGCTTGAGTTTTTCAACCCGCGCCTCCTGTTCGGGCGTATCCGTCGGAATCGAGCTGATCATGCGGCTCCAGGCAAAAGGCGCGATGCAGTTGGAGCGCACATTGTAGCGCCCCATATCGAGGGCAATCGATTTTGAAAGGGCCGCAATCCCCAGTTTTGCCGCCGAGTAATTCGCCTGCCCAAAATTGCCGATGAGGCCCGACGTGGACGTCATGTGGACGTAGCTGCCGCCTTCCTGTTTGCGAAAATGGGGCGCCGCCGCCCGCGAGACCAGAAAAGAGCCGTTCAAATGCACCTCGATCACGGCGCGCCAATCGGCCTCGGACATTTTGTGGAAAATGCCGTCTCTGAGAATGCCCGCATTGTTGACGACGCAATCGATGCGTCCGAAGGCGTCGATTGCGGTTTGCACCATTCTTTCGGCGCCTGCAGCCTCCGCCACGCTGTCGCCATTGGTCACCGCTTCGCCGCCGGCGGCACGGATAGTTTCGGCCACCTCTTCGGCGGCGGAAAGGCTCGCCCCCTCGCCCGCCAGGGACGCGCCAACGTCGTTTACGACGACCCGTGCGCCAGATGCCCCCATGAGAAGAGCAATTTCCCGGCCAATGCCACCACCCGCTCCCGTCACCAACGCGACTTTGCTGGCCAGCATGCCCGTTTCTTCCGCCATCGTTTCTTCCCCCGCTCGTTTTTGTATGTGCCGGGACCTTAATGTTCGTGCGGCACGGCACTGTCAAGCGCTAGCCGCGACTTTACGGCAAACAGGCCGTGGGCCCTGCAAGGACGGCCTGTTTGCCGGCCAAATACAATTTATACGATAGTATGTTATTGAAAACACACGCAATATTAATCCCCTTTTAATGATTAACGGGAAATACTCGCCATTCATTCAACCATTGCGTGTCCTTGCGAGCAAGAAAGCCAAGCCGGGACGACCGCAAAAAGAGGCAGGCACCCCATCGGGAGGGACGGGCAATCATGACAACGAATATGCAAGAAGCGGTGATGGAAGCAATGGAAGCGCCGGCGGAAAATCCAGAATCCGACGCCGCAGCGGAAAGCACGCAAAGCACGGAAGCGCTCACCGAGCAGCTTGAGAATTTCAAACAGATGGTCGACAACATGCCGGTCAACGTAATGACCTGCGACCCGGTCGATTTCAAAATCAATTACGTCAACCAGACCAGCATCCGGACGCTAAAGACGCTGGAACATCTGCTGCCGATCAAAGCGGATGAACTTCTGGGTCAATGCATCGACATCTTTCACAAAGACCCTGCCCACCAGCGGAAACTTCTGGGCGACCCAAGAAACCTTCCACATAACGCCCATATTCAGGTCGGCGACGAAATCCTGGACCTTCTTGTCTCTGCCATCATGGACAGGGACGGCAATTATATCGGGCCGATGCTCACCTGGAGCATCATTACGAACATCGTGCAGATGACGGACGATTTCGAACGCCAGGTGAAAGGCGTCGTGCAAACCGTCTCGTCTGCCTCTACCGAGTTGCAGGCCTCGGCCCAGGAAATGACGACGATTGCCGAGCGCACCAGCGAACAAAGTTCGTCCGTTGCATCCCCGGCATCAGCAGATCCATAAAAATCAGGTCGATTTTTTGATGGCCTGCATGGCCGTTTCGCAGGAATCCGCCTCCACGACCGCCAGGTGTC
>JAJFGH010000117.1 GCA_021776275.1 Alphaproteobacteria bacterium | reverse complement strand
CGTACCAGCCCGGGTAATTTTTCTCAAACCATTCCGAATCCTTCTCGGTCGGCGGCTCGACGCGAATGTACATCAATGGCCAAAGCGCCGTCGCAACGAGAAAGGCCGAATGATGGGACCAATAAGCCTCCTGCTTTGCTTCCAGCAGATTGCGCGGCGTCTTGATGCCGAATTTTGCAAGCCGGCCGAGCCACATGGATGCCCAGTCCTGATAGACCCAGCGGTCCCAGGTGACGACCCAAGGCTCAACCTTGTTCACGGACCCATATTCCAACACCGCGCCGACGAACGGCGTGATGAATTTGTTCTGAAGCCAGAACGTGTTCTCAAGGTCCGTCTGAATGTATTTGTGATTTTCCTGATCATGAATGATCGAGACGATCGTCTGATAGCCGTTCGCCATGTGGCGAAGTTCGTCCGTTTCAATGCTGAGAAAAACCGTCGGCGTCACTTCGTCGCCATTCGCCGCCGCCCATTCCGTCAGGCCGACGATCAACGGGTTCGTAAAGCAAGCCTCGGCGACCAGCTGCAAATTCAACGAACATTCAACCGGGTCGCCCGCACAGAAGCCATCCGAAATGGCGCGCTTACAAGAACGCCACAACGGGTTCATGTAACGCGCCCGCCTGGCATCCGAATGCCCCGACGGATCGTAAGTGTGCTTCGCCATGTAACTGTTCAGATAGCCGATCTGCGCCGTATGACGAATTTCGTCCATGGTTTGCGCGAGATAGCCGTTTTTGAGTTCCGGGCTTTGCGTCGCGTTCCAAAGAACGGAAGTTCCGGAGATCGCCGCGTATTCGCCCGATTCCAAAAGGGGCGCACCCAACTTCATAATTTCGTTCCACCTGGGTTCGATGCGGCTGCCGACGTTCATACGCGTGAGGCCATCAAGGAGGGTGCCGTACTGACGCTCGTCCTTCTCTTCTTCCATGCGGCAATATTCTTTTGCAATGAGCTTGAATTGCTCGCGCGCGCTTGGATTGTAATTGTACTTCGTCGGATATTTGCCACGACGCTTATCCATGTTCCAGCCAAACTCCTGAAGGTATTTGTGAACCTCCTGCGGCTTGACCTCTACTTTTGGAATCGCGACCATCTTGCTGAACCCTCCACGCTTCAATGCCCAAATCAATGGGGTTATCTGGAATCTGTACTTGCTAGGAAAATAGAAACTTCGCTCTAAAAAGTCAATGAAACACTCCCCTTTCGCCCTTTATTTATAATAATTCTAACCTTGTTCCACATTAAAAAAAAGTAAAAACCCGCCTCCCAATTCGAGCCCCGCTCGCGCGCTTGTGGAAAAGTTTTGCATCGTCTTGTTTGAATGGATTCTTTTCGCCGATCGCCCTTTGCGCGTATCTTGAAATGCCGGGTTCCGCAAAGAAAATTATTGCGCTGCAACATCTCCGGGCGTGCAATCTTCGCTGAGGGAAGACGAAAAAAGTGCCAAAACAATTTCAGGACGCCCTGCAACTGCATCAGCAAGGCGAGCTCGCGGGGGCAGAGAAGATTTACCGCGAACTGCTTCGCGATACGCCGGATACGCCGGACGTGCTCCACGCCCTTGGCGTGCTCTACCAGCAAAAAGGCGAAAACGCGGACGCCGTTCGTTGCTTCGAAGAGGTGCTTCAGCGCAACCCGGATGCAGCCGATACGCATTTCAATCTCGGCGCCGTCCTCCACCAGCAGGGCAAGCTCGACGCCGCCGTCCAAAGCTATCGCCGGGCCATCGCCCTCGAACCGGAGAGCGTCGACATCCCGTACAATTTGGCAGGCGCCTTGCTAGCGCTTGGCCGGTTTGAGGAAGCCGCCACTGCCTACCGCGCATTTCTCGACCGCTCGCCAGACAATCCCGCCGGCCATTACAACCTTGGCCTCGCCCTCACAAAGGCGCATCGCTTCGAAGCAGCCATAGCCGCTTACCGGACTGCCCTCGAACGAAGGCCTGCCTTCCCCGAAGCCCTTTCCAACCTGGGGGGTGTGCTTTTGGAAATGGGGCGGGCGGACGAAGCGCTGGCCGTTTACCGCCACGCCTTCGAAAACAATCCGGATCTTGCCGAGGCCCATTACAATCTTGGCAATGCCCTGATGGGGCTTGGCCGGTTTGAAGAGGCAGAAGCGCTTTTTCGCAACGCCATCGGCCGCTGGCCGGATTTTGCGGCGGTCCATCTTCGGCTAGCAAATTTAAAGACCTTTTCCCCAAGCGACCCGGACATCGCGGCGATGGAAACGGAACTCGGCAAGCCTGATCTTGGCGAACAACAAAAAGCGACGTTCTGTTTTGCTGTCGGGAAAGCCTATGAGGATTGCGCAGATTATGACCGCGCCTTCGATTATTTCGAAAAAGGAAACGCGTTAAAGCACGCGACCCTTGCCTTCGATCCTGCCGGGGAAGAGGCGCGGACGAACCGCATCATCGCCACCTTCAACAAAGCGTTTCTATCCGAAAAGGAAGGGACGGGCGCGGCCAGCGACGCAAACATCTTTCTTGTCGGCATGCCGCGATCAGGCGCGGCCTTGATCGAACAGATCCTGGCCACCCATTCCGGCGTTTATGGGGCCGGCGAACGTTTGGAACTGCGCGATTGCATCCGGCAATTGGATAAAGCCTCCGGAAAGAAATTTCCCGAAGCGGCCGGCGACATGAAAAGCGAAGATTTTGCGCGCCTTGGAGAGGCCTATATCGATGCGATGGCCCGTTTGGCACCGGACGCACCCCATGTCGTCGACAAGGGGTTAGAGAATTTTCGTCACATTGGCCTGATCCATCTCGCCCTTCCAAATGCGAAGATCGTTCACGCCAAGCGCAATCCCTTCGATGTTTGTCTCGCCAATTACAAATGCCTTTTCGACGGCGAACGAAACTTCGCCTATGACCTCACCGAATTGGGGCAATATTACAAACTGTACGAACGCTTGATGAACCACTGGCATGCCATGTTGCCGGGGCGTATTTTCGACCTGGCTTATGAAGACCTGATCGCCGAACCGGAAATCCAGATCCGGCGCCTGCTCGATTTCTGCGCCCTACCCTGGGAAGCGGAATGTCTCGACTTTCACAAGACGGAACGCATCGTACAAGCCACCAGCGTCGCCCGGGTTCGGCGCCCGATGACGCCCGAAGCCGTGCGCCGTTGGCGGAAATACGAACACCACCTGACACCGCTTCTCGAAGCGCTGGCATAAAAAATAAAATGGTGCCCGCTGCTGGACTTGAACCAGCACTCCCGTTTCCAGGAAACGGATTTTAAGTCCGTTGCGTCTACCAATTTCGCCAAGCGGGCAATTTCGCGCACCCTAGCCTTGGGACAGCCCCCAGGCAAGCGGGCGCCGGCCAGCCGGCCTAGTCCAGGCGCTCTTCCGCCGGCGCGCCGCCCAAGCCCTCCAGCAATTGCGTGACATCAGCGATGGCCTCGGCCAGGGCGCCTGTTTCCGTGCCCCGAAGGACGACGTTTACCCCAAGCTTGCCCTCACGAAAATATGGGTAGCTTCCGATTTCGAGCATTGCGTGACGGGCCTGGATATCGGCAAGGCCGGAAGCGATCGTCCCTTCCGCCAGTTCCGCCGAAACCGCCCGCGTCACGATCGGCGGCCCCCCGACGAGGCGATTGCGCAGGCCTTCAACCATCGCCTGCAGCACAAGTGGCGGGCCAGGCAGCACGAAGACGTTTTCCATCTGAAAGCCGGGCGCCTTGCTGACGGGGTTGGGAATAAGCTCGGCCCCCGGTGGCATTGCTGCCATGCGCAAGCGGGCCGCGTTCAGGCGCTCCGGCCCGTAATGGGCCTCAAGGATCGCCACGGCTTCCGAATTTTGCACCAGGGGGCGATCAAACGCGCGGGCAATCGCTGCCGCCGTGATGTCGTCATGGGTGGGGCCGATGCCGCCCGTCGTAAACACATAAGCATAGACCGTCCGGCAGGCGTTTACGGCGGCAACGATTTGCTCCTCTTCGTCCGGAACGACCCGCACTTCGGAGAGGCGCAGGCCCCAGGCGTTCAACTGCTTGCCGAAATAAGGAATGTGTTCGTCCCGCGTCCGTCCGGAAAGAATTTCGTTGCCGATAACAAGCAGGGCGGCGGTTGGCGACGCGGCACTTGGCGAAGGGGGCGGGGGCATAATCTTCGAGGCTATTTCATTCCTATGGCCTTGGCCATGTTTGTTGAAAGCGGCCTTGGCCATGTTTGTTGAAAGCAAAGCGTCCTGCTTTTACATTCGCGCCATGCGGTTTCCCTCTCCCCTGATCCGAGGCACCCTTCTCGAGCGTTACAAACGCTTCCTCAGCACGATTGCGCTTGAGGATGGCGGCCACGTTACCGCCCATTGCCCCAACCCGGGTTCGATGAAAGGCTTGCTGCCTTCCAATGGCGAGGTGTGGCTGTCGCCCGCGCAAAACCCGAAACGGAAACTTCCCTACACCTGGGAATTGGTGCGCATTGGCAAGACCCTTGTCGGCATCAACACGTCCCTTGCCAATGCGATTGTCGAAGAAAAACTTGCGGCCCAGGAAATTCCCGAACTTGCCGATTACGATACCGTCCGGCGCGAAATTCGCTATGGGCAAAACTCCCGTGTCGATTTTCTTCTCGAGGCCGCGGATCAGCCACCCTGCTACGTCGAAGTAAAAAGCGTGACCTTGCAGCTTGGAAGCTCGGCCGCTTTTCCCGACTCCGTAACGGCCCGGGGCACCAAGCATTTGGGCGAGCTTGCCGACGTCGTCCGTTCCGGCAAGCGTGGCGTGCTTCTCTACCTTGTTCAGCGGGAGGATTGCGCCGACTTCGTACTCGCCGAAAAAATCGATCCGGCTTATGCTAAGGCCATGCGGACGGCCCAGGCGGCGGGGGTCGAGGCGCTTTGCTTTGCTTGCAAAATAAATACGGACGCCATCACACTGGATCGGCCGTTGCCGATTGTTTTTTAAAAAACAGGCGCGCCATATTTAGGCGCGCGATTTAAGAAAGGCGCATGCGTGGAACGAGACCAGACAAGTGAACTTCTCACCGACCCCACAGAGGAATCCGACGGCATTACCATCCACGACGCCGAAGATTTCGTGGGCATGCGCCGCGCCGGGCAGCTCGCCGCCGAGGTCCTGGATTTCATTACGCCCCATGTAAAACCGGGCGTGAGCACCAACGATCTTAACGTGCTGTGCGACACCTTCACTGTGGAGCGTGGCGCCATTTCCGCGCCGCTGAATTACCGTGGCTTTCCGAAATCCATCTGCACCTCGGTAAACCATGTCGTCTGCCACGGTATTCCGGACGAAAAAAAGAAATTGCGCGACAGCGATATCCTGAACATCGACGTTACCGTCATCCTCGATGGCTGGCACGGGGATACGAGCCGGATGTTCTACCTTGGAAAGCCGAGCGTGAAGGCGAAGCGCCTCGTCGAAGTGACCTATGAATGTTTGATGCGGGCAATCGACCTGGTGAAGCCTGGCATCCGGCTGGGGGATATCGGCCATGCCATTCAAACCCACGCCGAGGCCAACCGCTTTTCAGTTGTCCGCGATTTCTGCGGTCATGGCCTTGGCCGGGTGTTCCACGAGGCGCCGAGCGTGATGCATTTCGGAAAGCCGGGAACGGGCATGCCCCTGCAGGAGGGCATGTTCCTAACGATCGAGCCAATGATCAACGCCGGGGGTTTCGAGGTCAAAATCCTGGAGGACGGCTGGACGGCCGTTACAAGGGACCGTTCGCTTTCCGCCCAATTCGAACACAGCATCGGCATAACGGCGGATGGCTGCGAAATCTTTACCCGGTCGCCGGCCGGCCTCACCCATCCGCCCTATAAGATCTGACGCCACGTTTTCCGATAGACTTGTCGAAAGCGGAAGCCTTCCGTTACGCTCAAACCAGAAGCAGGTCCGTCGAATGGGCGAAAAGCCGCATTACCTTGGCCACCGGGCACGTCTGCGCGAACGCTTCTTGAAATCGGGAGCGGACGCGCTGGCGGATTATGAAATGCTGGAGATGCTTCTCTTCCTGGCCCACCCCCGCAGCGACGTGAAGCCAATGGCAAAAGCGCTGCTGGAACGGTTCGGTAATTTTGCAAGCGTCCTGCGCGCCAAGCCGAACGACCTTCTAGCTACGCCCGGCATTGGCAAAACATCGATCGCCGCCTTGAAAACCGTTCAAGCGGCCGCCTTAAGGCTGGTACGCGAAGAAGTCATGAACAAGCCGGCCGTCAGCAGTTGGCAGCAATTGCTCGACTATTTACGCGCAAGCATGGCCCATGAGGACAAAGAGCATTTCCGCCTGCTTTTCCTGGACCGCAAGAACGCGATTATCGCCGATGAGGCGCAGCAAAGTGGCACCATCGACCATGCGCCGATCTACCCGCGGGAAGTGGTAAAGCGCGCCCTCGACCTTGGCGCTTCGGCCATTATCATGGTCCACAACCACCCAAGCGGCGACCCGACACCTTCAAAAGCCGACATCGCCATGACGCAAAAAGTGCAGGCCGCCTGTCAGAAGCTGGGCATTGAGCTTCACGATCACGTCATTATCGCCAAAGGCGGCCATCATTCCTTCAAGTCGATGGGCCTGCTTTCGTAAAGCCATCGAACGCCTCCCAGAACCGGGCACGAATTGGATCCCGCTCAAGCAGGATTTCGTGACGCGCCCCGGCTAGGGAAACAAATTGGCCCTTTGGCAGGCGTTCGCTCAAGCGTTCCTGCGCGTCGTTTCGCACAATCCGCTCCTCTCCGGCACTCAGAAAAAGCACCGGCACGTCCATGTCGCGTACATAATCGGGATCGTCCATTTTGCGCATGGATCGGAAGGCCGTCCGCATCCAGCCATAGGTCGGCCCGCCCAAACCAAGCGCCGGGTTTTCTTCCGTCCAGATTTGCGTTTGCCGGAAACGGTCCGGGTCCGAGGTTAGAATATTTACATCAAATCCCGTCTGGTACGGATCGGCATCCCCCATGCCGGGAACATAATGCTCCCCAAACCCGAATTGCGTGGCCAGCTCGGCCAACCCTTCCACGACCAGGCCCGGCCAACCCAGGGTCTGAATGGCCACCATCGGCGCGGAGAGGACCGCCCCGCTGAAGAAACCGGGATGCTCGGCGAGGGTGCGAAGCGTCAAATGCCCGCCCATCGAATGGGCAAGCGCCAGATAAGGCCCGGCGCTGTTTGGGCGGACGATTTCGGTCAGAAAATCCTGAAGATCGCCGAGCAACGGCTCGAAGGATCGCGCATGGCCCTTGCGTGGGTTTGCCAGCGGCCGCGTCGATAAGCCCTGGCCGCGCCAATCCTTCGTCCAGACCGCAAACCCCCGGGCCAGCAGATCGGCGATCGTTTCGAGGTATTTTTCGATGAATTCCGTCCGGCCGTTCAGAAAAACGACCGTTCCCCGCACGGCTCCTTCCGGCTGCCAGGTAGCGTAACGGATGCGCGCGCCGTCGCGGGTTTCAAAACTTGCGAAACGGCCGCTTTGGAGCAGCGCCTTCCATGGGTGCGTCGTTTCCGACATAAGGTGCGTCGTTTCCGACATAAATAGAGCCCCTTTCGGATGGCCACCCGCCGCCCTCCCTATCAAGGCGGCGACTTTTTGATTATGCTGCGGGACGCCATCGCGGCGACGATCCTAACATCCTTGCACGGGCATCATGAAGCAGGCCTCTCAAATCTATGCGCACTTCCTTGAAAATCTGCCGGCGTTGCGGCGGCGGACGCTTCGCCATTTTGGCAAAACCCAAGGCGGTCATATTGCGCGCGACGGCAAAAGGCTCTGCAATTTTTCATCGAACAATTATTTGGGCCTTGCCCAACACCCCGCCCTTCGCGAGCGTGCCATCGCATGGACGGAAGCCTGGGGAACGGGAACGGCTGCTTCCCGCCTCGTCTGCGGCAATTTAGAACTTTTCGAAAAAATCGAGACGAAGCTTGCGAAGGCAAAACGCAAAGAGGCGGCGCTTCTGATGGCGTCTGGCTATCAGACGAATGCCGCCGTGCTGGCAACGCTTTTGAACCGCCGGATTCTCGGGGCGGAGCCCCTCGTCTATTCCGACGAACTGAACCATGCGAGCATCCATCAGGGCTGCCGAAGTGCCGGTGCGCGCCAAATTCGCTACCGCCACAATGGGCTAAATCATCTCGAATCGCTCTTGCGCGAGGATGCCGGCGAGGACCGGCCGCGGTTTATCCTGACCGAATCCGTCTTCAGCATGGATGGCGACCGCCCGGATTTGGATCAACTAGTTGAAATTTCTAACAAATATGACGCCTTCCTCTATTTGGACGAGGCCCATGCCACCGGCGTTCTGGGCCCGGAGGGATTTGGCCTGGCCACGGAATATGGCGACCAGGTCGATTTGGTCATGGGAACCTTCAGCAAGGCGCTGGGAAGTTTTGGCGCCTACGTGGCCTGCTCCGCCAAGCTGCGGGATTTCCTGATAAATCGCTGCCCTGGCCTCATCTATTCGACCGGATTGCCCCCCGCCGTTCTGGGCGCAAACGACGCGGCCCTTGATCTGGTACCCAAAATGGGGGCAGAGCGAGCCTGGCTCGAAGGCGCCTCCGGGCGCGTACGTCAGGCTTTTCGCGATGCAGGGCTTGACATTGGGGGCTCGACAACGCAGATAATCCCCGTGATTGTGGGGTCGGAAGACAGGGCATTACGCCTTAGCGCCGCCCTTGAAGAGGCTGGCATCCTGGGTGTGGCGATCCGCCCCCCCTCGGTTTCGGAAGGAGAGAGCCGCATACGTTTCGCCATTACCGCTGCCCATGCGAATGCCGATATTGATCGGCTAATCGAGAGCACGGTTCAGGCGGCGCGGGATTTGCGCGTTATTCCTTGATCCGGAGGCGGCTTCACCGGCACTTCACGAAAGTGCGATTAGAATTTTACTGACGCGGTCCTAAATATAGGCCAGTAACTAAGGCAGAGGCTTTCCAGTTACGGAGCCACGAAGATTAAGGAGAAGACTACGTGTTAAGAAATACACTCTTTCATATCCTTACCATTCTTGGTGCAGGCATCCTTCTAACCAGCGCAGCGCTAGCCGGTGACGGCTACCGCCCTGCCGAAATTTCCGTGGTGAAAGTCAACCCGCTCCAGGTCGTTGACGGCGTGGTGGGTCTCAGCAACTCCGGCTGCCAAATGATTGAGCCAGAGGGCAAATTTCTAGATATTGAAGTAACGTTCCCGCGCGACTGCCCACGCATCAATCGCAAGTCCAAGAAAGAGCGCCTGCCGAACATTCAGACCCTGACCCTGAAGCCCGGCAAGTACAAATTCATGGTCTTGAATGCGAACGTGCCATATGCGGTCGGCCTGGAAATCTTCAAATTAGAGGAAAACGGCAAGAAGCAGAAAAAGCCGGTCTTCTCCAAAGGCGAAATCCTCGCAGGCTATCAGGAAATTTTTGAAGTCGAGCTTGAGGAAGGCGAATACGTCTATACGGGCCGGCAAAATCCAACCTTCGATTATCCGCTAATCGTATCCACTAGCGGCTCGTCCAACGCCGACAATGCCGCCAGCACGAACGCGGCGTCAGCCGATACCGGCGGCGCTTCCGTCAGCACGAATTAGCGCCTTTCCGATTTTTCGAAATATTCCCAGCAGGGGCAGCCTTGCTGGGAATTTTTTTGCCCATTCCTCACGGAAGGGTGAATTGACCTTCCGGCTTCCCCGCTTACTATTGAAGTCTGGTTTTTGTTGAACGGGCACTCGCTTAAGGATGCACATCCCTCTCCCATCGATCCCCCTGCTTGCTGCAGGCCTCCTTGCCGGAAGCCTGGGGGTGGCTCTCGGTGCCAGCGCCCACGCGAAGGATGGGCCGGCGGTGATCGACCTCACCCAGACGCCCTGCCAGTTTCTCGAGCCGGAAGGCCAAGACCACGCCTACAAAAGCACGGCGAAAGCCGATTGCATCCGCATCAACGCGGACACGCAGGAAGACCGCCTTGCCAAGGTCGCCCCCATGGTCCTGAAGCCCGGCAAATATATTTTCCGGGTCACAAACAAGAACGTGCCCTATGGCCTGGGTTTTTACCTTCGCGGGACCGGCCTTGGACGGCTGACCCTTCCCAGCGTCTCGGGCGGCGGCCTTGAGACCGGCTATAGCCGGGATTACGAGGTCGAATTGACGAAGGGCGAATACGTTTATTCCTGCCCCTTGAACCCTACCCCTGACTATCCGATCGTCGTCCGCGACTAATTTCGGTTTCAAAAAACCCGAACACTTGTAAAATCCTTCGCAGAGAAGGGCCTTGCGCCCGCTTTTTTCTTTGGGAAGTTTTTATCCATGATCCCACGCTATGCCCGTCCGCAGATGACGTCCATTTGGGCGCCCGAGAACAAATTCAAGATCTGGCTGGAAATCGAAGCCTGCGCCTGCGAGGCGCAAGCGGAAATCGGCGTGATCCCCAAGGAAGCCGCCGTAGCGGTACGGAAACGCGGCAAATTTGAAATCGATCGGATCGACGCGATCGAGAAAGAAACCCATCACGACGTCATCGCCTTTTTAACGAACGTGGCAGAGCATGTCGGACCGGAGGCGCGTTTCGTCCATCAGGGCATGACGTCTTCGGACGTATTGGATACCTGCCTAAGCCTCCAGCTTGCCCAGGCGGCCGATCTGCTGCTCGAAGACGTCGATGCGCTGCTCGCCGCCTTAAAACGGCGCGCCTATGAACACAAGGACACGCTTTGCATCGGGCGTAGCCACGGCATTCACGCCGAGCCAACGACCTTCGGGCTGAAGCTTGCCAGCCATTACGCCGCCTTTTGGCGCTGCCGCGAACGGCTTCGGACGGCACGGGAAGAAATCGCCACCTGTGCGATTTCCGGCGCGGTGGGAACCTTTGCCAATATTGATCCGCGGGTGGAAGCCTATGTGGCAAAAAAAATGGGCCTTCGGATCGAACCCATTTCAACCCAGGTGATCCCGCGCGATCGCCACGCCGCGTTCTTCGCCGGGCTCGGCATTACCGCCAGCGCCATGGAAAACCTCGCTGTCGAGATCCGGCACTTGCAACGAACGGAGGTTCGCGAGGCGGAAGAATATTTTGCACCGGGCCAGAAAGGTTCCTCGGCAATGCCGCACAAGCGCAACCCGGTCCTTAGCGAAAATGTGAGCGGCCTTGCCCGCGTCATCCGGGGCTATGTGACGCCGGCGCTCGAAAACGTTGTGCTATGGCACGAGCGCGACATCGCGCATTCCTCCGTTGAACGGATCATCGGGCCCGATGCGACCGTTACCCTGGATTTTGCCCTTAGCCGGCTTGCCGGCCTCATCGAAAAGCTCGTCGTCTATCCGGAAAAAATGCGCCAGAACCTCGATGCCTTAGGCGGACTGGTTTATTCCCAGCGCGTGCTTTTGGCCCTCACCCAAGCCGGCATGAGCCGCGAAGACGCCTACCAGGCGGTTCAGCGGAACGCGATGCAAAGCTGGGAGAAAAAGGGCAATTTCCTCGATGCCCTCAAGGCGGATGCGGACGTGTCCAAGCATCTTGAAGAAGGGGTGCTGGAGGGCCTCTTCGATCCCACCCATCACACGCGCCACGTCGATACGCTTTTTAAGCGCGTGTTCGAAGCTGGCGCCGCCTAAAAAGGCCGCCCCTATTCCGTAGCAATCTGTTCAAGCGCTACTTGAAGAAGGCGATCCATTTCTTTTCGAACCTGGCGTTCGGAAAGGTCGACGCCCTTCTTCTGGAAATCCTCGTAAACTTTTTCAAGAACGTCTTCATCGCCGGGCTTTTCGAAATCGGCCGTAATCACATCTTTTGCGTAAGATTTGGCGTCGGCATCCGTTAACCCCAGGAGGTCCGCCGCCCAAAGCCCGAGCAATTTGTTGCGTCGCGCATTGGCCTTGAACATCGTTTCCTGATCGTGTTGAAACTTGGCTTCGGCTGCCTTTTCCCGATCCTTGAAGCTATCGCTCATCGTTTCCACCTTGAACCTTACGGGTTTGGACCAATTGGGGGCTCGCGCCCCATCCAGGGCCCTCTATATAGCGAGCCCAGCGCAGAAGTGGTATCGAAAGTTCAACCATGTGTACCCTTGTACTCAGCTACCGCCCGGATACGGACTGGCCCATTCTTCTGGGCGCCAACCGGGATGAAAAAATTTCCCGCCCCGCGCTTGCACCGGGACGGCATTGGCCCGATTCCCCGCATATTCTCGCCGGAAAGGACCTCGAGGCCGGGGGAAGCTGGCTGGGGTTGGGCGACCAGGGCATGATTGCCGGCGTCTTGAACCGGCCGGAAAGTTTGGGGCCCGCCCCAGGCAAGCGCAGCCGCGGCGAGCTGGTGCTCAAGGCACTGGAGCACGCGGACGCGGCGACGGCGGCCAAAGCGCTGGCCGCATTGCCGGCGAGCGATTATCGCCCATTTAATTTTGCCATCGCCGATCGGCGGCAGGCTTTCTGGATTCGCAACCTCGGCTCCGGAAGGATGGAGTGTTGGCCCCTGCCCCCAGGCATTTCCCTACTGACCGCTCACGATCGCAACGATCCCGGCTCACACCGGATCCGCACCTACCTGCCCCGTTTTCAGATCGCCCCCCCTCCCGATCCCGACCACGGCCGATGGGAACCCTGGGCAGCCTTGCTCGCATGCCGCGAGTTCGACGACGCGGCGGGGCCTGAAAGTGCGATGACCATTGTCGGCAAGGACGGTTTTGGCACCGTTTCCAGCGCACTTATCGCCCTTCCCTCCCTCGGCCGGAAGGCGGCCCCTATCTTCCGCTTCGCCAATGGCCGGCCCGACGAAACGCCCTTCGAAGACGTGCCCATCTAGGGGGCGTTAACCCCTGCTTCCCATTGTTTTCGGAGGGGGGAATTGCTATATCTTGGGTCCGCTTTGAGCCGCTCGCCCAACCGGTCGAGGGTTTTTCTTTTTTTTGGCACCGATATCGCCATGAGCCGCCGCAGACGAATCTACGAAGGAAAAGCAAAAGTCCTTTACGAAGGGCCCGAGCCGGGCACGCTCGTCCAATATTTCAAGGACGACGCGACCGCCTTCAACAACAAAAAGCACGCGATCATCACCGGCAAAGGGGTGCTAAACAACCGCATCTCCGAATATCTGATGGTTCGCCTGGCGGAAATCGGGGTGCCTACGCATTTCGTACGCCGGCTCAACATGCGCGAACAGCTCATTCGCGAAGTTGAAATCATTCCCATCGAAGTTGTCGTGCGCAACGTCGTCGCAGGTTCGCTGGCCAAGCGCCTGGGCCTGGAAGAGGGAACGCCTTTACCGCGCTCCATCGTCGAATATTATTACAAGTCCGACGAGCTTGGCGATCCGATGGTTTCCGAAGAGCACATCACCGCCTTCGGCTGGGCATCGGCCCAGGACCTTGACGACGTCATGTCGCTAGCGCTTCGCATCAACGATTATCTTAGCGGCCTGTTTCTTGGAATCGGGCTCCGCCTTGTCGATTTCAAGCTCGAGTTTGGAAGGCTCTACGAGGGCGAACAGATTTATATCGTGCTGGCGGACGAAATCAGCCCAGACAGCTGCCGTCTGTGGGATGTCGAAACGAACGAGAAGATGGACAAGGACCGTTTCCGCCGTGACCTGGGTAATGTCGAGGGCGCCTATCAAGAAGTTGCGCGACGGCTTGGCATTCTTCCAGAAGGCGGACCAAAGGACCTAAAAGGTCCGACCCTAATGCAGTGAGCCGTGCGGTTTTTCCAATGAAGCAATGCGACGCATGAAAGCAGGCGTACATGTCACGCTGAAATCCGGCGTCCTTGATCCGCAAGGCAAGGCCATTGCCAATGCGCTAAAAGCCTTGGGGTTTGAGGGCGTAAAGGGAATCCGGCAGGGAAAATATATCGAGATCGATCTCGACGAGACGGACCCCAAGCGCGCAAAGGACGCGGTGGAAGCTATGTGCACGAAGCTGCTGGCCAATCTTGTGGTCGAAAACTACGAGATCGAGCTTTTCGAGTAGGACCCGCCACCCGTATGAGATTGTCGTCGTGAAGGCCGCCGTTATCGTCTATCCGGGATCGAATTGCGATCGAGACGT
>JAJFGH010000116.1 GCA_021776275.1 Alphaproteobacteria bacterium | reverse complement strand
GCTTCGAGCGAATCGGCCAGGCAGGCCGGGTTCTCGCGGGTCGCCGCCACATCCTCGCCTTCCGAGAGGCGCAGATGGCTTCCAAGGCCGATCTCGCCCGCAATTTGCGCCAATGCCTCGCGGCAAACCAGGGCGGCGTAGCGTTTTGCAAGCGCGCCTTCCCTCTCGTCCGGGTAGCGCCGCAGCAGCAAATCGGCCACGACCAGGCCCAGGACGCGGTCGCCAAGGAATTCCAGCCGTTCGTAGTCCGGCTTTGCCCCAGACGCCGCGCTTGGATGGGTCAGCGCCTCGTCCAGCAAGGCCGGTTGCGCAAAGCGATGGTCCAACGCTTCGGCGAATGGGGCGAGCGCAATGGGCCCTTCTCCCATTAGTCGATCGGCTGGAAAAAGCGGCGAAAGCGAATGGACACCGGCCATTTCCAAAATTCCCAGAAACGCGCCCCGCCATTTGCCGAAAAGAAGAGAAGCTCCGCGCGGCCAACGAGATTGGCCACGGGAATAAACCCTACGCCATGCTTGGCCCGGCTATCCAGGGAGTTGTCCCGGTTGTCCCCCATGGCGAAATAATGGCCGTCCGGCACTTTGTAAATTGGCGTGTTGTCGAGTTGGGCCGCGTCCGATGCCTCGAGAATGCGATGGCGCCGCCCGTTCGGCAGGATTTCGACATATTGCCTGACGGCTTCCGCCCCACTGGATTTGTGTATCGTAAAATCTTCGACCGCTTCGCGTTCGACAATGGCGCCGTTCACGTAAAGGCGCCCTTCCTTCATCTGAATGGCGTCCCCGGGCAAGCCGATGATGCGTTTGATGTAGTCGGTACTGTTGTCCGAAGGCAGTTTGAAAACCGCGACGTCGCCACGTTCCGGGGCTGTAAAGAAAATTCGCCCGCTGATCAGCGGCAGGCCGAAGGGCAGCGAGTAGCGGCTGTATCCGTAGGAATATTTTGAAACGAACAGGTAATCGCCGACCAAAAGCGTGGGCACCATCGAGCTCGAGGGAATGTTGAATGGCTCATACGCGACGGTGCGCGCAAGCAGCGCAATTAAGACCGCATAAACGATGGTCCGGACGGTTTCCCAAAAACCTTCTCTCGACTTTTTATGTTGCAAGGGTCTTGGCATATTTCTCCATCCAAAAATGTCTAATCCGTTGAAACGGCATAAATAATGACGCTCGCCTGTGCATAAGGGTATTCGTCGCTCAACGAAAGCTCGAGTTTTGCCGCCATCCCAGGCGGGGTCAATGCCGTCACGCGCCGGGCCGCACCGCCGGTAAGTTCGATCGTCGGTTTGCCGGAAGGCCCGTTTACGACGCCCATGTCGCGCCAAAAGACGCCCTGGCGAAGGCCGGTACCCAGGGCCTTTGCGCACGCCTCCTTGGCGGCAAATCGCTTGGCATAGGTGGCGGCCATCGCCAAAGGCCGCCGGGCCGCCTTTTGCCGTTCGGCGCCTGTGAAAAGACGGTGGGTAAAGCGGTCGCCAAAGCGCGCAAGCGTCTGCTCGATCCGGCGAATGTCAACGAGGTCGCTACCAAAACCCAGGATCATGCGAAACCGTGCCGTGCCGGTGTGGGGATGGCATCCCGGGCGGCGTCCATCAAGGCCCGCATTTTCCCGATGCTCGCCTCGAGGCCGGCAAAAATCGCCTCGCCAATCAGGAAATGCCCGATGTTCAATTCGACGACTT
Source organism: Alphaproteobacteria bacterium (assembly GCA_021776275.1). Lineage (GTDB taxonomy): Bacteria > Pseudomonadota > Alphaproteobacteria. Next base: position 4,620 of record JAJFGH010000116.1, on the reverse strand, counting down.
CCGGCATGGCGGCGACGGGCCCAACCGTATCGAAGCAAAGCCCATGGCCGGCGTGGCATTCGAGGCCAAGGGCGGCCACCCGTTCGGCGCTTTCCTGCAGACGGCGAAATTCGCGCGCGCGTTCCGGCCCATCCGTATCGCAGTAACGTCCGGTGTGCAGTTCGACGGCAAAGGCGCCGATCGCCTTCGCGGCCTCGATTTGGGCGAATTCCGGATCGAGAAAAAGTGCGACGGCGATCCCCTCCTTCGCCAGCGCCTGAACGAAGGGTCCCAGCCGGGCCTTGCCGGAAACCGCGTCGAGCCCGCCTTCCGTCGTCAATTCCTGGCGCTTTTCAGGCACCAGACAGACGGCATGGGGTTTCAAGGCCAGGGCGATGTTTCCCATCGCATCGGTCGCCGCCATCTCGAGGTTCAACGGCAGCACCGCCTCTTTCGCGAGCGCGGCAATATCGGCATCGCGCATGTGGCGGCGGTCCTCGCGAAGATGGGCGGTGATGCCGTCGCCGCCTGCCTGCGCGACGATCTCCACCGCGCGCAATGGGTCCGGATGCCCGCCCCCGCGGGCGTTTCGAAGGGTTGCCACATGATCAATGTTGACGCCAAGACGCAGCCGTTCAGTCATCCGATTCCATCTTGCTTTTCGAGGCCCGATTCATGACGCGGCGCATTCTCCCCGTCTCGCGGCGATGGGTACGATGGCGCTGATAGCCGGCAACCATTTCCTTGATCGGCCAGTAAAAAGCGATCCAGACAAAAATGGCCGTCGGAATGCTGCCAATGGCCATCGGCCACAGCAACCAATCGGGGTGATCAAAAATCAGTTGAAGCGAGAGCGCCTCGGGCGCGCGCTGCGCTACATCCGTTTGCAGGATCCAATTTCCGAGATGGTAGATCCAAAGCCAAATAAACGGAAACGTCCACGGATTTCCCACCACCGTACCAAGGGCAGAAGCAAGCAGATTGCCGCCAATCAACCATGCGATCAGCGCCGCGGAGGCAAAGTGAAACCCCATGAAGGGCGTAAAGGAAACCGCGGCGCCGCAGGCAAAGCCTGCGGCAATGCTATAAGGCGTCGCGGGCAAACGGCCTACGCGATGAAACAGATAGCGCGAGGCACGCTGCCAGCCGATCTTCGGCCAGACGATGTTGCGCACATGGTGCACGAGATGCAGTTTTTTTCGGCGCTTAAAAAGCATTTCGAAACGTCTGGCCTATCCTTTAGCCGCGTGCCCGTTCAACGGCATTGATCACCGGCGACGCGCGAAGGGCAGCGATGATTCCGGTCAGGTGCTTAGCATCCTGGACCTCGATATCGATGACCAAATCAAAAAAATCGGTGGAGCGATTGGTAATCTTCAAATTGTTGATGTTGCCGCCGCTGCTTGCAATCACCGTGGAAAGATTGCCAAGCGTTCCTGGCTCGTTCAGAACAACCAGGCGCACCCGCCCAACATGGGTGGCGGCATCCTCGGCGTCGACGTCCCACGCCACGTCCACCCAGCGATCCGACAACTCGTCGAAAGATGGAAGAATTTCACAATCGATCGTGTGGATCATAACGCCTTTTCCCTTTGCCACGATACCGACGATCCGATCGCCCGGCAGCGGGCTGCAACACGCTGCGTAATGCACCGCCATCCCGGGAATAAGGCCCCGGATCGGGATGGGGTTCTCACCCGCCTTCTTCTTGCGTTTGCGCCTGGCCATAGAGATGACGTTTCCGGTGCGTGCACGCAAACTTTTGTCTGGAAAAGCCGCTTTCAGAATTTCTTCGACCGTATAGCGCCCCTCGCCGACGGCGGCATAAAGATCTCCCGCATTGGCACAGTGGAAACTGTTGCATATATCCGCAAAACGTTTCTCGTCGAAGTCGTTGCCTTCGTTTTGAAGCGCGCGCTCGAGAATTGCCCTGCCCAACTGCATATATTGGTTGCGTTGCTTCGAACGCACGAAACGACGAATGGACATGCGCGCCTTGCTGGTAACGGAAAATTCTTCCCAGGTTGGGGATGGCGTTTGCGCTTTTGACGTAACGATGTCGACTTGATCGCCATTGTGAAGCGGACTGCGAAGCGGAAGCATTCGCCCATTTACCTTTGCGCCAACGCAGGTATTGCCAATCTCGGAATGCACGGCATAGGCAAAGTCGACGGGCGTCGCCCCGCGCGGAAGCGCAATCAAATCCCCCTTCGGGGTAAAACAGAAGACTTGGTCTTGGAACATGCCAAGCTTCGTTTCCTCCAAAAATTCTTCCGGTCCGGATGCAGTTTCCAGCAACTCCAGCAACTCCCGAAGCCAGTGGTATTGCCGGCCCTCGGTGCTGCTGGCCGGCCCCTCCTTGTATTGCCAATGCGCCGCCAAGCCCCGCTCGGCAATATCCTGCATTTCCTGGGTGCGAATTTGGATTTCGATTCGCTGCCGCTCGGGCCCAAGGACGCCGGTATGAAGCGAGCGGTACCCGTTTGGCTTCGGCGTGCTGAGGTAATCCTTGAACCGCCCCGGCACGACCCGATAACGCCGGTGCAGCACGCCAAGCGCCCAATAACAATCTTCCGGCTTCGCCACAACGATGCGAAATGCCATGATGTCCGCCAATTGCTCGAAGCTGATGTTCTTGCGCTCCATCTTCTGCCAGATGGAATAGGCCTTTTTTTCGCGTCCCGTGATGGATGCCTCGATGCCGCCCTCGCGCAGGGTTTCCTCCAGCTCGCGAAGAACGATCGGAACCTTTGTGCTGCCCTCCTGACGCAGGTAACTAAGACGGGCAAGGACGGAATTCCGAGCGTCCGGGTTTAATTCCGCAAACGCCAAATCCTGCAATTCGTCCTTCATGTCCTGAAGGCCAATGCGATTTGCCAAGGGTGCGTAGATATCCATGGTCTCGCGCGCGATGCGGCGACGCTTTTCCGGATTTTGGATATAGTGCAGGGTGCGCATGTTGTGGAGACGGTCGGCAAGCTTCACGAGAAGGACGCGAATATCGTCCGACATCGCCAGCACGAGCTTGCGAAAATTTTCTGCTTGCTGCGTGCGATCCGATTGAAGCTCGATCCGCGAAAGCTTCGTAACGCCATTGACCAGGCCTGCAACTTCCGGCCCAAATTGACGCTCCAGCTCGTCGATAGTGGTGAGCGTGTCCTCGACGGTGTCGTGCAGCAGCGCCGTTGCAATGGAAAGAGCGCCAAGCTTCAGGCCCGTCAGGATCCCGGCAACTTCCAGCGGGTGTGAAAAATAGGGATCGCCCGATTCGCGCATCTGGGCGCCATGCGCCTTCATCGAAAAAACATAGGCGCGATTGAGCATTTCTTCATCGACGGAAGAATCGTAAGCCTTGACAGCCTCTACCAATTCAAACTGTCGAATCATTGGCGATCACACCTCCCTCAAAATCACGAGCCGGAGGAAATGAATTCGCCGTACAAACGAAAACCCGGAAACATCGGCGGTATCCGACGGAAAATCGGAAAACCGCCGTCCAATCACGTCTCGTCCTGCTCGGCGACTTCTTCCGTTTCTTCTTTCGGAACGGCCACCTCACCCGTTTCAACCGGTGCTTCCCCTACCGGCTCTTCCGCAGACAAATCTTCCGCTGTTAGCTGCTCATCAACGAAAAGCACGTCCTCTGCGATTTCTTCGCTGGAAGAGGGCTCGCCCACTTCCGCGGCGTGCTGTTGCTCTTGCTCGACAAGCTCCAGCACGTCCTCTTCCGGCTCTTCCATCTTCACATGCTTTTGCAATCCGCGCACTTTTTCGTCGCAAAGAGCATCCAGATCGATCGTCTCTTCGGCAATTTCACGAAGCGCCACGACCGGATTGCGGTCCCGGTCCCGATCGATGGTAAGCGCCGCCCCCGACGCAATCTCGCGGGCACGCTGGGAAGCCAGCACCACGAGATCAAAACGGTTGGGTATTCGGGTAACGCAGTCTTCAACGGTTACGCGGGCCATGGGGCGCCTCTCGGTTGGGACGTGGGGAAGAGGGAATATATTGCTGCACTGCGCTGGGCGCAAGGCAGGAAGGAGCCTAATTGGGGCCTTTTGGGCCGCTATCCCCCTTATTTGCCAAGGGAAATGCCTGAGAACCCGCGTCCAGGCGCCGGATCAGCTCGGCAATGGAAAGGCCCAGCACCGGATGCCGCCAATCGGGGGCGATTTCGGCCAGGGGCAACAGGACAAAAGCGCGGTCCTGGAGGCGTGGGTGCGGCAGGGCAAGCCCCTCGTCTTCGACGATCCGGTCGTCCCAGGCCAGCAGGTCAAGGTCGAGGGGGCGGGCGGCGTTGCGCTGCCGCCGTTCCCGGCCAAAACGGCGCTCGATATCGAGGCAAAGCGCGAGCAGCGCCTCTGGCGTCCGTTCCGTTGCCACCGCGACCACGCCGTTGACGAACCAAGGCTGGTCCGAGGGCGGCACCGGCGCGCTTTCGTACCATCGGGACAGGCCGACGAGCCGCACCCCTGCCGCCACCAGGGCGCAAACGGCCGCTTCGCAGGTTTCTTTTGGGGAACCATGGGCAGGCGCTGCCAGATTCGAGCCCAAGCCGATCAGAATCATACGTCCGGCTTCCTTTTCATCCAATCGCCAGCTTGAACCCACGCGTCCGGCCCCTAGAATAGCCCACTTCGC
>JAJFGH010000115.1 GCA_021776275.1 Alphaproteobacteria bacterium | reverse complement strand
GCCAACACCAGCGCAAGCCACCACAAAACGGGATGCAGGATGGGTCGGCGTGCCGGAAGGCGCTCCTTCATCTCTGGCATAAGAGATAATGGATCAAGGCGTTCGTCCATCCGGCTCCCTCACGACGGCTTTGACGCGCCGCCCAAATCTACGAGCCTAGTTTTTAGCATAACTCGGCCCCGAATGCCCAACGCCCGGCGCCGGAGACACCGGCAACGTCCCCTTTAGCCGCATGACATAGGCGATCACTTCTGCGACGGCCTTGTAGTGATCTTGCGGAATTTCCTGATCAATCTCGGCGCCTGCATAGAGGGCGCGGGCAAGCGGCGGATTTTCGACAATTGGCACGTCATGGGATTTGGCCACGTCGCGGATGCGCTCCGCCAGGGAATCGACCCCCTTGGCGACAAGCCGCGGCGCCTCCATCGCCATCATGTCGTATTTCAGCGCGATCGCATAATGGGTCGGGTTTGTAATGACAACGTCCGCCTCCGGCACGGCCGCCATCATGCGGCGCTGGGCCCGCTCCATGCGAAGTTGGCGCAGCCGTGATTTGACGATCGGGTCGCCTTCCGTCTGCTTGAATTCATCCTTCACCTCTTGACGGGTCATGCGCATCTGCTTTTGAAAGTCATAGCGCTGATAGAGGTAATCGATCCCGGCGATGATCGAAACGATAGAAAGCACCCCAATCAAAACCCGAATTGCCAAAAAATCGATCTCGGCAAGCATCTGGAGAGGCGAAAGCCCGGTCATGCGTTCCAGATTTCCGAACTCCGGCAGTACCAGTATCGTGCAAACCGCCCCTACGACGGTGAGTTTCATGATCCCTTTGATGAATTCCATAATCGCCTTGAGGGAAAAGAGCCGTTTCACCCCTTTCAAAAGGGAGATCTTTTCAAGCTTTGGCTGGATGCGGTCGACTGCAAGAAGGAACCCGCCCTGAACAAAGCCCGCCGCCAGGGCAAGGGCCATGAGCAACAGCATCGGGAACAAAAGCGCCATGAGAATTTCTTTGCCCGCACGCTGGAAAACTTCGCGCAAGCCTTCCCCATCTGCCGAGAACGCATAGGACATTCGGATAAAGCCCGCGAGCACGTCCTGAAGGTCCCCCATCATTTGATGAGCGAAAACCAGCACGATAATGGTCAAGCCAAGGATCATGAACCAATGGTTCACTTCGCGCGAATTGACGATCTGGCCCTTCTTGCGGGCCTCCTCCAACTTCTTATGTGTTGGTTCTTCTGTTTTTTGCGATTCTTCGGCTTGCTCTGCCATCCCTACCCCAACGTAAAGGCGTTGACATAGCCTTCCTGGAACTGGGCAACAAACCAGCTAAGGGCGGCAATCCCGGTCATCGCCATGATCAAAAGGCCGATCGCAATCTGCACGGGCATCGCGATGAAGAAAACCTGCACTTGCGGCATCAATCGGCCAAGGAGGCCTAGGCCCAGATAAAAGGTCAAACCGATGACGAAGAAGGGCGCCGCAATTTCCATCGCCAGGACGAAGCTTTTGGCAACCATATGCGTCATTGCATAGGCGAGATCGTCCAGAGGCAACGGCGCGCCCACCTCAAAGAGATTGTAGCTTTGGACGACCGAGCCAAGCATGAGGTGATGTACATTCGTGACAAACAACAGCAGCAACCCCGTCGTCGTAAGGAAATTGCCGACGATGGAGCCCTGCTGCGCCGCGGTAAGATCGTAGACAAACGCGTTCGCAAGACCAATCTGGTAGGAAATCACCATCCCGGCGACGAAAAGCCCCGACAGAAGCACCCGCGCCAGGGCTCCGAAAAAAATCCCGATGCCGATTTCCCCGGCAAGAAGCAGAAGCAGATGAATAGGGCTTTCGGGAAGCGCCGGCAGGGCGGCTTCGACGATCGGCGTCACGAGAACGGCGATCGCGATGGCAAGAAGCAGCCGGACGCGCGGGGCCACATAGGTTTCTCCGAAACCGGGCAGCAGCATTAGCGCCGCGCCGACTCGGGCGAAAACAAGAAACAGGGCAAAAAGGTTGAAGGAAAGCAGTTCGGCCAGCATGACGAATTAACCCAAGCCAGCGATTTGGTCCGTCAACCGATGGGTAAAAGTGGCAAGCGTTGCCCCCATAAAGGGCATGAACAAAAGGAGTGAGATGAAGATCGCCAGGATTTTCGGCACGAAGGACAGGGTCATTTCCTGAACCTGAGTCAGCGCCTGGAAAAGCGAAATGGTCAGCCCGACAACGAGCGCAATGAGCATGACCGGCGCCGCCATCTTGATCGTGACCCACACCGCCTCACGGGCGATTTCAAGCACCACTCCTTCCGGCATCGGTCCGCCTAGATCGGCATCTTGATGACGTCCTGATAGGCCTGTACGACCCGATCCCGGACGGCAACAACGGTCTGCAACGTAAGTTCGGCGTTTGTAACGGCCGTGACAATGTCGACGAGCTCGGTTTCGCCGGTCACGGATTGCATCGCCATTGCCTCGCCATTGCGCAGGCTGCTGGAAGCGGTTTCCGCCGCGCCCTTCACAAGGTCTGCAAAATTTGCCTTCGGCTCATTGTCCCGTGCTTCGAGGCCCGGCTGCTTTCCGATGGCGTTGGTGTTCGCATAGGCTGTCGCCGCCTCGATGGCTTTCAACGTCATGGCTTTCCCCTAAAGTTTTCCAACGAACGGCTTAGCGTTGCAGCAGGCCGATCGTTCCCTGGAGCATTCCCTTTGAAACTTCGATGACACTGAGATTGGCTTCATAACTTCGCTGCGCTTCGCGCATGTCCATCATTTCCACCAACGAATTGACGTTCGGTATGTCAACATAGCCGTTCTTGTCTGCGGCCGGGTGCGTCGGATCGAACCGTTTTTTGAAATCGGTTTTTACGGACGTAATCCGATCGACTTTGACCAATTCGGCCCCAAGGTTGCGGTCAAGCTCGTTTTTAAACGTCACCACCTTGCGGCGATAAGGTTCTTCGCCTGGCGCCTTCGGCAGGGAATCGGCGTTCGCAAGATTTTCGGCAATGGTCCTAAGCCGCGTGCCTTGGGCTTTCATGCCCGCAGCGGAAATCTTCATCGCTTTAATGATGTCCACTCGAGAATCCCCTTATTCTAATTGCGTCCGATGGCCGTTCGGAACATCGAGAGGTAGCGCCGGTAAAGATTCGTCGCCGTCTGATAATCGCCGGCCGTCTGAGAAACCTTCATCAATTGCTCTTCCACGACGACGCCATTGCCGTCCGGGGTCGTTTCATAGGTTTCTTTCTGCTCTACCCCGGAGAAACGTTCTCTGCCCTTCGTGCCCTGAAGATGGCCGGCACTCGTCGCCCGCGGTGCAAGCTTTGCGCCTTCGCTCTGTACCAGATCGCGAAACTGCAATGGCTTGAGATCTTTCGGGATATAGCCAGGCGTATCCGCGTTCGCGATGTTCTTGGCCAGGACCTGTTGACGCGTGTTCAGCCAGGCCATTCGGCCGGTTAACGTCGCCAACAGAGGCAGTTTTGTTACATCCATGAAAGGCCGGTCGTTTCAAGCTGGTTTGGGGGAATCGACGGCTAGGATCGCGAGTCTTGCACCCCACCGTTAAGAAAGCGTAAAAATACGTAGACTTGGTCTAAGGAAATCGAAGGTTTCCGCCCCTTTTCGGGCAAGGGCCAACGGGCGGGACGCGACGCATGCTCTATTTGACCAGGAAGGTTGGCGAATCGGTCATCATCAACGA
>JAJFGH010000114.1 GCA_021776275.1 Alphaproteobacteria bacterium | reverse complement strand
GCTTGCGGGTCGCCGGAAGCGGTTAAATTCCCTTTTCCGAATAGGGGCTTCTGTTACAATCCTTTCTTGGATTTCCGTAAGGGTTGAGGATGCGAAAGCTTTTCGGGACGGACGGGGTGCGCGGCACGGCCAATCAAGAGCCGATGACCGCGGAAACCGCGTTGAAAATCGGCATGGCCGCTGGCCGCCAGTTCCTTCGTGGGGATCACCGTCACCGGGCCGTCATCGGCAAGGACACGCGGCTTTCCGGCTATCTGCTGGAGCCGGCGCTGACGGCGGGCTTCATCGCCATGGGCATGGACGTCATCCTCGTCGGTCCGATGCCGACGCCGGCCATCGCCATGTTGACGCGGTCCTTGCGCGCCGACATCGGCGTCATGATTTCCGCTTCGCACAATCCTTATCAGGACAACGGCATCAAACTTTTCGGCCCGGATGGCTGCAAGCTTTCCGACGAGATCGAGGCCGAGATCGAACACCGCATCGGCAACGGCATCGAGAAGGATCTCGTGCCGTCGGATCGGTTGGGCCGTGCGATGCGTCTCGACGACGCGCTCGGGCGCTATATGGAACACGTCAAGACGACTTTCCCGCGCGGCTTGACCTTGGATGGCTTGCGCATCGTCGTCGATTGCGCCCATGGCGCGGCCTACAAGGTGGCGCCCACCGTTCTTTGGGAATTGGGCGCCGAAGTGGTGCAGATCGGCGTAACGCCGGATGGGCTCAACATCAATCGGGACTGCGGTTCTACGGCGCCGGAGGCGATGTGCGAAGCGATCCGTACCCATAAGGCGCATCTTGGCATCGCGCTGGATGGCGACGCGGATCGCATGGTGCTTGCGGATGAAACCGGCGCGCTGGTGGATGGCGACCAGATCATGGCGCTGATTGCACGGTCCTGGCAGGAGAGTGGCCGGCTTCAGGGCGGTGGCATCGTTGCCACGGTGATGTCCAATCTGGGGCTTGAACGCTATCTCAAGAAACACGGGCTCGAACTTGCCCGGGTGCAGGTGGGCGATCGTTACGTCGTCGAATATATGCACAAGCATGGCTACAATGTCGGCGGCGAACAGTCCGGCCACATCATCTTTGGGGATTTTGGCACCACCGGGGACGGCTTGATCGCTGCCCTTCAGGTGTTGGCGGAGATCGTGCGCGCGCAACGGCCGACAAGCGAGGTCGTCCGCTGTTTCAATCCGCTGCCGCAGCTTCTTCGCAGCATTCGCTTTGGTGAAACCGCGCCGCTGGAGGATTCGGACGTTTTGTGTGCGATCCAACAGGGCAAATCAAGCCTCGGCGAGGAGGGGCGCCTCTTGATTCGCAAATCCGGCACCGAACCCCTCATCCGGATCATGGCCGAGGGCAGCGACGAAGCGTTGATCGACCGCGTCGTCGATAACATCGTCACCACCATCGAACGCAAAGCGCGCTAGACGATATGCGCGGGCGGGTTTTGGTTGTGGCGGGTTCCGATTCGGGCGGCGGCGCCGGTATTCAGGCGGATATCAAAACGGTTACGGCGCTTGGCGGCTATGCCGAGACGGCGCTGACAGCGGCGACGGCCCAAAACACTGAGGGCGTTGCTGGCGTTTTTGCGCTGCCGCCGGATTTCGTCCGTCTGCAGATGGAAACCGTGCTCGCCGATCTTGGCGCGGATGCGATCAAGACCGGCATGTTGTACGACACCGGGACGGTCGAGGCCGTTTCAGACGTGCTCGAAGCAAAAGCGCGGGACATTCCGCTTGTCGTCGACCCCGTCATGGTGGCGAAGGGCGGCGCGCGGCTGCTTGAGGATACGGCGATCAAGGCGATAAAGGATCGGCTGCTTTTGCTGGCGACGGTGATGACGCCGAACCTGCCGGAAGCGGAGGCCCTGACCGGCCTGACGATTGTTTCTCCTGACGATTGTACCCACGCGGCAGAAATTTTGCTGACCTTGGGGGCGAAGGCGGTGTTGTTAACCGGTGGGCACCTTATGGAGGAAACGGTGCGGGACGTACTGGCAACGCCCAACGGCATCGAAATTTTCGAGGGGCCCCGCATTGAAACGCGTCACACCCATGGGACGGGCTGCACCCTGGCTTCGGCACTCGCGACCGGTCTGGCCCAGGGCCTCTCTCTTCGTGACGCGGTTCAACAGGCCCGCGCCTACGTCTTCGAGGCGATCCGCACCGCCCCAGGCTATGGCCGGGGGCATGGGCCGCTCAACCACGCCCACACGCTGAAGCTATAGCGGCCAGAAATGTAGGATAAGCGGCATGCTGACGGCGATAATCAAGACGTCGAGCGGTAGCCCCATGCGCCAATAATCGCCAAATTTGTAGCCGCCAGGCCCCATGACCAGGGTGTTCGACTGATGGCCGATCGGTGTCAGGAAGGTCGAGGACGCCCCCACCGCCACCGCCATCAGGAAGGGGTCCGTGTTTACGCCAAGGCCCATGGCGACGCTGGCCGCAATCGGCGCCATCAACACGGCCGTCGCGGCGTTGTTCATGACGTCCGAAAGCAGCATCGTGACGATCATGACCAATACCAAAATTAAAGGCGGGTCCAGATAGTCGGAAGCGTCGACAAAAAGACCGCCGATAAGATCGGTGCCGCCGGTCTCTCTGAGCGCCATGCCCACCGGGATCATGGCGCCAAGCAGGACAATGATCGGCCATTCGATGCTTTCATAGGCTTCGCGGAGCGACAAGAGATCGAATAGCACGATGGCAAGCACCGCGCCGGTAAAGGAAATGGCGGCAGGCAGGACACCGAAGGAAGTCAACGCGATGGCCACGGCAAAGATGCCGACCGGCAAAAGCGTCCGCTGCTTTTTGCCAAGCCGCAAATCGCGTCGGGCAAGCGGCAGGCAGCCAAGCTCGGTCATGGCTTCGGAAAGGGCGATCTGATCGCCCTGAAGCAGCAAGACATCGCCGGCCTGAAAGCGGATGCGCCCAAGCCGTTCTTTCACGGGCACGCCATGCCGGGCGACGCCTAGCATGTTGATCCCGAAACGCGCATGCAGCCTCAGGCTGCGCGAGGTCTGGCTTTCCATGGCCGAGCCGGGGGGCACGACCGCCTCGATCAGGCGCACGTCATCCGAGCGGATGGTTTCCGTGCTTAACCCCTCGCTTCCGATGAGTTCGAGGTTGGCCTGATCGACAAGGGTGCGAAGCGCCTCTGGATCGGATTCCAGAATTAAAATGTCGCCCTCTTGCAGCCGGATGAAGCTGGAAGGGGCGAGAAACTTTCGTTCGCCCCGGATAAGGCCAACAACGGCGACGTCTTCCTGGCCGATCGCTTCCAGTTCCTGCAGCGTGGCGCCGACGAATTCCGAACCGGCCCCCAAACGGACTTCCGTGATGTAGTCCTCGATCTGTTCGAAGACGGTTTCCGACTGCACGTTTCCCTTTCGTTGCGGCAGCAACCGCCAGCCGACGATCACAATGAAACAGACGCCGACGATGGCAACGCCGATGCCGACGTAAAAGAAATCGAACATGGCAAAGGGGGCGCCGCTATATTCGGTGCGGTAATTGGCAATGATGATGTTTGGCGGCGTGCCGATCATGGTCATAAGGCCGCCGAGAAGCGAGCCGAAGGAAAGCGGCATCAACACCACCGACGTCGGGCGGCCGGTTTTGTTGGCAAGCTGAAGGGCGACCGGCATCATCAACGCCAGCGCGCCAACGTTGTTCATGAAGGAAGAAAAAATGGCGACCACGATCGTTAGCGCAGCCACCTGCAGCGTCGTATGACCGGTGAAGGGCTGCATGCTGCTTGCCAACAGGTCGGGGATGGCCGAATGGTGCAGCGCGCGGGTAATCACCAGCACGGCGGCGACGGTGATGACGGCCGGATGGCCAAAGCCGGCAAAGGCGTTTTCGGCGGGCACGACTCCGACAAGGACGGTTGCAAGCAACGCGCCGATGGCCACGGCGTCGTATCGCCACCTTCCCCAAATGAAAAATCCCAGCGCCGCCAACAAAATGGCAAACAGGGCGCCTTGGTCCACCGTCATCGAAGCTTCCTCCTGGCCAGGCCCTCTGGGTTCTTGGGCCCTTGATCCGGGGGAAGAGTACCCGCCGTTCGCCTTTCCAGCAAATCGCGAATATGGCCCCGATCCGGCGTTGACGCACCGCACGACTCCCCACTAAACTCCGCGCAAATTTGCCCTTCGGCTAGGCCGTTTCAAAAAGAGAAAACGATGACGAAGCCAACGATACGGCCGCAAAATCCCCGTTTTTCATCCGGTCCCTGTGCAAAGCGTCCCGGCTGGTCGCTGGACGCCCTCAACGATGCGACCCTTGGGCGTTCGCACCGTTCAAAACCGGGCAAAGCAAAAATCGAAGAGGTGCTTGCGCTTAGCCGGGAATTGCTTGGTCTTCCAAAAGATTACCGGATCGGCATCGTGCCGGCTTCGGATACGGGCGCCTTTGAAATGGCTATGTGGTCGATGCTGGGTGCACGCGGCGTTGACGTGCTGGCCTGGGAGAGCTTTGGCAAAGGCTGGCTCACGGACATTGTGAAGCAGCTAAAGCTGGAAGACGTTCGTACGTTTGAAGCGGATTATGGCGCGCTTCCGGACCTTGCCCAGGT
>JAJFGH010000113.1 GCA_021776275.1 Alphaproteobacteria bacterium | reverse complement strand
GCCCTCTTGGCGCTGCTGCCATTATGGGCCTTTGCGGCGGAGGGCGCGGACCCGCCCATTCGCATTGGCGTCTTGAAATTCGGCTCCCTTGCCTGGGAGCTGGATGTCATTGCGCGCCACGGGTTGGATCGCAAACATGGTTTCACCCTGGAGGCGGTTCCGCTGGCCGGGGGGCAGGCGCTGAAAGTTGCCCTGCAGGCGGACCGCGTCGATATCATCCTTTCCGACTGGCTCTGGGTTTCACGGATCCGCCAAACGGGTTCGGACATGACCTTCGCCCCCTATGGGGCATGGGCCGGTGCGCTCATCCTGTCGCCAGCTTTAAAAACCGAGACGCTTGCGGATTTGCAAGGCTTGCGCATTGGCGTCGCCGGGGGCCCGATCGATAAAAATTGGCTGCTCTTGCAGGCGTTGGCGGCAAGGGAAGCGGGACTTCGCCTTGCCGACGCTGCGGAGATTGTCTTTGCGGCGCCGCCATTTTTGCGGATGGAACTGCAAAGCGGCCGCGTCGATGCTGTGCTTACCTATTGGCAGGACGCGGCCATGCTGCAGACGGCCGGGTTTCGCCGTTTGCTGGATAGTGCGGAAATTGCCCGGCGTTTGGGCGTGGTCACGCGCGTTCCATTTCTGGGCTATGTCTTTTCGACGGCTTGGGCAGAGGCGCATGGCGCCCCGCTTCGAGGCTTTCTCGCTGCCTCGCGCGAGGCAAAAAAAATGCTTCGCGATTCGGATGTCGAGTGGGAGCGCATCGCCCCCCTCACGCGCAGCCAGGGCGCCGTCGAACGCGCGGCCGTGCGCGATGCGTATCGTCGCGGCTTGCTTGAACATTGGGGAGACGAAGAACGGCTTGCCGCCAAGGCCCTTTTTCGCATCCTTGCCGAAACCGGCGGCGCGTCCCTGACCGGCGGGCAAGCCGGTCTCGCGCCGGGAACTTTTTGGGCGGGGGATCGTTTCTAACCCATGTTCCATTTGCACGCGATTTGGCCAAGGCTTGCCTCCTTCTTTCTTTTCCTGCTCCTTTGGCAGCTCGGGGCGATGGCGCTTGAAAGCCGCCTCCTGCCATTGCCCGAGGCCGTCTTCGCCGTTCTGCGCGATGGCTTTCAAAGCGGCGAAATTCCCCACCACATCGGCATTACCCTGGGGCGCGTGGCGGCAAGCTTCGTGCTGGCGATGGCCATCGGGTCTGCGATTGGCATCGCGATGGGAAGGTCCCGGTTGCTCGACCGGCTGTTTGACGCCTGGCTCGTCCTTTTCCTGAACGTCCCCGCCTTGGTGGTTATCTTGCTGGCCTATGTCTGGTTCGGGTTGATCGAAGCGGCGGCCATTCTGGCCGTTGCGGTCAACAAGATTCCGAACGTTGCCGTCACGTTGCGGGAAGGTTCCCGCGCGCTGGACCGGGACTATCTCGAAATGGCGCACAGTTTTCGCTTGGGCTCGCTTCGGACGTTTCGCCATGTCGTGTTGCCGCAGCTTTCGCCCTATTTTCTGGCGTCCGCGCGTTCCGGCCTGGCGCTGATCTGGAAGATCGTTCTGGTCGTTGAATTGCTGGGGCGAAGCGACGGGGTCGGCTTTCAACTGCATCTCTATTTCCAATTGTTCGACGTCGCGTCGATCCTTGCCTACACGCTCGCCTTCGTTGCCGTCGTTCTGGTCATCGAGGCAGTGTGCTTCCGCCCACTTGACCGCCGGGCGCTTCGGTGGCGGCGATGAGCGGCATCCGTGTCAGCCTTCGTGGAAAATCTTTTCCCGACGCTTCGGGGAACGGTACGCGGCAGGTTCTGGGCGAGCTCGGCTTCGTTGCCGAGAGGGGTGAATTTGTCGCCATCCTTGGCCCTTCCGGCTGTGGCAAGACGACGCTTTTAAACCTGATCGCGGGCCTCGATGCGGCCTATGAGGGCGAGATTGCGCTGGACGCCGCGGCTGGCAACGCGGCGCCGGATATCGGGTATGTTTTTCAAAATCCGCGCCTGCTTCCCTGGCGAACGGTGTTCGAAAACGTTTGCCTTGTCTTGAACGCGCCTGCGGGCGCAACGGCGCTTGTGGAAAAATTTCTTGCCGAGGCCGGGTTGACAGAATTTCGGGATGCCTATCCGGAAAAACTTTCCCTTGGGCAACGCCGGCGCGTGGCCATCGTGCGCGCCTTCGCCATCGCGCCGGATTTGCTGTTGATGGATGAGCCGTTCGTCTCGCTGGATGGGCCGACGGCGGAACGGCTTCGCGCTATGCTGCTGGAGATCTGGAACGCATGTCCGACGACGGTTCTCTTTGTCACCCACGACCTTGACGAGGCCATCGCGTTAGCCGATCGGGTGCTTGTGCTTTCCGAAAGCCCGGCAAGCATTGTCGCGGACGTGCCGATTGCCGTGCCCAGGCAAGAACGGATGGCTCCCGCCGTGCTCGAAGAATTCCGCAAGCGCCTCCGGCAACCCGAAAAAGTTTAAGCGCCGCCCTTTCGCCGCATCATGCCCCGTGCCGGGTCATAACCGAGAACGGCAAGGCTTAAGAAAAGCGTGAAACTGCCCAGGGTGATGGCGACCGCCCATGGGTTGAAATCGCCGTAAAGCGCGAAGCGGATCGTTTCGACGGCATGGGTGAAGGGATTGAAGCGGCAGATCTCGTAAAGCCACGGGCTCGACTCCCGCATTTTCCATAACGGGTAAAGGGCCGAGGACAGAAAGAACATCGGGAAAATCACGAAATTCATGATGCCGGCAAAATTTTCAAGCTGGCGAATGGCCGAGGACAACAAAAGTCCGAGCGCACCAAGCATGAGGCCGGAAAGAACGAGAGCCGGCAGGACGGCAGCGTAGCCAAGCAGCGGCGCCTCGATACCAAAGAAAAACGCGATGGCCAAAAAGGCATAGGCCTGCAAAATCGAAACGAATGTGCCCGCCGTCAATTTGCAGGCCAGCAGGTACCAACGCGGCAGGGGGCTGACAAGCAAGGTGCGCATGCTTCCCATTTCCCGGTCATAGACCATCGAAAGCGAGCTTTGCATGCCATTGAAAAGCTGAATCATGCCGAGGAGGCCGGGGACGATATAGACCTCATAAGGAATGTAGGTTTCGTAAGGCGGGATGATCGCAATGCCGAGGGCGGCGCGAAAGCCGGCGGCAAAAACCAGCAACCAGATAAGCGGGCGGACAAGCGCGGCCAGAAAACGCTCGCGCTGCTGTAGGAATCGAAGTGCCTCCCGGGTAAGGATTCCAAGAAACCCACGAAAATAATGGGTGGCGGTCACGCCGCGTTCTCCTTTGCCGTTAATTTTGTGAACGCCTCGGCGATGGTCGTGGCGTCGGCCTCCTTCAAGATGTCGGCAATCGCGCCTTTGGCGCGAACGCGGCCCGCGTCGAGCAAGACAATACGATCGCTGGGGGAAATTTCGTCAATCAGATGGGTCGCCCAAAGCACGGCAATGCCATCCGTTTTGCACAAATTATGGACGTGATCGACGATGGCCTTTCGCGTCGGAACGTCCAGGCCGATGGTCGGTTCGTCCAGCAGAAGAAGGCGCGGCTGGTGAAGCAGGGCGCGAGCAATCTCCACCCGGCGCCGGTGCCCGCCGTTCAAGGTGCGGACTTTCTCATGCTTGCGTTCGAACATATTGAAGCGCCGAAGTTCGGCGTCGATCCGCTCAAGGGCATCTTTTTTCCCCATGCCGCGAAGGGCGGCGTGATAGCGAAGGTTCTGCAGCACGCTGAGATCAAGATCGAGGGTCGGTTGCTGAAAGACGATTCCCATCTCGGCCAGGGCCGAAAGAGGGGCGCGGCGCAAATCGTGGCCGGCGACGGCAAGGGTGCCCTGGGTTGCGTGATAGAGCCGGGCAATGAGAGAAAAAAGCGTCGTCTTTCCGGCGCCGTTCGGCCCCAAAAGCACCGTAAACGTGCCAGCAGGGATCGTGAAAGCGACGTCCTGCAAGGCAGGCTTCGCACCATAATGAAAGCGAACGCCTTCGACATTGAGCGCGGCGGCGTTTCTTGTCTCGCTTTTAGGGTCCGACATCGATCCCCCAGGGAAAGCGGCCCGTGGCGACGGACTTCCGTACTTTCAAGGCTTCGACGTCGATGATCGAGACGTCGTTGCTGGTGCCGTTGGTTGTGTAAAGCCACTTTCCATCCGGGGAAAAGGCTAGGTTCCAGACCCGGCTTCCGACCAGCAGGTATTTTTCAACCGCATAGGTTTTGCGGTCGATCACGGCGACGTGGTTGGCAGGCCCAAGAGCTACGAACGACCAGGGCCCGTCCTTCATATGAGCAATGCCGACCGGCTGAAGTTTCGCGCTTTCGATGCCCGGGATGGCAAAGCCTATGCGCCGCACGATTTCATGGGAGGCGCTGTCGATGACGTTTACCTTGCCGCCGATCTCGGCGGAAACCCACGCCTCCTCCGCCTTCGGGGTGAAGGCCACATATCTTGGCCGGCTGTCGACGAGGACGTTCTTGACCAGCGCGTTCGTCTTCGTGTCGATCCAATGGGCCATGTTCGTCGTTTCCGACGTCGCAATGGCCCATTTTCCATCCGGGCTTATGCCGATGCCCTCTGGCTCGACGCCGACGGGGATTTCAGCGACGGCTTCACGTTTCTCGACGTCGATCACGGTGACAAGGTTGTCGTCTTCGTTCGAGACATAGAGAAAACGCCCGTTTGGATGGAGCGCAAAAGTCTCCGGGTCGTCGCCGGAAGGAAGGGTGTGGGTTATTTTTGCGGTTTTGAGATCCAGAACCTGAATGGTGTCGTCGTCGCTGGCGCAGATATAAAGCGCTTTCCTGTCTGCGCTTAAGACAATACCGCGCGGGCGCTGACCCACGGAGATCGTCTTTTTCAGCTCGCCGCTTTGGCCGTCGAGAACGGTGATCGTGTTGTCCTTTTCGTTCGAGACGTAAACGGTGGTGGCCAAAGCGCCGTTCGGCAGCGCAAGCAGGAAAGCGAGGACCGTGTTTCTGAAAATTTGGCGCGTGCCCATGGCGTTAATTTTCCGTCTTGCCGTCTTTGGAGGGCGCAAAGGTGCAGCCGCTTTCCGGAGCGTCGTAGCCTAAGCTATCCAGCGTAGTTTTGGGATGCAGAAAGCCTTCCTGAGGCGCCGATGCGACGAGGGCTTTTGGCGCCGCAAGCAAGATCGGCTGGCGCAATTGGTGGTTCCAGGGACGCAGCGTAAGTTTTTGCCCCTTGAATCCCTGCAACGCAAAGTTTTCGCCGAAAAGATATTTGCGAAGGGGCGGAAAATCCGTTTTGCCGGTGCGCGTCGCGGCCTCGCCGACGGCGCGTATGGCAAGCCAGGCGGCGTAATCCTCCGGCTGCATCCGGCGTCCGGCGTGTTTTTGGAAGCGCCGCTGCAATTGGGCGGCGCCCCACTGTTCGTGGGTCCAGTGCCAGGCCGTTGGAGTCAGGCCCTGGGTGCCGGCGATGGGCCGCGGCTTCCAGCTTCGATAGGCGAAATATTCGCCGAAATCGCCGCGTTCATCGGCAAGAAGAAGCAAATCGTAATCCGCGCCTTGGGTGAACAGCGGCACTTCGGCTGCCGCCGTACGCCGGGCATCATGGGAGTAGGTCCAGTTTTTTTCTTTGACGATGCGCGCACCGAAACGGCTGGCGGCGCGGCGGATGGCGTCGGCGAAATGCCGATCCGCTTCCCTTGGGCCGACTACGAGAAACCAACGCGACCAACGTTTGCGGACAAGGTATTGCGCAAGCGCATCTGCCAGCATGGCGCGGCTTGGAAGGACGTGCAAAAGATTTGGCCGGCATGCCTCGTTGCGCAAATGGTCGTCCGCGCTGCCGACGTTATAGAGAAGCACGTTCTTGGCCTCGGGCGAATCCGCAAGCTGAAGAAGGCGATCGGCGGGCAGGAGGGTAACGACATGGCGAACGCCCTTGGCCACAAGCTCGCGGAACGCGCGCAGCGCATCCCCATCCGCCGGTAGAACGACGGCCTCTAGGCGAAAGGACTGGCCTAGAAATTTCCCGGTTGTGCCGTTGTCGCGAATTGCGAGCTGCGCGCCCTGAAGGCCCAAACCCTTGGGCGTGGCCTCGCGGTTCGAAAGCGCGGGCGCGGGCGCCTTTTCGATGGCGAGAAAGCCGATCTGCAGCGTCGTTTTCTCCGCCGCCGCAGCAAAAGCCGAATTTTCGCCGATCGTCAAAGACAGCAGGGCGTAGGCCAGGCAGGCCGGCCATGCCAAGGAACGCGATAATGCCGTGATTTTTTTACGTTTTGTCAGGGATTCCTCCGGATGATCGGATTTTCGAAAAGGAAACTTTCGCCGTCAAGGCCCTTCCCTTCTCTGGCCGGGGTCGCAATTGATGCAGCAAAGAAGCGAGTCGTTGGGAATGGATGCGGATTGGGCTAGCCTATCGAAATATGATCCTCCTGTCTCTCAGGGCGATGTAGACATGTCAAAAGAATCTTCGCGCAAGCAGGCAGCGCTGATCGGCGCCGTGACGCGCGCTGCGGTCAAGAAAAAGGGCGGTGGAAAGAATGCCCTTTTCGAGAAGTTTGTTGGCCTTTACTACGCGAACGTTTCGCCGATGGATCTTGCCGGTTGTTCCGCCGGCGATCTTGGTTGCGCGGTGCTTTCGGTGTGGCGCCTTGGGCAGCAACGCAAAGCAAGCGAAGTTAAGCTCCGAATTTATAATCCCAACGCCCAGAAGGATGGTTGGGAATCTTCCCACACCATCATCGAGATCGTAAACGACGACATGCCTTTCCTTGTGGATTCGGTAACTGCGGAGCTGAACCAGCACGGCCTCACCGTTCATCATATTGTCCATCCGGTTTTTGAGGTTCTGCGTACGGAAGCCGGAAAGCTCTCGCGCATCGATGGTCTCGAAGATGGCGGCGATAAAACGCACCGCGAATCTTTCATGCATGTTGAGATCGACCAGCAAACGGACCCCAGCTTCATCAAAGACCTTCAGGCAAGGCTAGGAGCCGTGTTGGAGGACGTGCGCTTTGCCGTTCAGGATTGGCTGCCGTTGCGCAACCAGATGAACACCATCCTTGACGAAATCGGTGAGAACCCGCCGCCATTGCCGGCAGAGGAAATCGCCGAGGGTGCAGCCTTCTTGCAGTGGCTTTTGG
>JAJFGH010000112.1 GCA_021776275.1 Alphaproteobacteria bacterium | reverse complement strand
GTCTGGGACGCCATGTGCCGAACGATCATGAGCGCCGGCTCGCGCCGTGGCGCCATGATGGCCACGATGCGATGCGACCATCCCGACATCGAGGCCTTCATCGAAGCAAAGCAGGAAGCCGGACGCCTGCGCATGTTCAACCTCTCCGTTCTGGTGACGGACCCCTTTATGAAGGCGCTGAAAGAAGACGGCCCGTGGGAGCTTTCCTTCAACGGGACTTGCTATAAAAGCCTGCCGGCACGCGAATTGTGGGACAGGATCATGCGGGCGACTTACGCTTGCGCGGAACCCGGCGTCATCTTCATTGACCGGATCAACCAACGCAACAACCTGCGCTACTGCGAAGACATTTGCGCAACAAATCCCTGCGGCGAACAACCGTTGCCGCCCTATGGGGCCTGTTTGCTGGGCTCGGTCAATCTGGCACAGATGGTTCGCGACCCGTTTTCGGCACAAGCGCGAATTGATCCTGACGAACTTGCCGAAAGGGTCGCTGTTGCCGTCCGCATGCTTGACAACGTTGTCGATGTTTCAAAATTTCCCCTGCCCCAGCAACAGCATGAAGCGCTAGCAAAACGCCGCATCGGCCTTGGCGTAACCGGCCTTGCGGACGCCTTGATTCTTTGCGAAGCCAGATATGGCGCCAAACGTTCGATCGAATTGACGGAAAGCTGGATGCGCACGATCCAACGCGCCGCCTATTTTGCCTCGGCAGAACTTGCCGAAGAGAAGGGCGCCTTCCCGCTTTACGACGCCGAAAGCTATCTCGCCGGCGAGACCGTTTGCAAACTGGATGCGGACGTCCGCGACGCCATTCGCAAGAAAGGCATCCGCAATGCGCTGCTTACTTCGATTGCGCCAACCGGCACGATTTCGTTGTTCGCGGACAACGTTTCTTCCGGTCTGGAACCCGTCTTCAGCTACACCTATAAACGGAACATCTTGATGCCGGATGGCAGCCGGCGCGAAGAGGAAGTAAGCGATTACGCTTACCGTCTCTATCGCCGCATGCGGGGCGAATCGGCGCCGCTTCCAGATTATTTCGTCAGCACCCAGCATTTAACGCCCCGCGAGCATCTTTGCATGCAGGTTGCCGTGCAGGCCTATGTGGACAGCTCCATCTCGAAAACGATCAACTGTCCGGAAAGCCTCTCCTTCGAAGATTTCAAGGACGTCTACTGCGACGCCTATGAGATGGGTTGCAAGGGGTGCACGACGTATCGCCCCAACGCGGTTACGGGCGCGGTGTTGATTGCCGACGCGGCCCCCGAAACGGAAGCGGCGCAGGAAGAGCTACCGCTCGACCATCAAGGCGCCGGCCCACTGCCGGAGGATGCGTTGGAAGGCGGCGTCGTCTACATGACCCAGCCGCTGGACCGACCGGGCGAATTGCCGGGCCGCACCTACAAGCTGAAATGGCCGGAAAGCGATCACGCCATGTACATCACACTCAACGACGTGATTCGGGATGGCCGTTGCCGCCCGTTCGAAATTTTTATCAATTCGAAGAACATGGAGCATTACGCCTGGACGGTCGCGCTCACGCGCATGATCAGTGCCGTTTTCCGCCGCGGCGGAGACGTCTCTTTCATCGTCGAAGAATTGAAGGCCGTCTTTGACCCCCGCGGCGGCCAATGGATGGGCGGGCGCTATGTGCCTTCCCTGCTTGCCGCCATCGGCGAAGTGATTGAGCAGCATATGATTGAAATCGGCTTCCTGGCCGGCCCGAAAACCGGGGAAGCCCGAAAAGCGCAGGCAGAGAAGCAAGTCGTTGGCATGCCGAACCACCGGCTTTCCCAATGCCCGAAATGCGGCGCCGCAAGCGTGATCCATCAGGAAGGCTGCGACCTTTGCACGTCTTGCGACTATTCGCGTTGTGCCTAAGACAGCTCGCTCATAAGCCGAAAATTTTTTATAAAAATTTTTGAATGCGCTGCAGACCGCGATCGCGAATGCCGAGGGTTTCGAGATGCGCCACCGTGCTTTCAAAATATTCGCGATTGGGCCCGGCCGAGCCTGAGGAAGCCGCAATGATTTGCGCAGCCTTTCTAGGCGCGACTTTCCCGGCATATTGAAGATGGGCCGGATCCGCCACATACGCCTCGGCGCGAACGGAAGTCCCTGCCAGATCCCCGTCAAAATCGATGGCAAGTCGGCGGCGAAGGTAAACGCCTGTCACCTGTTCGCGCGCATCGAGATCGACCAGCACCTCGGCCTCGCGGGCGGGCGAAATGCGGAAAGCCCGGCCCCGGCAGGCGCCGCCGCGATCCAGGCCAAGGACCAAGCCCGGCTTTTCCGCCGAACCCCGATAGACATGGGAAAAGATGCAGAACGCCCGATGATACCCGCGCAGCAACGCCGGACGAACCTCAAGATATTCAAATTCCGGATTCCACATCAACGAGCCATAGGCAAAAACCCAGGCGCCGGTGCGCGTTGCGGAAGATTGAAGCGTGTTCTTGGCCAACCCGATGCCCCATTCAAGAACGCGAGCGCGGTTTTTACGCCTGCCTTGCGTCGATGATGCTGCGGCGAATGGCGCGCGTGCGCGCAAAGAGTTCCTCGAGGGTCTGCCCGTCTCCCCAGCGGATGGCGCGCTGCAGCGCCGTGAGGTCCTCTGTGAAACGGCCAAGCATTTCGAGGACCGCGCTCTGATTGTTCAGGAAAATATCCCGCCACATCACCGGATCGGAAGCCGCGATGCGGGTAAAGTCGCGAAAGCCGGACGCGGAAAATTTGACGATTTCGGCGCGCTCGCTTTCTTCCAGATCCGTCGCCGTGCCAACGATGGTGTAGGCGATCAAATGCGGCAGATGCGACGTAATGGCCATCACCTTGTCATGATGCGCAGCGTCCATGATTTCAACCTGGCTGCCGGCGCGGCGCCAAAGTTCGGCAACGCGCTCGATGGCCTCGGGCGCCGTGCCTGTCATGGGTGTCAACACGCACCAACGCCCTTCGAACAAGCCATCAAACCCGGCTTCCGGACCGGAATGTTCGGTCCCGGCGACCGGATGGGTCGGCACGAAATGCACGCCTTCCGGAACAAGCGGGCCCAAATCGCGCAGCACGGTTTCTTTCACCGAGCCGACGTCGCTTAAGATGGCGCCCTTCTTCAAATGCGGCGCGATGGCCTCGGCAATCGCCTTATAGGCGCCGATCGGCGTACAGATGACGACAAAATCCGCGTCCTCCACCGCCTTGGCCGCGTCCGCCTCCACGCGGTCGACGAAGCCAAGCTCAAGGGCCGTCGCAAGGGTTTTCTCACTGCGCGCGCAGCCGATGACTTCCCCCGCAAGGCCTTCGCGCTTTATAACGCGGGCAAGCGAAGAGCCAATCAGACCCAGACCAATCAGGGCAACTTTTTCAAATAAAGGGGACGCTACCATTTTCTAGTCCATCAAGTCGGAAAGCGCCGCTGCGACCGCGCGCATTTCCTCTTCTTTGCCGATCGTAATTCGCAGGCAATTCGGAAGACCATAACTCGCAACCTTCCGGGGAATGATACCCCGTTCGTTTAGGAGGCGGTTCGCGGCTTCGGCATTCCGCGACGAATCCTCAGGGAAGCGCACGAGGAGAAAATTCGCAACACTTGGATAAACCTGAAGCCCAATCCCTTCCAATGCCTCTGAAAGCCAGGCCCGCCACTTTGTATTATGCGCCTTCGCCTGGTCAAAAAATGCTACATCCTCCAGAGACGCCACCCCAGCGGCTTGTGCGGGACCCACGACATTGAAAGGCGCGCGCAGGCGATTGAGCACATCCGCGATCAACGCCGGGCAATAGGCCCAACCCAGCCGCAGGGCGCTTAGGGCAAAGATTTTTGAAAACGTCCGGGTCATGACGACGTTTTCCCCTGCATCCACCAAATCCATCCCCGGCGTGTAATCCGTCTCGGTCACAAATTCCGCGTAGGCCGCGTCGATGACCAACAGGACATCCGATGGCAAGCCCTCCCGCAAGCGGCGAAGCTGATCCCCGTTCAGGTAGCTTCCGGTCGGATTGTTCGGGTTGGCAAGAAAAACGATCCGTGTCCGCGGCGTCACCCGCGCCAGGAAATCGTCCACATCCGCCGTCACATTCTTTTCCGGGACCGCAATCGGCACGGCACCGACACTGTGGGCAAGAATGGGAAACAGAAGGAAGCCATGCTCGCTATAGAGAATTTCATCCTCCGGTCCAGCATAGGCCCGCGCCAGCAGGGTTAGAAGGTCGTCCGAACCATTGCCGCAGACGATCCGATCGGCATCGAGGCCGAAACGCTTGCCGATGGCCTGGCGCAGGGCCGACGCCTGCCCATCCGGATAGCGGTGCAGTGCCGATGCCGACGCCAAATACGCTTCCCGCGCCTTCGGGCTTGGGCCAAGCGCACTTTCGTTCGACGAAAGCTTCATCGCGTCCGCCACCCCCGGAAGGTGCGATTCACCGCCAATGTAAGGCGCGATCTCTAAAATGCCCGGTCGAATTTTAAGTGCGCACACGGGAAGGTTTCCTGCCTTGCTGGCGCTTTCCCCCATCCAAGGGAACGGCGTAACTACCTAAAATCGTGACCCGTTTTGCCTGCGCGCCGAGACGTTTTTGGACGCGTAGAAGCACGGGATCCGACTCTCCAAAAAAGCCTTCCGCTTCAATGAGCGAAAAGCGCTGCCGGGCGCTTGCGGAACCACGCCACGTAAACACCGAACGGCTTTTGATCTTTTCGCCGGCAAAGGCCGCCGCCAGACGTGCCGGGCCAATACCGCCCACCGTAACAACCATAAAAAAACTACGGTCCTTGCTGCTTGGCTCCGCCGGTATCGGCGCAACGAGCAAGGCTTGTGTCTTGCCTTCGCCGTTTTCAAAATCAACAAAAGGAAGGCCTGCAACAATTTGCAAATCTTCGAATCGGCCGGCAAGGTGTCGCCACCACGCATCTTCTTTCTTGCGTGGAACGGGAAGCACACCCGCTGAGGCCGTGCGCTCCGAAACTTTTTTAAGAACGCTTGTCACCGACGATTCGGCCGTCATGGGAACAATGGAACCGTAATGTTCCCGCGCAAGCTCCCAGCACCCGTCCTTCGTCTTTGGACGGTACACCGCAAGCGAAAAATGTTCCTGATGCGCCAAATGCGACGCGATGATGGTTCGCCAGATCTCGACGATCCCCAATTTTGGGAAACGTCCTTGATGACGGCGAAGCAATCGCCGAAGGATTTCTATCTCGCGGCTAGGCCGAAAAAATCCGCCGCGCCGAAAGGCGCGCTGCTTGTGCTTATACGCCCGAATCTTTTCGACGACCGCTGCGCGCTGCCACAGCAATTCTTGAAGGGTGTCGTCAATTCGATCGATATCGTGGCGCAGCTCCTCAAGGGGATTTCCATCCGTCATCTTGTTCAAAACCAAGCCCAGCAAGGCGTTAGTAGTAGTCGGAGAAGCCTGTAAAATCAAAGAAAACATTGACAGCTAGACCCCCGGAACCTAGCTATGCAACCTTTCCTGCTTCATTTTCCGAAGGACGGGATCGGCCCGCAAGCGCAACCATGTCTCAGGTCAGCGAAATCATCGGTGAGGGAGGCAAGGTCGAGCTGGGGACCAAGACGCCACTGCGTCTGGACTGCGGCGTGGACCTTGGTCCGTTCACCATTGCCTATCAGACCTATGGCCGGTTGAACGCCGAACGTTCGAACGTGATCTTGGTTTGCCACGCGTTGACGGGCGACCAACACGTCGCCGGCCCGCATCCCGAGCAGGGAAAACTCGGTTGGTGGCACTTTATGGTTGGGCCGGGCCGACCGTTGGACACGGACCGTTATTTCATTATTTGCGCGAATGTCCTTGGCGGCTGCATGGGAACAAGCGGGCCGAAGGAAATAGATCCGGCTACCGGCAAACCTTATGGCCTGCATTTTCCGGTTATCACCATTGCCGACATGGTGCGCGCGCAAGCCCTGTTGCTTGACCATTTAAACATCGAACAATTGTTTTGTGTGATCGGCGGCTCCATGGGTGGCATGCAGGCACTTCAATGGGCGGCAAGTTTTCCGGAACGCGTGTTTTCAGCCGTTCCTATTGCGACGGCTGCGCGGCATTCCGCCCAGAATATTGCGTTTCACGAAGTTGGGCGCCAAGCCATTATCGCGGACCCAGATTGGTGTGGTGGCGACTACTTCAACCACGGCAAGCGGCCAACGCGAGGATTGGCGGTGGCGCGCATGGCTGCGCATATTACGTACTTGTCGGAAGCCGCGCTGACCCGAAAATTCGGACGCGCCTTGCAGGACCGAAAAGTGGTGACCTATGGCTTCGACGCGGACTTCCAGGTTGAGAGCTATCTCCGCCATCAGGGGAGCACGTTTGTCGATCGCTTCGATGCAAACGCTTATCTCTACATCACGCGTGCCATGGATTATTTCGATTTGGCCGAAGAATATGATGGCGCGCTCGCCAATGCGTTCCGAGAAACGAAAACACGTTTTTGCGTTGTTTCCTTCACCAGCGACTGGCTTTTCCCAACCCAGGAAAGCCGGGAAATTGTGCACGCTCTGAACGGCGCCGCCGCGAACGTTAGCTTTGTTGAGATCGAAACCGATACCGGCCACGACGCCTTTCTTCTGGACGAAGCGAAGTTCACCGAAACGCTGCGCGGATTTTTGGGCGGCGCCGCCGAACATCGGGGGCTGCCATTACGATGACGGGGGCCTATGAAAATCAAGCTGTTAAGGCTATTCGCGTCGATTTGCAGCGCATCGCCGAAATGGTCCAGCCGAAAAGCCGTGTCCTGGACCTTGGCTGCGGGGATGGCGGCCTTCTCGACTATCTTGTGCATGCAAAGGATGTCGATGGTCGGGGAATCGAAATCAAGCAGGAGCGCGTTCATCTATGCGTCAGCCGCGGGCTTTCGGTTATCCAGGGCGATGCCGAAGCGGACTTAAAAGATTATCCAGCGCATTCTTTCGATTACGTTATCCTCAGCCAAACCTTGCAGGCGATGCATGCGCCAAGAGAGGCGCTTTTCGAGATGCTCCGTATTGGGCATCGTGCCATCGTCTCTTTTCACAATTTTGGTTATTGGCGGGCCCGTTTCGACCTGCTGCTCCGAGGCCGGATGC
>JAJFGH010000111.1 GCA_021776275.1 Alphaproteobacteria bacterium | reverse complement strand
TTGGGGTGATCGCGGCCTGGGCCTATTCCGTGCTGTTTCTGCCGGCGTTGATGTCCATTTTGCCGATGCGTGTGAAGCCGCGCGAATTGTCGACGGTGACCTATATGGACCGGCTGGCGAATTTCGTTATCCGCAGGCGCTATGCGTTTATGTGGGGGGTCAGCGCTGCGGTTATCCTGCTCGGCTTGATGATCCCGCGCATCGAACTGAACGATCAGTTCGTCAATTATTTCGATCCGGTCATCCAGTTTCGCGCCGACACCGATTTTGCGATGGAAAATCTTTCCGGCATTTATCAGGTTCAATATTCGCTTCCGGCCGGAGAAAGCGGCGGCATCAGCGAGCCGGTTTACCTTCAGGAGATGGACAGCTTTGCCAATTGGCTGAGAGCGCGGCCCGAAGTTGTGCATGTGCAGACCTATACCGACATCGTGCGCCGGTTGAACAAGAACATGCATGGCGACGACCCGGCCTGGTACCTGTTGCCAGATATTCGCGAGCTTGCGGCGCAATATTTACTGCTTTTTGAAATGTCGCTGCCTTACGGGCTGGACCTTAACAATCAGATCAACGTCGATAAGTCTTCGGTGCGCGTGATTGCGACGCTAAAAAACATCACAACGCGGGAATCGCGCATCCTGAAGGCCGATTCGGAAGACTGGCTTAAGGGAAATATGGCGTCGGCGGCCGAGATCGAAGGGTCGGGCCCGTTTGTCATGTTCGCCTATATCTCCGAACGCAACATCAAAAGCATGCTGGCGGGAACGGCGCTCGCCTTCGTGCTGATTTCGCTGTCGCTGATTGTCGCGCTCCGTCACATTCGGCTTGGCCTGCTAAGCCTGATTCCAAATTTAATCCCGGCAATCATCACCTTTGGGATATGGGCGCTGGTGGTGGGGGAACTTGGCCTGGCGGCCTCCGTCGTGACGGCGACAAGCCTTGGCATCATCGTTGATGACACCGTGCATTTCCTCTCGAAATACCTCCGCGCGCGCCGCGAGCAGGGGCTCGATTCGGCCGATGCCGTCCGCTATGCTTTTTCGACGGTTGGAACGGCGCTTGTCGTCACTTCGGTCATTCTTGTTGCCGGGTTTGGTGTGCTGGCAATTTCCGCCTTTGAGCTGAATCAAAGCCTTGGCCTGTTGACGGCCATGTCGATTGCTGCGGCGCTGTTCGCAGATTTCACCTTGCTGCCCGCGCTGCTGATTATTTTCTCGCGCGGTAAAAAATCATCCAAGGAGACGGACCATGTTGCAGACGTTGCCACAAAGCCCACGAATTAGAAGCGCGGCCGGGCGAGGGATCGCCGCTGCCGGTTTTGCCGTCGGGCTTATTCTTTGGATGGGCGCAGCTTTGGCGGAGACGCCGGAAGAGAAGGGGCTTGCCATCGCGAAGGAGATCGACCGCCGCGATCTTGGCTGGGTCGATAGCGAAGTGGAGCTGGGCATGACCCTGACGAACCGCAATGGCGAATCCAGCGCCCGGAAATTGCGCATTCAGGCACTTGAAGTTATGGAGGCCGGCCTTGGCGACAGGAGTTTGACGGTTTTCGACGAACCCCGGGATATCGAGGGCACGGCCTTTCTTTCCTATACGAAGATTACAGAGCCGGATGACCAGTGGCTTTACCTGCCCGCGATCAAGCGCGTGAAGCGGATTTCATCCGTGAACAAGTCGGGGCCGTTTGTCGGCAGCGAATTCGCGTATGAAGACCTGGCGAGCCAGGAGGTCGAAAAATATAAATACAAATGGGTGCGGGATGAAGATTGTGGCGAGTTGAAGTGCTTCGTCATAGAGCGCTACCCCGTTTACGAACATTCCGGCTATACGAAGCAACTGGCCTGGGTCGATCAGGGCGAATACCGTGTCATGAAGGTGGAATTCTATGATCGTAAGGATGAGCTTTTAAAAGTGCTCGTCCAATCCGATTACAAGCGTTACCTGGAAAAATATTGGCGTCCGCTTCGCATGCAGATGGACAATGTGCAGACGGGGAAGGCGACAACCCTGCTCTTCCAGGAGTACAATTTCCGCGCCGGCGTGGATGAGGACCTTTTCACTCCCAGCCGTTTGAAGCGGGCCCGTTGAAGCAGCAAGCGCTACTCTTTTTCGGCATCTTTGCGCTAGCGCAGCTAGGCGTTCCTGCGTCCAACGCCAGGGCTGGCGAATGGGACCTCTCCGGCTATGTGGCGTTCGAAGCGCGCTACTTCCCCAATGCGGCCTTCTTTCCCGATCAGGAAGACAACCAAATTTCGCCATCTTTGGTGGCGGAACCGGAGGTCGTGTACGAATGGGGGCGGCGCAAGGACCGTTTGACCTTCATTCCTTTCGTGCGGTGGGCACCCGACAGCGATCGGCGCACCCATGTCGACATTCGTGAGGCGAATTGGCTGCATGAGGGCAAAGGCTGGGACCTCGTCGTCGGCTTCGATCGCGTTTTTTGGGGCGTCACCGAATCGCGGCACCTTGTCGACATCATCAATCAATTCGACGGGGTCGAGGACATCGACGACGAGGACAAGCTCGGCCAGCCGATGGTGAATTTCCGATGGCAGGCGGATTGGGGGACGTTAAGCGCCTTCGTGCTGCCCGGCTTTCGCGAGCGCAGTTTTCTCGATGCGGATGCCAGGTTGCGGGGCCCCCTTGCCATTGACCACAACAACGCCACCTATGACTCAGGCGCAGAGGAAGCCCATGTCGATTTTGCATTGCGCTGGTCGCATACGGTCGGGGATTGG
>JAJFGH010000012.1 GCA_021776275.1 Alphaproteobacteria bacterium | reverse complement strand
TGGGGTTGCCGATGACGTTGATGATGCGGCCAAGGGTTTCGGGCCCCACCGGCATGCTGATCGGCTCGCCGGTATCGGTCACTTCCTGGCCGCGGACCAGGCCTTCGGTCGAATCCATGGCAATCGTACGGACGGTCGATTCGCCTAGATGCTGGGCGACCTCCAAAACGAGAAGGTTGCCGTGATTGTCGCAATGAAGCGCGTTCAAAATCTGCGGCAATTCGCCTTCGAACTGCACGTCGATGACCGCGCCAAGCACTTGTGTGATTTTACCGGGTTGTCCTGCCATGTTCTTTCTTCCTCTCGCCCCCTCGTCGGAGCCGTCTCTTATAGCGCCTCGGCGCCGGATACGATTTCAATCAATTCCTTCGTGATATAAGCCTGGCGCGTACGGTTGTAGCTAAGCTGCAACGCGTCGATCAAATCGCCCGCATTGCGCGTGGCGTTGTCCATGGCCGTCATTCTGGAGCCTTGTTCGCTTGCCGCGTTCTCAAGCAGCGCGCGATAGAGTTGCACCCCGATGTTTTCCGGCAATAGCTGGCCAAGCAATTCTTCTTCTTCGGGTTCGTATTCGTAGATGGCGCCAAGCATTTCTTCCGCGACGGTTTCTTCTTCGGAAACGGGGAAGGGAATCAACTGGCGTTCGGTCACCACCTGATCGAGGGCCGAAACGAAGCGGTTGTAAATGACCGTGCAAACGTCGAACGCGCCTTCTTCAAACAGCTTGAAAATGCGGCCGGTGATATCTTCTGCGTTTGCAAAGGTCACGCGGCCTTTGCTGGGGCCTTCGATTGCGTCGAGAATGAGGCTGCCAAACTCACGGCGCAATTGCAGATGCCCTTTGCGGCCGACGCAGATCAGTTTTACCTGCTTGCCGTCCCGCTGAAGCGCACGCAATTTTGCCCGCGCCGCGCGCACGATGGTGGAATTGAAACCGCCGCACAAACCGCGGTCCGACGTGGCGACAATCAGAAGGTGCGTTTCTTCCTTGCCCGTGCCGATAAGAAGTTTCGGCGCCGCATCGAAGTCCCGAAGGCTGCCCGCAAGGGAGCCGACCATGCGGTCCATCCGGCTTGCGTAGGGGCGCGCCGCTTCCGCCTGCTCTTGCGCGCGGCGAAGTTTGGAGGCGGCCACCATCTTCATCGCCGACGTGATTTTCTGTGTCGACTGGACGGAGGCGATCCGAACGCGAAGGTCTTTAAGGTTGGGCATAAGCGGCGGTCCGGGCCTAGTGGTTTACGCGAAGGTCTTGGTGAAAGTATCGAAGAAGGTTTTCAGCTCGGCTTCCGTTTCGTCGGAAATTTTCTTTTCCGTCCGGATTTTTTCCAGAAGGCCTTGTCCCTTCGCACGTATTTCGGCCAGCAGCGATTCTTCGAATCGGGTGATGTCCGTCACGTCGATCGCGTCGAGATAGCCTTTCACACCGGCGAAGATCACCACCACCTGTTCTTCGACGGGAAGGGGCGAATATTGGCCCTGTTTCAGCAATTCCGTCAGGCGTTTGCCGCGGTTTAGCAGGCGTTGGGTGGCGGCGTCCAAATCCGAACCGAACTGGGCGAAGGCTTCCATCTCGCGGAACTGGGCCAGCTCAAGCTTGATGGAGCCGGCGACCTGCTTCATCGCCTTGATCTGGGCGGCCGAGCCAACGCGGCTCACGGAAAGGCCGACGTTCACCGCCGGGCGAATGCCGCGGTAGAACAAATCCGTCTCGAGGAAGATCTGGCCGTCCGTAATCGAAATCACGTTCGTCGGAATGTAGGCGGAGACGTCGCCCGCCTGGGTTTCGATCACCGGCAAGGCGGTCAGCGAACCGGACCCATGGTCCTCGTTCATCTTCGCCGCCCGTTCCAGCAGGCGGGAATGCAGGTAGAACACGTCGCCGGGATAGGCTTCGCGCCCCGGAGGCCGGCGAAGCAACAGCGACATTTGCCGATAGGCGACCGCCTGCTTGGAAAGATCGTCGTAAATGATGAGCGCGTGCATGCCGTTGTCGCGGAAATATTCGCCCATGGTGCAGCCCGCATATGGTGCCAGGAACTGCAACGGCGCCGGGTCCGACGCGGTGGCGGCGACGATGATGGTGTAATCCATCGCCCCGTTTTCGGTGAGCGTCTTCGCAATCTGGGCAACGGTCGAACGCTTCTGCCCCACGGCGACATAGATGCAATAGAGCTTTTTGGATTCGTCGTCCGCCGCGTTGGCGGCTTTTTGATTGAGGATCGTATCGATGGCGATGGCGGTCTTGCCCGTCTGACGGTCACCGATGATCAATTCGCGCTGGCCGCGGCCAACGGGGATCAACGCGTCGATCGCCTTCAGGCCCGTCTGCATCGGCTCGCTGACGGAACGGCGCGGAATGATGCCCGGCGCCTTTACGTCCACCTGCTGGCGGGCGTCCGTCTCGATCGGGCCCTTGCCGTCGAGCGGGTTGCCAAGCGGATCGACGACGCGGCCCAGCAGCCCCTTGCCGATCGGCACTTCCACGATCTGGCCGGTACGCTTGACGGTGTCGCCCTCGCGAATGTTCCGGTCTTCGCCGAAAATAACGACGCCGACATTGTCCTGTTCGAGGTTGAGCGCCATGCCGCGAATGCCGCCCGGAAACTCGACCATTTCACCGGCCTGCACCTGATCAAGGCCATAGACGCGGGCGATGCCGTCGCCGACGGACAAAACCTGGCCGACTTCGCTGACCGTTGTCTCGGTCCCGAATTCTGCGATTTCCTTTTTGAGAATGGCGGAAATTTCCGCAGCCCCGATATCCATTACGCGCTTCCCTTCATGGCGATCTTCAAGCGTTCCAATTGCGAGCGTAGAGAGTTGTCCGCCATCCGTGAGCCCAGCTGCACAATCAATCCGCCAAGAAGACCTGGATCCACCCGGGTGCGGATGGAAACGTCTTTGCTGGTGGCTTGCTTGAGGGCGCGCCGGATGGCGCCAAGTTGATCTTCGTTCAAGGCCGTCGCCGAGGTGACGTCGGCGGTTACCTCGCCGCGCTTGGCGGCAAGCAGCTTGCGCCAGGCCGCGATGGCGGCGGGCAAGGCAAAAAGGCGGCGTTTCCTGGCAAGCAGGCCCAGAAAATTTGCGGTTAGGGCAGAAAGCTTCGCGCCGTCGGCGATGGCGGCGATGGCGTTTGCCTGTTCTTTTCGGGAAAGGACGGGCGAGCGGATCATGCGGCCGAGATCGGCGCTTTCCGCGATCATCCTTTCCAGCGTGCCGAGATCGGCCGCG
This sequence comes from Alphaproteobacteria bacterium, assembly GCA_021776275.1. Classification (GTDB taxonomy): domain Bacteria; phylum Pseudomonadota; class Alphaproteobacteria. The sequence goes on along the minus strand of JAJFGH010000012.1, from coordinate 1,028 downwards.
ACGGAATCCAAGGCGCTTTGCTCGTCCGAAAGTTCGAAGAGCGCGTTGGCGTAACGACTGGCAAGACCGGAAATGCCGGTGGCTTTGGACGACAAGGGCGAGATCCTTTAAAGCGCCTAATCGAGGGTGAAACCGATCTTAAGGGAGCCCCTTGAGTGGGATCGGCTGCGTTTGCCCGCGAAGGCGTCCTCTCTGAAAAACTGCGGATACGTAGCATAGGGGCTTAAGGGTTGCAACCCGGGGAAAGCGTAAGTTTTTCTAGACTCTGCGGACGTTTCCCCGGACCCCTAAAGGAAGCTGTATGGGTCGATATCAATCTGCAATTTTACGCCCCCCGGCGGGGCGAGGGGATCGAGCCAGCGGCGCAGTACCTTTTGAAGGGGCACGCGCGCTTCGGCCTTTACCAACAGGCGAAAACGGTGCTTGCCGCGGAGCATAGCAAGGGGCGCCGGCGCCGGCCCGAACACCTGGACGCCGTCCCCTTCGGGGGCCGCGCGGCGCAGCAGCTGGGCATAGCGCTCGACCCGGCCGGCTTCGACGCCGGAAAGAATGAGAGCGGCGAGCTTGCCGAAGGGCGGCAGGGCGCCCGCTTCGCGGGCGTCGATTTCGGCGGCGAGAAAGGGGTCGCGGGCGCCCGCGGCAAGGGCCTGCATCACCGGCGTCTCAGGCAGGTGGGTCTGAAGGTAGGCATGGCCCGCCTGGGCCTCCCGCCCGGCCCGGCCGGATACCTGATGGAGCATCTGGTAGCACCGCTCCGTCGCCCGAAGGTCGCCGCCGGCAAGGCCCAGATCCGCGTCGACCACGCCCACCAGGGTCAGGCCCGGGAAATGGTGCCCCTTGGCCATGATCTGGGTACCGATGAGAAGGTCGATTTCGCCCGCCTGCATGCGCTGGACAAGCGCGCCCGCGGCCTCGGCGGTGGGGATTGTGTCGCTGGTCATGACGGCGATGCGGGCGTCCGGGAAAAGGTCGCGCGCCTCTTCCGCCAGCCGCTCGACCCCGGGCCCGCATGGCACCAGGCTCGCCTC
>JAJFGH010000110.1 GCA_021776275.1 Alphaproteobacteria bacterium | reverse complement strand
GCTGAATCCGTGCAAAAGACAAACCGATTGGTCAGCGTCGAGGAAGGCTGGTCCTATGCTGGCATTGGTTCCGAGATCGCCGCCCGCGCCATGGAAGAGATTTTTGATTATCTCGATGCGCCGATTGCACGCGTAAACGGGGCTGATGTGCCCATGCCTTATGCTGCCAACCTAGAAGCGTTGGCCTTGCCGAGCAGTGAACGCATTGTCACGGCGGCAAAGGCCGTCTGTTACCGGGACTGACAAAATGCCGAAACCAGTCCGAATGCCCGCGCTTAGCCCGACGATGGAAGAGGGGACCCTTGCCCGTTGGTTGAAAGCGGAAGGCGAGGAAGTTGTCGCTGGCGATCTGTTGGCCGAAATCGAAACGGACAAGGCGACGATGGAGCTTGAGGCGGTAGACGAGGGCGTTCTCGCAAAGATCGCCGTGCCGGACGGCACGGAAGGCGTGAAAGTAAACGCCCCCATCGCCTGGATTTTGGAAGAGGGCGAAGACGCATCCACCTTGAAGGATGCCGCCGTCACGTCCGAACCCGCGCCGAAGAAAAAATCACCGCAGGCAGAGGAAGCCCCCATGCCTGCGACATCTGCACCGAAGCCGGAAGCGATGCCTGCTCAAGCCTCGCCCCAAGGCAATCGGATGGGCGAGCGAATTTTCGCAAGCCCCCTTGCCCGGCGGCTCGCCGAACAGGGGGGGATCGATTTAAGCCGGATCGCGGGCACGGGCCCAAAAGGCCGGATCGTCAAACGGGACCTAGAGGGCGCGCCGGTCACGTCTCGGCGTGGGCGTCGAGCACAGCCCCCCTCGTGTTCCCCCGGCGAAATGCCTTCCTTTAAGGAAATTCCGAACACAAATATCCGCAAGGTAATCGCCGAACGCCTGACGCAGGTCCATCAGGACGTTCCGACTTTCTTCCTTTCGATTGATTGCACGCTGGACGCCCTTCTTTCCGTTCGCAAACAGGCGAATGAAATGCTGGAGGGAACAAAGCTTTCCGTGAACGATTTCTTTATCCGGGCCGCGGCGCTTGCGTTGATGGACGTTCCAGCCGCGAATGCGAGCTGGGGTGAGACAACCATCCGTCAATATGAAGCCGCCGACATTTCCATGGCCGTGGCGACGGAGAGGGGCCTGATTACACCGGTCATTCGCGGCGCGGACACGAAAACGCTCGCGGAAATTTCCGAAGAATCGAAAATGCTTGCCGAAAAGGCACGGGCAGGGAAGCTGCACCCGGAAGAGTTCCAGGGTGGCACCTTTACAATTTCGAATCTTGGCATGTTCGGCATTCGTCAGTTTGACGCAATTCTGAACCCGCCCCAGGCCTGCATTCTGGCCGTCGGTGCTGGCGAAGAAAAACCCATCGTGAAGAATGCCCAAATTTCCATTGCGACGCAGATGAGCTGCACCCTTACCTGCGATCACCGCGTTGTGGATGGCGCCGTTGGTGCCGAATTTCTTGCTGCTTTCCGGTCTTACGTTGAAGAGCCTGCCCGTATCTTGTTGAAGGAAGCGGGTTATGGCTGAGAGTATTTATGATCTTGCCGTGGTGGGGGGCGGCCCCGGTGGCTACGTGGCGGCGATTCGCGCGAGCCAGCTTGGCTTGAAGACGGTGCTTGTCGAAGAAAAGCATCTCGGTGGCATCTGCCTCAATTGGGGCTGCATTCCGACGAAGGCGCTGCTGCATTGCTCGGAGATCAACCACCTGCTCAACCATCTCGATGATTATGGATTTTCGGCGAAAGAAATCCGTTTCGATCTTCAAAAAATCGTGGCGCGTTCCCGTGCCGTCGCCGATCAACTCTCGCAAGGGGTGGCCTACCTTCTGAAAAAAAATAAAATCGATGTCATTGAAGGCCGCGCACGACTTGCAGGGAAGGGCAAGCTGACCATTGAGAAGGCAAAGAAGAAGGCCGGCGAAGTAAAGGCAGCCCACATTCTTTTGGCCACCGGGGCACGGGCAAAAACGCTTCCTGGGCTTGAGCCGGATGGAAAACGAATCTGGACCTATATGGAGGCCATGGTGCCTTCGGAATTGCCGAAATCCCTTTTGATTATTGGCTCCGGCGCGATCGGGATCGAGTTTGCAAGCTTCTATCGGAATTTGGGCGCAGAAGTCACAGTGGTCGAAATCCTTGACCGCATCCTTCCTGTCGAAGACGAGGAAGTTTCAAAATTCGCGCAAAAGGCCTTCGAAAAACAGGGCATTCGCATTCTGACGAAAGCATCCATTAAAAAACTCAAACAGATCAAGGGCGGGCTTTCCGCCAGCTTAAAAATAGACGGCAAAGCAGAAACGGTTGAGGCAAGCCATGCCATCGTCGCCGTCGGCATCACCGGCAACGTCGAAGATTTGGGCCTTGAGGGGACGAAGGTGAAAGTCGAGAAGGGGCATATTCTCGTCAACGAATGGCTAGAGACGGGTGAGGCGGGGGTTTATGCCATTGGCGATCTCGTCGGGCCGCCCTGGCTTGCCCATAAGGCCAGCCATGAAGGGGTGCTTTGCGTAGAACGGATTGCAAAAGTAAAAGGGGTCCATCCGCTGGACGTGACGCGGGTGCCGGGCTGCACTTATTCGATGCCGCAAATCGCCAGCGTCGGCATGACGGAAAAGGCGGCGGTTGCAGCCGGCTTTGAGGTCCGCGTTGGACGCTTCCCTTATCGCGGTAGCGGCAAGGCCATTGCCTTGGGAGAGTCGGAGGGCTTTGTGAAAACGGTCTTCGACAAGAAAAGCGGCGAACTTCTTGGCGCCCATATCATTGGCACCGATGCGACGGAAATGATTCAGGGTTATATTGTGGCGCGCACCCTTGAAGCGACGGAGGCCGACTTGATAGAGACGGTCTTCCCCCATCCAACGCTTTCAGAAATGCTGCACGAGGCTGTCCTTGACGCGTATGGCCGGGCCATCCATTTCTAGCGGCGGAGAAAAGACCTGATGGCAAATGTCAAAAACCTTCACCCGCAGGTGCCGCTGCGCAAGCCCGCATGGATTCGGGTCAAGGCCCCTACGTCCCAGGCCTATGCAAACACGCGGAACCTCATGCGCAAGCTCAAGCTCAACACGGTCTGCGAGGAGGCTGCCTGTCCGAATATCGGCGAATGCTGGGCGCAAAAACATGCAACCGTCATGATTCTGGGCAGCGTTTGCACGCGTGCCTGCGCTTTTTGCAACGTTGCCACCGGCAAGCCGGACCTTCTCGATCCACACGAGCCGGAAAACGTCGCCGCCGCGGTTGCCGAATTGGGGCTACAGCATGTTGTCGTTACGTCCGTGGATCGGGACGACCTTGCCGATGGCGGCGCCAACCATTTTGTCCGCTGCATCGAAGAAATTCGCCGGCGCAGCGCGGAAACGACCATCGAAGTGCTGACCCCGGATTTTCTCAGAAAAGAAAGCGCGATCGGGGCCGTCGCCGCAGCGCGGCCCGATGTTTTCAATCACAACCTCGAAACGGTGCCTAGCCTTTATACGAAAATTCGTCCTGGCGCCCGCTATTACCATTCCCTTCGCCTGTTGGATCAGGTGAAACGCTTCGACCCTTCGATCTTTACGAAGTCTGGCATCATGGTGGGCTTTGGCGAAACGAAGGGCGAAGTGTTGCAAGTGATGGACGATCTGCGTTCGGCCGAGGTTGATTTCCTGACCATCGGCCAATATTTGCAGCCAACCCCACGCCATGCACCCGTCGTCGAATACATTACGCCCGAAGCTTTCAAAGAATATCGCCGGCTGGCGATGGCAAAGGGCTTTTTAATGGTTTCCGCTTCGCCTTTGACGCGTTCTTCCTACCATGCGGATAAGGATTTCGAATCCCTTCGAAAGGCGCGCGAGGCACGTCTCAGCGGCGGTTAAGCATACATGCCGACCCACGCGGAAAAACGCCATTTGCCTTATACGCCTGAGCAACTCTTCGATCTGGTCGCGGATATCGAGCGCTATCCGGAATTTCTTCCCTGGTGCCAAGGGGCCAGAATTCAACGGCGCGAGGGAAACACGGTTTATGCCGACCTCATCATCGGCTTCAAAATGTTTCGCGAGCGTTTTTCTTCCGTCGATGTCTTCGATCGCCCGTGCCGAATTGATATTCGCTATACGAAGGGCCCCCTTCGGCATCTCAACAATCACTGGGTATTCGAAGCGGCGCCGGACGGCGGTTGCATCATCGATTTCTATATCGACTTCGAATTTCACTCCCGCCTCTTTCAGAAGATGATCGGCGTTCTTTTCAACGAAGCGCTGGGCCGGCTTGTCGAAGCCTTTGAAAATCGGGCCCATGAAATCTATGGCGCGCCACAGGCGGACCGGCCTTAGACCATCCGCCCTTCCACCAGTTTCGTAAGCAGAGAAATGGCCGCATGCACGCTTTGCAGGCGCACTTCCGTGCGGTCGCCCTGAAAAAAATGCTGTTCATGACGCGGCGCCTGACCGCGGGCGGCGGCGGCCATGTGCACAAGGCCAACCGGCTTTTCCTTTGTTCCACCCCCAGGACCGGCCATCCCCGTCACGGCGATGGAAAGATCGGCCTGGGTTTTCGCTAAAGCCCCTTCGGCCATGGCGCAGGCAACTTCCTCGCTGACGGCGCCGACGCGCTCGAACAATTCTGCCGCCACCCCGAGAAGGGCCGTTTTCGATTCGTTCGAATAGGTGACAAAGCCCCGCTCGAGCACGTTTGAGGCACCCGGAATTTCCGTCAAGCAGCCGGCGATAAGACCAC
>JAJFGH010000109.1 GCA_021776275.1 Alphaproteobacteria bacterium | reverse complement strand
CTGCCGGTGCGCACCGTTGGCGTAATGGGGGACGAGCGTTCCTATGACTTTGTCTGCGGCTTGCGCGCCGTCACTTCCACCGATGGCATGACGGCCGATTATTTTCCCTTCGATCACGCCCTTCTTGGGCGCATCGCCAATCGCATCATCAACGAAGTGCGGGGCATCAACCGGGTCGTCTACGATGTAACGTCAAAGCCGCCCGGCACGATCGAGTGGGAATAGCCTACCAGGCCCAGAACTTCCACCAAGGCGCGGCCTTTTCCGATGCTTCCTCGGTCCATTCAAGCTGCAACTCGCCTTCCGCTTTCCTGGCTTCTGCGCGGCTGAAATAGACGTGGATCTGCATGCGCCGCGTGCCTTCGACCGAAATCGCCTGCACGATGCCCGCATAGCGGATGGCGTCGTTTTGAGTGCCGTCGCCGGCTTTCCAATAGCGAAAGACGATGGGGTTGCCGAAGCTTAAAAGCTGGCCTGCCTGCATGGCTGCCGTATAGACCGCCGGTTCGGCATAAAAATTCGCCGTGCCGCGCCATTCCGCTTTGGCGGAATGCGACAGAACGAGAAAAACAACAACCGAAACGGCAAGGATGCGTTTCATGACCGACCTCGACTTTCAGGCTAGCGCATCCACGCCCCGAAAGCCAGTTACCGCCGGTAGGCTGTTTAGAAGAGAAAGAAAAATTAAAACGCTTGGCGCGGGCGATAACGTTCCGTGCTGGAGCGCAGGCGCCGTGCTTCCTTGCGTTCCCTGGGCGTCATCTCGCGCCACAAACGTTCGCGCATGTCTTTCCCTTTCTGGGAACGGGCCGCCATGTGATACCAGAGATAGGCCTTGGGCAAATTGCGTTGAACGCCATGGCCCTGCTCGTACATGCGGCCGACATTGATGTGCGCATCCATATTGCCGCTTTCGGCGGAGCGGAGAAACCACTTCATGGCGAGTTTCGAATCGCGACGGACACCACGGCCCGTTGCGTAAAGCACGCCCATCTTGTTTTGCGCTTTCGAACTGCCTTCCTCTGCGAGTGGCAACCACTCGCGGTAGGCGGTTTGGTAGTCCCCTTGCTGGTAGGCTTCGTTGCCTTCCCCATAGCCGGCCGCGGCGGGCGGGCTGAGGAGCAGGATGCCGGCAAACGCGGCAAACCCTATCTTGTGCATGGTTTTCCTTTCTGGCCGTGGCCCAGAAGCTAGCGCGTTTTTGCTTGAAAAGGCAACTATTCGGCGGCCTTGGCCTGGGTCCCGCAAAGCTCCCGGACGGCACGGACAAAAAGCGGCCCCGCCGGGTTTGGCCATTCCTCGGGATGGGCCTTGATCCATTTCAGGAAGTGGGGCTCCAACTCGGCGGCGTCCATCGATTCGATGCAACGGTACCAGCCCCCATGGCCGTCTTCTCCCTTCGCGAAGGTCATCAGCAGGTCCGAGGCGCCTGCCACGTAAACCATGCGGTCCAGTTCCGTGGAATAGCGATAGGCGTCTCCGGAGAGCAGCCCATCGCCGATCGTGTCGCCGACGTCGGCGTTGGCGGCGGAAAGGGCCAGAAACGGTACCCAGAGCGAAAAGGCCAGCCAGAATGCGCGGCGGGTCGTTTCAAAAGAAAAGGCCATCGGGATCCCCTAAGATGAAAGTCAGAGCCGCAAGGCCGGAAGCATGCTCCCGAAAGAAGGGCGCACGCCCCATAAGTCGCGGGCCAGGTTCTTGGCTTCGGCCTTTTGAAGGGGGCTCATCTTGCGGCGGAGCTGGCGCAGCGCATGGGCGTTCTGGCTGCGTGTGCGGCCAAGATAGTACCATTTGAACGCCTGGATATAGTCTTGCTCGGTGCCGAGGCCTTCCTCGTACAAGCGTCCCAGATTCCAATAGGCGCTGATAAAGCCGTCTTCGGCTGCTTTCCTAAAAAGCCCGGCGGCCTTTTCAAAGTTCTGTTCCGTCCCTTTGCCGTCCCGGTAAAGCATGCCGAGGCGATTTTGGGCGAAATTGTCGCCTTCCTCGGCCAGGGCCTGAAATCCCAGAAAGGCGGTTTGGAAATCGCCCTCGGCATAGGCGTTCTTGGCGCTGGCAAGGTCGGCCATGGCCGCGCGGGGAAGAAGCAGGGCAAGGATCGCCAGCGCGAAAAAAAGAGGCTGCATGGAGCGTCTCCCTTGGGGGGCGTTCTTTAAAATGATTTTAAAAAGGTTTTGGGAACGGGGAAAAACAAAAGCCTTCACATTTATTTGAAGGCGGCTTGGCGGGGGTCTCAGCTTTTGGGGCGAAGGGTCAGGCCTTTTTTCCTGCGGATTTTGACGTTGCGCAGAAGGATCTCAAGGGAACGGTCGTCGCCGACCATGCCCGCCTGGCCTTTTGCGGCGCGTGCTTCAAGCTCTTCAAGGACTTCGCGCTCGGGTGGCGCCAATTCGTCGCGAAACGCGGCGACCGCATCCAAAAGACGGCGAAGGGTTTCGGCATCGGTCATCGGACGAGGGGCTTAAACCGCCGGGCCGGCGCCGCCGTGGGCGGCGGACCATTCGGCGGGGCTTTCAAGGAAGGCACGCACTTCAGCCAAGGTTTTGTCGTCGAAGGCGTTTTGACGGCTTGCGGCCTCCAGCACGTCCCACCAATTGGCAAGGGCGTGAAGTTCGATCCCCGCCGCCGCCAGCTCGGCGATGCCCTCCGGAAAGATGCCGTAATGGAAGACGACGAAGGCATGGGCGACGTTTGCGCCGGCGTCCCGCAGGGCCTGGCAGAATTTGAGTTTGCTTTTTCCGTCGGTGGCAAGGTCTTCGACCAGAAGCACGCGCGCGCCTTTTTCGAAGCTGCCTTCGATCTGCGCCATCCGTCCAAACCCTTTCGGCTTCTTCCGAACGTACAGCATGGGCAAATCCATGCGATCCGCCAGCCAGGCGGCGTAGGGGATGCCGGCCGTCTCGCCGCCGGCGATGGCATCGAAGGCCTTTTCCCCGGCTGCCTGGTTCAACGTTGCGACGGCCAATCGCAGGATTTCACGCCGTTCTTCCGGAAAGGAAATCAGCTTGCGGCAATCCACGTAAACCGGGCTTGCCCAGCCCGATGTCAATTGAAAGGGCTCGGCGGGGCGGAAATTGACGGCTTGAATGCGAAGCAGGATTTCTGCGGCAATTTTTCCGGTCTCCGAATTTTCAGGGTTCGGTTTCAAATCTCGGTGTCCCCTTCCAATAGACGCCGCGCGATGTTGCGGCGTTGAATTTCGCTCGTCCCGTCGGGAATGCGCATGGTTCGTGCCCAACGGTAAATCACATTGAGGCCAAGCTCGTTCGTCAGCCCCATGCCGCCATGAACCTCAATGGCGGTATCCATCACCCGGCACAACATTTCCGTTGCATGGGCCTTCACCATCGAAATTTCTTTTACCGATTTTTCGCCCTGTTCGACCTTCCAGGCGCAGTGGCGCAGCATGTTCTTCGACGCATAGATGTCCATGGCCATTTCGGCCAGCATGCCCTGAACCATTTGATGTTCGGCGATCGGCTTGCCGAAGGTCTTGCGGACTTTTGCATAGTTGATCGCCTGGTTCAGCCCCCATTGGGCGAGGCCGGCGCAGATGCTTGCCATCGCAAGCCGGCCGGTGTTGATGCCGGCAAGGGCGACCTTCATCCCGTCATCGACTTTGCCGAGAACGTGGGAATCCGGTACGCGCACCTCGTCGAGGGTGACAATTCCGGTGTCGCCGCCGAGATGGCCCATTACCGGAATCACGTTTGAGGCGTCGTAGCCCCGGGATGCCGCGTCGATGAAAAAGCCGGTGATACCGCCCTTGCGCTGCCGGCTGCGTTCGGGGTCCGTCACCGCAAAAAGCAGGCAGTAATCCGCATAAGGCGCGTTCGTGATCCATTGCTTGGTGCCGTTGATCACCCAGTCCTTGCCGTCGCGGACCGCCTTCGTGCGCATGTTGTAAACGTCCGAGCCTGCGTCCGGTTCGCTGATGCCGACGCAAAGCGTCTTTTCGCCGCTGGCGATGCCGGGGAGGTATTGTTCGCGAAGCTCCGGCTTCAAAAAGGTCAGGATCGGCGTCAGCGCGTTCGTGAATTCCGACGGAATAACCACCTTATGGACCAGCGGCCGCATGCCGAAGCGCGTGTTCATCCGGTCGTGAATGTAAACCAGCGCCTGTGGGCCGAGGCCGGACCCGCCAAGCTCCTCGGTGCCGAACATCGTATAAAAACCGGCCGCCGCCGATTTCATGCGGGATTGCTTGCGAAGCTTGGCATGCTTTTCCGTGTAACGGCCGGCGTCGTCGTAAAGATTGCGCTCGCTCGCGAACAGCGCTTTGTTCGCCTCTTCGAGGGGCAGGATTTCCCGTTCGATGAAGGTGTTCAGTCCTTCCGAGATGTCGCGGATTTCATCGGGGATAGCAAAATCGACCATTCGGCTTCCTAGCTTTCCGCAGGCACGAATTTGGGAAGCGTGACGTCCTCCGTTACGTCGTCGAAGATCACGCGAACCTTCTGGCCGATCGTCACGCCCTCGACATCGTCCGTGACGACGTTGCTTAAAATCCGTGGGCCTTCCTTCAAATCGATGATCGCGACGGCATAGGGCACTTCTTCCTTGAAGGCCGGCCCTGCCGGGCGGCGGGCAATCGTGTAAGTGTAAATCGTGCCTTCGCCGCTTACCTCAACCCATTCCAGCCGGTCGGAAAAACACGACGTGCAATTCGATCTTGGAATGAAGATATGCATCTTGCAGTCCTGACAGCGTTGCACGACAAGCCGATGGGCCTTCGCCGCGTCCCAGAAGGGGCGGGTCGTCGGGTCGATAACGGGCAAGGGTTTTTCGTACATGACTGCCTCAATGATTGGAAAGGATACAGGTCGCGCCGCTTGAAAGCACGCCGCCGGTGCCGTGGGCGAGGGCCGTTTTCACGTCCGCGACCTGGCGTTCGCCGGCTTCGCCACGCAATTGACGGACGGCCTCTATCAGAAGAAAAATGCCGTACATGCCGGGATGCGCATAGGAAAGGCCGCCGCCATTCGTATTCATGGGAAAGGCACCGCCAGGGCCTGTGCGCCCGTTCGAGACAAACGCGCCGCCTTCGCCGCGGCCGCAGAAGCCCAACGCTTCAAGGGTCAGCAACACGGTAATCGTGAACGAATCGTAGATTTCGGCGACGTCGATCGCCTCCGGGCCGATGCCCGCCATTTCGAAGGCACGCACCCCGCTTTCCGCCGCCGCCGTATGAAAGGCAAGGTCCGGCATGGCGGCAATCGACATATGGGTTTGGGATTCGCCGTGGCCGCGGACGTAAATCGGTCTTGCCTTCAAATCGCGCGCGCGTTCTTCGGTGGTCAGCACAACCGCGCCGCCGCCATCCGTCACCAGGCAGCAATCCAGCAGATGCAGCGGGTCCGTGATTGTCTTGCTGGAAAGCACATCCTCCACGGTCAAGGGGTCGCGCATGGTGGCGCCCGGGTTTTTCATCGCCCACTGACGGGTGGCGACGGCGATTTCAGCCAGATGTTCGCTGGTCGTGCCATATTCGTGCATGTGCCGGGTCGCTGCCATCGCGTAGGCGCCAACCGGGTTCGGCAGGCCGTAAGGCGTATCGAATTGCAATGAAAAGCTAGGGGGGCGCCCGCCCAGATTGCGGCTTCGTTGGCTTTTCTGGGTGCTGCCATAGGTAATCAGGGCCACATCGATGGCGCCGCTTTCGATGGCCATGGCCGCATGGCCGACATGGGCTTCGAAAGCCGAGCCGCCAAGATTGGTGCTATCGCTGAATTTCGGGCGGATGCCGAGATGTTCGCTCAAGGAGATGGTGGCAAACTGGCCGGGGCCGGGAATGCCCCAAAGGCCGGCGGTCGAAAGCCCGTCCACGTCGGAAAGCTTTAAACCTGCTTCGTCCAGCGCCGCTTTTGCCGCCCGCGCTTGGATCTCCAAATCGTTTGCACCACCCGGTATGACACCTTTTTCCAAGGGCGCATCCGCGACGCCGACGATGACGACTTGCCGTTTCCCCATACTGGATCTTCTCCTTAAAATTTCCTATGCCGTCTCAAGCCGTCGGCGCACCGTGCCGGCAATAACCGTGCGGTCTTCGACCGTGCACGCAACTTCGCAAACGGCAATCACGCCATTCTCGCCAATCTCCAGGGCGGTGACTTTTCCGCGCACGGCCACTTCGTCGCCGGGGTAGACGGGTCCGAGGAAGGCAATATCAAGGCCGCCGCCAAACGCCCATCCTTTCCAATCCCAGGCCGTCATCGCCTGGGAGAGAAACGCGAGGCTAAGCAGGCCATGGGCGATCGTGCGCCCAAACATCGTCTCCTTGGCAAATTCCGGATCGATGTGCAGCGGGTTGCGATCGCCCGATGCTTCGGCGTAGCGATCAATCTGATCCTGAGTCACTTTGTGGCGGCTTTCCGGAAGGACATCTCCGATCTGCACGCCGTGCTGCATGTGTTGGCCGGTGCTCACGCTTCTTTGCCCCAGATGCGCGTAATCACGCCGGTTGTGACAAGGGCATTTTTCTGGTTGTGGGTCACGATTTCCATGACCACGTAATTGCGCCCTTTTTTAACGTAGGTTTCGAGGATACGCGCCTGGGTCGACAGCGTGTCGCCGACATAGGCCGGCTGATGAAAAACAAAGCTTTGTTTCGTGTGAATGCCGCCCGGCGGATTGCGAAGGTGGGAAAGCGCGTCCAGCATATAGACGGCGGCGAGGGTCGGTGGCGCCGGCCTGGGCCCGTCTTTTTTCCGGTAAATTTCTGCGCTGTCCTCGGTCGCGCCGAGATAGGCGTCCACGCTCGCTTCCGTCACGTCGAAGCGGGCGGCCGGGTCCGGAAAAATCTGCCCGATTTTCAGTTCCGTAAAAGAGGTGTACGCGGTCATCTGTCCCTGCCAGCGTCTTTTGCGCGGATGCTAGGCGAGAAGGAAAGGGGAAACAAGGCCGAGAAAAAAAGGCCCCGCCATTGCTGGCGGGGCCTTCAAGTTTCGTCGGAGGTCCGACGAGGGGGGTTAAATCTTCTTCATTTCCTCCAGAAATCTGTCGACTTCGTTGCCAAGGGCCTCGGATTGCTGCGCCAGTTCCTGCGACGCTTCAAGGACCTGCTCGGCCGCCTTGCCGCTATCGACGGCGGCTTCCGAAACCTTCGAAATATTTTCGC
>JAJFGH010000108.1 GCA_021776275.1 Alphaproteobacteria bacterium | reverse complement strand
CGCCGTCACCGCCTGGCCCTGTGCGCCAAACCACGGCCGGATCAAACGGCCGCCTTCCGCCGCACGCACGACCGTCCGCGCCATGTTTGCCGGCACGGCAAAACCGATGCCGATGGACCCACCGCCATTTTTTGAATAGATCGCGGAGTTGATGCCGATCAGACGGCCATCCAACGTTACCAACGCCCCGCCGGAATTGCCCGGGTTAATCGGAGCGTCCGTCTGGATAAAAAAACGAAAATCCGTCACACCGACCCGTGTGCGCGCGAGCGCCGAAACGATGCCGCTGGTCACCGTCTGGCCGAACCCAAAGGGATTGCCGACGGCGAGCACAAGATCGCCAACTTCGAGCGCATCCGAGTCCCCCATCTCTAGAAAGGGCAACGCGCCCTCGCCGGCGGCGATCTTAAGGACGGCCAGATCCGTCCGCTTGTCCGCCAGAACGATCTCAACCGGAAACTCCCGGCGATCGGCAAGAGCGACCGTGATTTCCCCGGCACCCGCGATCACATGGTTGTTTGTCACGATCAGTCCATCCGGCCGCACGATCACGCCCGAACCGAGAGGACTTTTCTCTATCTTGCGCTTACGCCCAAACCCCTGGCCAAAGAAGCGCCTGAAAAAGGGATCGTTAAAAAGCGACGGAACCTGCTGTTCGGCGACTTTTTGCTTGCCGCTGATGTTGACGACGGCGGGAACCACCCGTTTTACGACGGGCGCAAAGGAAAGCTGGATTTGTTCCTGGGATTGGGGCGCGCTGCGCGGTTGCGCCGGTGCCGCCGCGCTCAAGAAAAAACCGACAAGCATGGCAAGCGCCAGAACGAAACAGCGTTTTTTCCGGAGAGGGAATCTCGTCATCGCTGGGCTGATCTCCTTATGCATCCCGCTATCCCATGTTTTCCACAAACCGGCGGCCGGCTGAAATAAAAAAGGGGCAGTCCATCCGACCGCCCCCAATGTTTAAGCCCCATATGGGAAGTTTTACGCTTCCGCTCTTTCCCCAGCCTCTCCCTCGACGGACTGCAGAGGACCGGAATCCAGGCCCTTCGCCTCCGGGTCGCGATCGACAAGCTCGATCACTGCCATCTGGGCGGCGTCGCCATAGCGGAAACCCGCTCGCAGGACGCGCGTATATCCGCCTGCGCGTGCGGCATAGCGTTCTGCCAGGGTCGAAAAAAGTTTGCGCGTGATCGTCTCATCCTGCAAGACCGACAACGCCTGGCGTCGCGCGTGCAAGTCGCCACGCTTTCCAAGCGTGATCAGCTTGTCGACGAACGAGCGTAGATCCTTCGCTTTGGGAAGCGTCGTCTTGATCTGTTCGTGCTTGAGAAGCGCAACGGCCATATTTGCAAACATCGCCTTGCGATGGCTGCTGGTGCGATTGAACTTCCGTCCTTTTAAGCGATGCCGCATGAGATTAGTACGGTTCCTCCAGGCGCTTGGTCAGTTCTTCGATGTTTTCCGGCGGCCACTCCTCGATCTCCATACCAAGATGCAGCCCCATATGGGAAAGCACCTCTTTGATTTCGTTCAAGGACTTGCGCCCAAAATTCGGCGTCCGCAGCATTTCGCCTTCTGTCTTGCGAACCAGGTCGCCAATATAAAGAATATTGTCGTTCTTTAGGCAATTTGCGGAGCGGACCGAAAGTTCGAGTTCGTCCACCTTGCGAAGAAGGCTGCGATTGAAAGCCGGTTCCGTCGCCTCTTCGGCCATTGGCTGCTCGACCGGCTCTTCGAAATTAATGAAGGGATTGAGCTGGTCTTGGAGAATGCGCGCGGCAAACGCGACTGCATCGTCCGGTTTCAAGGTGCCGTCCGTCTCAATTTGAAGGATCAGCTTGTCGTAGTCCGTGATTTGACCAACGCGGGCGTTCTCGATCTTGAAGGCAACCTTGCGGACGGGGCTGTACAACGCATCCACCGGAACAAGCCCGATCGGCGCATCCTCAGGCCGGTTCAGCGTCGCCGGAACATAGCCTTTGCCGCTATTGGCGGTCAGCTCCATGTTCACGGAAGCGTCCTTGTCGAGGGTAAAGAGAACCAGGCTCGGGTTCATGATTTCGATGTCATGCCCTGCCTCGATCTGCCCCGCCGTCACCTCGCCCGGGCCCGTCGCCTGAAGGGCCATCCGTTTCGGCCCCTCGCCGTGAAGGCTAAGCGCCAGCGACTTGATGTTCAGGACAATGTCCGTGACGTCCTCGCGGACCCCCGGGATTGCGGAAAATTCGTGCAGCACGCCATCGAACTGAATCGACGTCACCGCCGCTCCCTGCAAGGAGGACAACAGAATACGCCGCAAGGAGTTCCCAAGGGTAAGCCCGAATCCCCGTTCAAGCGGCTCGATAACGATCGAAGCCATCCGTTCGGCATCCGCGCCTTCTTGAACGCTGATCTTGCTGGGTTTGATTAGATCTTGCCAATTCTTTTGGATCACTTGCGCAACCTCTAGCGACGGAACGTTTTCCATAAAAATCTGGTCACCAGATTGACGCCTGTCAAAGGGGACGTTCCTCGAACCCCGTTTGACGATGCGGCGTCGTTATACCCGCCGGCGCTTTCGCGGACGGCAACCGTTATGTGGTATGGGCGTGACGTCCCGGATGGCCGTAATCGTGAAGCCAACCGCCTGCAATGCCCGTAGAGCCGATTCGCGCCCCGACCCAGGGCCTTTCACCTCAACCTCAAGCGTATGCATGCCATGCTCTTTCGCGCGGTTGCCGGCTGCTTCCGCTGCGGTCTGCGCGGCAAAAGGCGTGGATTTACGCGAACCCTTAAAGCCTTCGCTCCCCGCCGACGCCCAGGAAATGGCGTTGCCCTGAGCATCCGTAATCGTGATTTTCGTATTGTTAAAACTGGCGCTCACATGTGCGACCCCGGAAGCAATGTTTTTCCGTTCGCGGCGACGCGGACGCTGCGTAGTAGCTTTGGCCATCCCTGTTCTGTCCTACTTTTTCTTGCCGGCGATGGCCCTTGCTGGGCCTTTTCTAGTCCGGGCATTCGTATGGGTGCGCTGGCCGCGCACTGGAAGTCCTTTGCGATGCCGCAACCCGCGATAACACCCAAGGTCCATCAGCCGCTTGATGTTCATGCTGATTTCCCGGCGCAAATCCCCCTCAACCAGATAATCGCGATCGATCGCCTCACGGATTCGGATAACTTCGTCCTCCGACAATTGGTTCACGCGCGATTCGAGTGGAATCCGCACTTTCTCGCAGATCTCCAGGGCCTTCGTCCGACCGATGCCATGAATATAGGTCAGCGCGATCGGCACCCGTTTATTTGTGGGGATGTTTACCCCTGCAATGCGAGCCAAGCCGAATTCTCCTCTATTCCCCCATGCCTTGAGGGACCCTGAGTCAGACCAATGGCGATCAGAACGACAGATAGCCGGGAAAGGTGCGCGATTATAGGAATTCTCCGCATTAAGTCAATAAAACTGCCCATTTGCGCCTAGCCCAAGGCCTCTTCAATTGCTGCGGTGACCGCATTGAAATCCGCCATGCCGTCAACGGTCACCAAGACCCCCTTTTCGCGGTAATATGGTAAGATCGGCGCAGTTTGCCCATGATAGGCCTCCAGCCGCGCCTTCACCGTTTCGGGGTTGTCGTCCTTTCGCCGGTTGAACGCCTTGCCGCCGCAATCGTCGCAAACGCCTTCCGACGCCGGCCGTTTGAATTCATCATGGTAGCCGGCGCCACAGGCCGCACAGCTAAACCGCCCCGAAATCCGCTTCACCAGAGGGGCGTCCTCGACCGCAAGCTCGATTACGTGATCGATGTGAAGGCTCTTGCCGGTCAGCATAACGTCGAGAGCTTCGGCCTGGGCCACCGTCCGCGGGAACCCGTCCAGAATGAAGCCCTTGCCGCAATCCGGCGCCGCGATGCGCGCTTCGATCATTTGAATGATGATTGCATCGGGCACCAACGCGCCCTTCTCAACGATTTCCTTCACCTCTTTGCCCAAATCCGAGCCGGAAGCAATCGCCTCCCGCAGCATGTCGCCGGTTGAAAGATGGACGATGCCATATTTCTCTTCGAGGCGCTTCGCCTGGGTGCCCTTGCCCGCCCCCGGCGGTCCCAACAAAATTAATTTCATCGTCCTTTTCCTTTAAGCCGCGACTTCTTGATCAAGCCCTCATATTGGTGCGCGATTAAATGGGACTGAATCTGGCCGACCGTGTCCAAGGTAACGGTGACGACGATCAACAGGCTTGTGCCACCAAAATAAAACGGCACGGAATAATTGCTGATCAGGATCTCGGGCAAAATACAGATGGCCGCAAGGTAGATGGCGCCGACGACCGTTAAACGTGTCAGCACGTAATCAAGATATGCCGCCGTGTTCGCGCCGGGCCGAATGCCGGGAATAAAGCCGCCATACTTTTTTAGATTGTCTGCCGTATCCGCCGGGTTGAAAACAACCGCCGTATAGAAGAAGGCAAAGAAAATAATCAGGCTGCTAAAGATCAATAGATAAAGCGGCTGCCCGCGGCCAAGAAAGGCGGCCATCATCGAGAACCAATCGCCGCTGGCCTCTGGTCCGGCCCCCACCGAAAAACCGGCAAGCGTTGCCGGCATCAAAAGCAGCGAGCTTGCGAAAATCGGTGGAATCACGCCAGCCGTGTTGAGCTTCAGCGGCATATGGGAGGCTTCGCCCCCATACATTTTGTTTCCGGCCTGGCGCTTCGGATATTGGATGATGATCCGCCGCTGCGCGCGCTCCATGAAAACGATGAAGGCAATCACGCCAACAATCATCACGATGAGCGCAAGAATAAAGGCCGTCGAGAGCGCGCCCGTCCGCCCCAATTCCATCGTCCCCACCAGGGCCGACGGCAGATTGGCGACAATGCCCGCAAAGATGATAAGGGAAATCCCGTTCCCCACCCCGCGGGCGGTGATCTGTTCCCCAAGCCACATCAGGAAAAT
>JAJFGH010000107.1 GCA_021776275.1 Alphaproteobacteria bacterium | reverse complement strand
GCGTCCGCCAGCAAAAAGGGCTGAAGCGCCGGTCGTCCTTGCCCCGCAATTCGTAAAGGATGCGTGTCATTTTTCTCTCCCCGTAACGCCAAGGGCCAAACCTAGCGCAAAAAAAGGGGCCCCGTCTCGATCGAGACGGGGCCCTTAGGGGGGAGGCTTAATAGATGCCCGGTATCAGTCGGGACGTTCGGGTCATATAGGCGCCGTAGGCCGGGAAGGCCTCGCGCAGGATGTTTTCCTCGTTCTTCATCCGCTGAATTTGAAGGGCGATATGCAAAAACAGCAGTGCCAGCGCCGGAAGGGAGAAATAAATCACGATCACCCCCAGCACGGCGATTTCCTCGGCCAGGTAAAGCGGGTGCCGGACCAGGGAATAGACGCCATGGGTTACCAATTCGCGCGCTTCGGCCATGATGCTGAACGAACGGCCAAGGTAGCCGATGGCGATGACGGAAAAGACGCTGCCGATGGCGACGAGGGCGAGGCCGGCCAGGCTTTGGCCGAGGCTGGGTTCGGGCGGCGGCAGCAGAACGATCGCCACCAGCAGGAACGCGCCCGCAAGCGCGACGACCCTGGGCTGCAGGCCGGACGCCTTGCTGATCGGCGGTTTCCGGACCAGAAACAGCACGACGATCAACGATAGAAAAAGAATCTTCGCGGCCGAGGATGCGCTGTTGGCCAGCCATTCCGCATTCATATTGCCAGCCTCACGGGCGAGCTGCACCAAATCCTGCGCCTCGGCCAGGACCATCAGGAAAAAATAGGCGGCGGGGATTACGCCGCTCAGCCGGTTGAAGGCGGGATGGTTCGTCACACGCTGAAAGGCCGCGCCGAGGATGGCGAGGGGCGTGGTCCCGCCGCTTTCCCCGTGGGTGAGATTTGCTTCTTTCATATTCACCGCCTATTTCGATAGCCGAAGTTCGGAAAGATGGTTCGCGACTTCCTGAAAAACTTTCTGCAGGGAAGCCGCGTCCGGTGCGTAGTGGTAGTAGGGCGAGTTCGGTTCCGTTGCCACGCCCTCCATCAGGGCCTGCAACGCGCCGCCGCTGTTTGCGAATTGAATGGCGTAGATCGCGACGTTTCCCGATTTGATCGAGGTGGCGAGTTGAAGAAGGCGCGGATCCATTTCCGCTCCGGCCGCCGTGCCAAGGCCGAAAACCGTTTTGTAGCCATCTCCGGAGCCGCCGTAATTTTCCCCATCCGTCAGTAGTACGATCGCCTGCTGGCGGGTAAATTCCGGGTTTGGATCGGCCTGGGCGAAAGGTGCTCCCGGCATCAGAACGCGCCAGGCCCAGGCAAGGCCATCGGGAATGTTCGTCGTGCCCGTTGGGCCCGTCAACTCGTTGACGGCGTCCAGAATGCCGGTTTTCGTGTTTTGCAAGGGCGTGATGCCGTGATCGAGGCAACGCCGGCATTCGGATCCGCTGACGGCAAGCAGGCAATCGGTAGAGCCGGACACCGGCTCGCCTTCCGGCCCGATAAATTCCCATGCGAACCATTCAAAGCCGTTTTTTGTGACCTCGTAAAGATCCAGATCCGCATCGTTCAAAGCATCGGCGTCATCTAGGTAACGTTGAAAAACGCAGCCCTGCCAATTTGCGGGCGGCGGCGCCAAAAGCGGCACCGGCGAATTGTTCGGGATATAGACTTCCGCCTGGGGTGTGCCGGTAAGCGGATTGATAAAAGAAGGGACGGGCGACGTCATCGTAAGGGTCGAGTCATAGGCCTCGCCATTGCGCATGACGTTGACTTTGCCGTTCCACGGAACCAGGCCAATGTTCAAAAGCGGCTTCGTTTCATCCGCCCCGAAAAGAATGTTGATCATTTCCGTTGCCGCGGCACGGGCGGCTTCAATGCGGGTGCCGCCGCCGCTTGCGCTGGAGGACATTGAGCCGGACATATCAATGGCAAGCACGACGTCCAGCATCTGGGTTTGGCGTGTAACTTCGGTTGTGGCGGAAACGTTCAGCGTTTCGAAGCCAAAGACGTGCATGAAGGTCGTATCGATTACCGCCGTGGCGGTCAGGGTGATGACTTCATTGTTGGGGTCCACGTTCGGCGTTGGCCCCGTCACGGTGGCGCCGAGATAGCCGGGCGGAAAATTCGCATCGAAATACATCTGAATATCCGCATCCCGATTTGCCGAGAACATGACGCGCCCGCCAGCCAGCGCCGCCGAATCGAGGGCGCGGGAAAGCCGCGCCTTGACGAGATAGCCGCGCGCCGCGTCCGTGGCGATTCCAAGGAACCCCACGGCCGGAATAATCGCCGCGGCGACAAAAACCGCGACCACGCCCCTGCGGTCGGGGCCGAGGGCGGCAAGCCGCTGCGCCAGCTCCCGCCACCATCTTCCTAGTTTTGCTGTCATCGCCTGCCTCTCGGGTGGGGAAAAATCCCAGAATGATCATGGCGAAATACTAGGATAGATGGCTTAAGCGCAAGTTAAAATAAACACACACATAAATATAAAATAAACATAAAATTTTATATAAAAGATATTCAAATGTATTTCAAAATTTTAATATTTGACGAATATATCATCATAATATTTTTTTACATGTAATTCATGTTCTGTTAACTCACTACACTTATAAAAGCCACATTAGCTTCCACCAAGGAGGAGGAAAAGCGATGCATACGTTACGTAAATTTCTGAAAGACGAATCCGGCGCCACCGCCATCGAGTACGGCCTGATTGCCGCGCTCGTGTCGGTTGCCGCGATTGGTGCCCTAACGGCGATGGGTACGTCGTTGAACACGATGTTCACGGCGGTTTCCACGGCGCTCGATACGGCTGTTGGTGTGTAAAGAAGCCGACTTGCCTAACCGGATCTCGGAGGCGGGGATGCAGAGACAAATAGGATCTGCCACCCTACCGTGGCGGGGTTTTTCCCCCGTATCTCCCGCCTCCGCGTTCCCGGCTTCTTCAACGGTCTTTTTTTACGCGGAGCGCACGGAATGATATCGGCAAATTTTCCCGATCAACTCGCGATTGTCGCTTTCCTGGCGCTGCTCACCTGGGCGGCGGTCAGCGACTATTATCGCTATCTCATTCCGAACGCGATTTCCGTGGCGGTGGCGGCGTTGTTTTTTGCCCATGCCATTGCCGGCGGGCCTGCCGTCGATTGGGTGGGCGGCCTTCTTACCGGCGGCGCGGTCTTTGCTGTCGGCATAACGATGTTTGTTTTTCGCCTCGTTGGCGGCGGCGACGTGAAACTTCTTTCGGCGCTTTCGCTTTGGGCCGGCCCTGCACTCATTGTTGACGTGCTTCTTATTACGGCGTTGGCGGGTGGGCTTCTATCGCTCTCCATGATGACGACGCTGCATCTTTATCGGCCTGGGCCCGCAGAAACGATGGCAGCCTTGCCGCGTTTTTCCACGCGCAAGCAATACGTCCCTTATGGCATTGCGATTGCGGCCGGCGGTTTCTACCTCGGCGCACGACTGTTAGCAGGATAAGGAGACGGGTCTATGGCAAATATTTTTAGCTTCCTGAGCCTGCGCAGCATCCTCTTAATCATAGTTGCGATTGTTCTTTCGGTCGGCACGGCGCTTTTTGCGCGCGGCTGGATCAGCGCGGAGCGCGCGGCCCTTGCCGCACAAGCGAATGTGAGCGAACCGGCGACGCAGGCCATGCAAATTCTTGTGGTTGGCGAGGATTTGCCGGCGGGCACCTTCGTCAAACCCAAACAGCTTCTCTGGCAAGCCTGGCCGGAAGAAAATCTTATGCCGGTCTATATCGTCAAAGGAAAAGGCAAGCGCGAAGACTTTATCGATTCGGTGGTCCGAATCGGGATCACCGCCGGTGAACCGATCACAGAGGGCCGCATCGTCCGTCCGGGGGATCGGGGCTTTCTTGCCGCCGTGCTCACGCCCGGAAGTCGGGCGGTGACGGTGCCGATCAACGAGACCTCGGGCATTGCCGGCTTTATTTTCCCGGGCGACCGCGTGGACCTGATCCTTACCCATTCCATGCGCCTGGAGGAGGGCGAAAACGCAAGGCTGAAACGGGCAAGCGAAACCGTTCTGCGTGACATTCGCGTTCTTGCCGTCGATCAACGAACGGACGATCAGAACGGCGAGGTGGAAATCGCCCAGACCGCCACCCTCGAGGTAACGACGAAGCAGGCGGAGATGATCGCCATGCTGACGGAAATGGGGAAACTTTCTCTAAGTCTGCGCAGCCTGGCCGAAAACAACGTGGTGACGCCAAGGAAAAAACGGCGCAGCTACACCTGGGACAGCGAGGTTAGTCCCCTCATCGCCGGTCACACGCGGCCCGTTACGGTGACCCGCGGTTCCGAGCAAGAAGAAGTCCGGTTTTAGGAGAAGGCATGATGCGAACCTTTTTAGCCACGCTATTCGGCTTTCTCGTCTTTGCGGCGACGCCGTCCGCGCTGCCGGTCTTCGCATCGGTGAACGCCGAGTTCATTCCGGCGGTCGATCAGCCGGTAGAGCTGGAAATTAACGAAGGCCGGCTGGTGCGTCTGCAACGCGGTGCGTCTTCGGTCTTTATTGCCAACCCAGAGATCGCCGACATTCAGGTGAAATCGTCGAAGATCGTTTACGTCTTCGGCAAGAAAACGGGGGAAACGACCCTTTATGCCGTGGACGAGGGCGGCAATGTGCTTCTCAACTCGAAGGTGCATGTCAGCCACAGCCTGGCCCGTCTGCGCCGTGCGGTACGCGATCTCCTGCCGGGAAGCCCGATACGGGTGACGTCCGTGGACGGCGCGCTGATGGTTAGCGGCCATGTGGCATCTTCCCTCGAAGCCGAGGAGGTTCGCCGTCTGGCATCGCGCTTCGTGACGGATGAGGGCGAGCTCATTTACCGCCTCAACGTGACGGGGCCAAATCAAATCAACCTTCGTGTGCGCGTGACGGAAATCCAACGCGAGGTCATGAAGGAATTCGGCATCAATTGGGACATCCTGGGCACCAGCCGGGACGTTGCCCTCGGCATTGCGACCGGCAACCCGATCGTCGCGGGCGGGGCCTTGGGCATTGCCGACCCGGCGCTTCGGGCGGGGAGCTTTGCGACGCGGCAGAGTTTTGGGCAAACGATGACGAACAGCCTCTTCGGCTCGGCGTCCAAGGGCGGGCTTGACCTCAACGCAATGATCGATGCGTTGGAAGACGAAGGGCTGATCACCGTTCTGGCCGAACCGAACCTGACCGCCGTATCCGGCGAAACGGCAAGCTTTCTTGCTGGCGGCGAATTTCCGGTGCTGGTGCCACAGAACGAAAACACCATTACCGTCGAATTCAAGAAATTCGGGGTCAGCCTGGCCTTTACGCCAACCATTTTGGACAATTCCCGCATCAGCCTGCGCGTTCGGCCGGAGGTCAGTCAACTCTCCAACAACGGCGCCGTCACTCTTAACAACATCAGTATTCCGGCGCTGACGACGCGGCGCGCGGAAACGACGGTCGAACTTGGCAGCGGCCAGACCTTCGCGATCGCAGGCTTGATGCAAAACAACGTGCAAAACTCGGTCAGTAAATTTCCAGGCCTCGGCGATTTGCCGATTATCGGCAGCCTTTTCCGTTCGACGAGTTTCCAGCGGAACGAGACGGAGCTTGCCATCATCGTGACGCCTTATCTCGTGCGGCCGGTTTCCGCCGGCAGGGTATTGGGGCCGACGGATGGCCTGACGATGCCGTCCGATTTTGAACGCATCGTCGAAGGGCGCGTGTTCAAGGACGTTGCGCCGGAGAAGAACGGCAAAGTCATTCGGCCCCGCAAACCGCGCTTGGTTGGCCCGGCCGGGTTCTCGTTGGATTAGGAGAAGAAGGATGGGTTCGGTTCAACATTCGCTGCGATGCTTCTTGGCGATCCTGCTTCTCGGGACTTTTTCCGCCTGCACGTCCGTTTCCAAGGAAGATCTGACCGTAGGCGAGACCCCAAAAGAGCTGGACGTTGAATGGTCCCGCAAGACGCATCTCGTCGGTTTCGAGCCAAGAATGGCGGCGCTCGGCACGGAAGCGAAAACGGAGCTGGCCGCTTTTCTGGAGCGGGAACGGAAGGGGCCGGACGATCGGATCCTGGTCAATCCCGGCAAATCGGTCGATGGCCGGAACGGGCTTTTCGAAGCGCGGGGGCGGGCGGTGCAAAACTTTCTTGCCGACCTTGGCTACGTCTCGGAAATGCTGCCTTCCCATGCCGGAGTGGCGAACACCGCCATTGTCGCCGTCGAGCGCTACCACGTG
>JAJFGH010000106.1 GCA_021776275.1 Alphaproteobacteria bacterium | reverse complement strand
GCGCTCGACGTAGGGGCCATGAACGTTAAGAACAAAAGGGCGTAACGCGCGATGTCAGAGGAAAAAAAGACCCTTGAGGATCTGGCCGAACTTTCCGACGCCGGCGCAACGCCGGAGGCGGTAGTGGCGGCGGCGCCCGTTTACGAACAGAAGCTGGATGCCCAGGGCAGGGCCTACGCGACGGGCAAGCGGAAGGACGCGGTTGCCCGGGTCTGGCTGAAGCCGGGGTCCGGAAAGATTTTGGTGAACGGCAGAGAGCTTGAAACCTATTTTGCGCGCCCCGTGCTTCGCATGATCGTGCATCAGCCTTTCGTCGTCTCGAACCGGGTCGATCATTACGATATTTCCTGCACGGTAAAAGGCGGAGGCCTTTCCGGTCAGGCAGGTGCCGTGCGCCATGGCATTAGCCGGGCATTGACCTTTTTCGAGCCCGAGCTTCGGGCCGTGCTGAAGAAGGGCGGCTATCTGACCCGCGACAGCCGCACGGTAGAACGCAAGAAATATGGCCGACGCAAGGCGCGCCGTAGCTTCCAGTTCTCCAAACGCTAGTTCCAGAGGAACCTTATTCTTTTAAAGGGGGCGCCTCACGGGGCGTCCCTTTTGCTATAACCTATGGCCAAGCGGAGTCATGCCATGAGCAAACATGTAGAGAAAAGCCGCATCGCTGTTCTCGGCGCCAGTGGGTACACCGGCGCCGAGCTGCTGCGTATTCTTGCCCGGCATCCGCAAGCGACGATCGCCGCCCTGACGGCCGACCGGCGGGCGGGCGAGGGGGTCGAGACCGTCTTTCCGCATCTGGGCAGCCTGGGGCTGCCCGGTCTTGTCCGGATCGAAGAGGTTGATTTTTCCAACATCGATACGGTTTTCTGCTGCCTTCCCCACGGGGAGACCCAGGCGACCGTGGCAAGCCTGCCGGCGCATCTGAAGGTGATCGACCTCTCGGCCGATTTCCGGCTCACCGACCCGGCACTTTATGCGGAATGGTATGGCAAGCCGCATCAGGCGGAAGCCTTGCAGAAGGAAGCCGTCTATGGCCTGACCGAATTGGCGCGGGATGCCATCGCCAAGGCGCGGCTGGTGGCGTGCCCGGGCTGCTATCCAACCTCGGCGCTGCTGCCGCTGGTGCCGTTGCTGGAGGCGGGCCTGATCGATGCCGAAAACATCGTCATCGATTCAAAATCCGGCGTCACCGGCGCCGGGCGGGCGCCCAGGGAAGAGGGCCTTTATGGCGAGGTGGCGGAAGGCATCCATGCTTATGGCGTCGGACGGCATCGGCATGCGCCGGAGATCGAGCAGGCATTGGGCCTGGCTGCGGGCGGGCGCGTGATGGTTTCCTTTACGCCGCACCTCGTGCCGATGAACCGGGGCATCCTATCGACGATCTATGTGCGGCTTGGAAAAAATGCCGATGCCGGCGATTTGCGGGGCGCGTTGCAGAAACGCTATGGGAAAGAAACCTTCGTGCAGGTGGTTGCAGATGGGGTCTTGCCGTCGACTCGGCATGTGCGGGGGTCGAACCAATGCCGGATCGGCGTTTTTCCGGACCGGCAGCCGGATCGGGCCATCCTGGTTTCGGCGCTGGACAATTTGGTGAAAGGCGCTTCCGGTCAGGCGGTGCAGAATTTTAACCTGGTTTCCGGGATTGCGGAAAGCACCGGCCTCGAACAAGCGCCTCTTTTTCCGTAACCGTTTAACGTCGGGACATTCGCGCAATGACTGGACATGTGCTGCCCTATCGCAACCGTCTCCCAAAAATTTCCGGGGACGTTTTCATCGCACCGACGGCGTCGGTGATCGGCGACGTTGAGATTGGTGCGCGTTCCAGCATTTGGTTCGGCACGGTGGTTCGCGGCGACGTGCAGGAAATTCGCATTGGCGAAGATACGAACATTCAGGACAACACGGTCATTCACGTCACGCGAAACGGCCTCGGCACCTATATCGGCTCGGGCGTTACCGTGGGTCACATGGCCATCCTGCACGCCTGCACGCTGGAAGATGGAAGCTTTGTCGGCATGGGGGCAAAGCTGCTGGACGGCGTCGTTGTCGAGACCGGGGCGATGGTGGCGGCCGGCGCCTTGGTTACTATGGGAAAGCGCGTGAAGGGGGGCGAGCTTTGGGCCGGCAATCCGGCCCGCTACGTTCGCAAATTAACGCCGGAAGAAGTCCGTTTTCTTCCCGATACCAACGCCCATTACGCGGAGCTTGCGGCCGAATACAAGGCGGCGCTGGTAAAGTAGCCTTTAGGCGTTGCGCGTCTTTACGTAAGAACCGGGCGCGGCTTCGATGGCTTTTAAGCCGCCTTTGCCGGGATCACGGCCGGCGACCTTCTTGCCGCCCTGTTTCGCCATCCACTTTCCCCAATCCGTCCACCAGGATCCGTCCGTCGATGTGGCGCTTTCCAGCCACGCTTCCGGCGTTTTCGGATTTTTTTCCGCGGTCCAGAAGTTGTATTTCTTTTTATCGGGCGGATTGACGACACCGGCGACATGGCCGGAGGCGGAAAGGACATAGCGAACGGGCCCCTTGTAAAGCTGCGTTGCGGCGTAGGTCGATTTCCAGGGGGCGATGTGGTCTTCCCGGCAGGCCAGCACATAGGCCGGCACGTCGATTTTTCGAAGGTCGATGGGCACGCCATCGAAGGTAATGCCGCCCGGCTTCACGAGTTTGTTTTCCAGATACATGCAGCGCAGGTAAAAACTGTGCATCGCGGCGGGCATGCGGGTCGAATCGGAATTCCAGTAAAGCAGATCGAACGGAAAGGGGTCTTTTCCCATGAGGTAATTGTTGATGACGAAAGACCAGATCAGATCGTTGGCGCGCAACATGTTGAAAGTCGTGGCCATTTCGTGGCCTTCCAGATAGCCGCGCTTTTCCATTTTCTGTTCGAGATCGGCAAGCTGGGCTTCGTCGATGAAAACGGAAAGCTCGCCCGCGTCCTCAAAATCGACCATCGTCGTAAGAAAGCTGGCGCTATGGACGCGCGTATCTTTTTTCGCCTTGAGATAGGCAAGCGTCGTGGCCAACAGGGTGCCGCCGATGCAATAGCCAAGGACGTTGATCTCGTCCTCGCCCGTTGTCTTTTGGATCGCATCCAACGCCGCCAGCGGGCCGTCATGCATGTAATCTTCGAAGGATTTTTTGGCCAGCTTTTCGTCCGGGTTGACCCAGGAAATGATAAAGACGGTGTGCCCCTGGTCGAGGGCCCAGCGGACGAAGGAATTCTTGTCGCGCAAATCCAGGATGTAATATTTGTTGATCCATGGCGGGATCATCAACAGGGGGCGCTGGTAAACTTTTTCCGTCGTCGGCGAGAATTGCAGCAATTGCATCAGATCGTTTTGGTAGACGACCTTGCCTTTCGTCGTGGCAATAGTTTCGCCAAGCTTGAAGGCATCCGGGTCCGTCTGCATGACGCGGAGTTGCCCTTTGCCCTTTTCCAGATCGTCCAATAGATTTTGCAGGCCACGGACGAGGTTCTCGCCTTTGCTTTCGACGGTTTCGCGCAAGACTTCCGGATTCGTAAGGGCAAAATTGCTGGGCGCGATCGCATCGACGAACTGACGCGTATAGAAGTCGACCATGCGCGCCGTGCCTTCATCCATGGTGTCGACCTTGGAGGTCAGGGACTGCGTCCAACGCGCCGTCAACAGGTAAGACTGCTTGATGTAGGCAAAAAGCTGGTTGTCGTCCCAAGAGGGGTCTTTAAAGCGGCGGTCGCCTTCCTGTTCCTCGATGACGGGCGGCGTTTCGACGCCCATTGCCTGGTTGGCAGTGCGCTGCCATAGGGCCATATAACCCTGCCAAAGTTCCATCTGCGCTTCGAACATCTTCGCCGGATTGGCCATCATGTGCTGGGTCATCTCCAGGAAAGCAGCGCCGAGATTGGCGGGCAGGGGGAAGCCCTTTTCGCCCTCTGCCGTCTGTTTTGAGAGAAAATCCTGGACGATCTGGTGGCTCTTTTCGGCAATCTGGGTCAGATTTTCCGATAATTGCCCGAAATCCTGGGTTTCCTTGGTGGAGTTCGGTTGATCGTTCATTGCTGATTCCCTTATGATTTGCCGGGCGTTGGCCCGAAGGCCTTGTTTCCCTGAAAATTAGGGGCGCTGAATGGTCAAAAGTTTACCCGCCTAGGAGGGCACCCCCATTCATGGCGAAGAGAGTACCTAATAACATGTTCGGTTCCATGCAAGCCTTCCGTCTCGTTTCTGTGCGTTTTGCGCTGGCGCTGTCCTTCTTCGCCCTTGCCGGCTGTAGCCAGGTCCCGGACGCGGCCAACCCGGTCGAATGGTACAAAGGGGTCAGCGGCTGGTTCGGCGATGACGAGGAAAAGGCGGCAGCGAAGCCAAGCGTGCTCGATCCCACCCTTGCGCGTGAGGAGCGTGCCCTCGCCGATGAATCCTTCCCAAATTTAGGCGACGTGCCCGACCGTCCGCCTGCTTACGACCCCGAGACCGCCGCCGAAATCACGGATGGCCTGGTCGCGGATCGTGACCATGCCCAATATTCGGACGAAACGCTCCGCTATCAGGACGATGAGGATCGGAGCTTCTCGATGCGGCCGCTCCCGCCACGCCGCACCGCGTTGAAGGAAGCGCCGCCGCCCTCGGCGGCACCGCGTCAGCCCGTTGCCTTGGCCGGCGAGCTTTCGGACCCACGCACCATTGCCAAGTCAAGCCCGGAACCGCTTGGCGCAGAGGTGCCGGGGATTCGCACGCTGTCGCCGCCCCCTCCGCCGGTGCTTTCAAAGGTAGCGGGACTTGCGCCGCCGCCGGTTGCCGCGCCGCGCCCGATTGTGCCGACACCGCCCGTTGCGGCATGGTCCGCACCGGTCGTTGCGCCGCCGCCGGCCGTTGCCGAAACGCTTCGCATCCCGGCCTCGGATATTGTGTCGTCCTTGCCGTATTTTCCAACGGGCGCGCCGCAGCTAAATCAGGCGATGAACCAGAATTTTGCGCAATCGGGAGCACTTGCCCTGCCTGCGAATTTCCAACCGCCGCCGCCCTCGGCGGCAGATGCGGCTTTTCCATCACCGCCCGTGGCGGCAAGCGGCGTGGCGCCGCCTGCCTTGGGCGAGGCAGTCCTGGCGCCAAAGGCGTTGCTGACCGAACGCACGTCGGATGGCGATGGGCCGCGGGCGCTTTCCGAATTTGACCCAGGCGTCACGGGCCTGTCGATTCGCGTAGCGACGATCCACTTCAATGTCGGGTCCAGCTCGTTGGATGAGAAGGACCGCGAGATCCTGAAAGATGTCGTTGGCATGTTCCGCCAAAACGGGACGGCCATCCGCATCATTGGCCACGCAAGCAGCCGTACGCGGGATCTGGATCCGATGGAGCACCAATTGGCGAATTTCAACATTTCCGTCGATCGTGCGAACGCAGTTGCCAAGGGGCTGATGCGCGAAGGTGTCGATCCGAAGCAGGTTTTCATCGGGGCCAGTTCGGACAGCGAGCCGCTTTATTTCGAAGTGATGCCAGCGGGCGAAGCCGGCAACCGGCGGACAGAAATTTATATCGATTATTAGGCCTGGATCGCGTGGCGGTCGTTTTCCCCACCCGCAGGGCCGGGCATGGACGCGGATAGTATTGGAATGAACGGAGAACAGGAATTTCACCGCATACAACGGCTTCCGCCTTATGTGTTCGCCGAGGTGAACGCAATGAAGGCGCATGCGCGCGCCGCCGGTGAGGACATCATCGACTTTGGCATGGGCAATCCCGATCGCCCGACACCGAGCCACATTGTCGAAAAACTGATCGAAACCGTTCGGGACCCGAAGACCCACCGTTATTCGAACTCGCGCGGCATCCCTGGGCTGCGCCGCGCCATCGCGGGCTATTACGAGCGGCGCTTCAACGTTTCCGTCGATCCGGAGACGGAAACCATCGTGACTCTCGGTTCAAAAGAGGGGCTCGCCAACCTTGCCCAGGCAATTACGTCGCCGGGCGATATCGTGCTGGTGCCGAATCCAAGCTATCCGATCCACCCCTATGGCTTCATCATTGCCGGGGCATCGATCCGGCACATTCCTTTGGGGCCGGACATCGGTGCCTTTATGAAGGGGTTGGAGCGTTCGTGCCGGAACAGCGTGCCGCCGCCGATGGCGCTTGTGCTCAACTTCCCTGCGAATCCGACGACGCAGGTGGTCGATCTCGATTTCTATGGCGAGATCGTCGATTTCTGTCGCCATCACAATATTTACATTCTGTCGGACCTGGCCTACGCGGAAATCTATTTCGAATCGGGTCCGCCGCCTTCGATCTTGCAGATTCCCGGCGCCAAGGACGTGGCGGTCGAGTTCACCTCGCTTAGCAAGACCTACAACATGCCGGGTTGGCGCATTGGCTTTGCCACCGGCAACCGGAAATTGATCGGCGCGCTGACGCGCATCAAATCCTATGTCGATTACGGCGCCTTTACACCCATTCAGGTGGCGGCCGTGGCGGCACTGAACGGTCCGCAAGACTGCGTCGAGGAAATCCGCGAAACCTATCGCAGGCGACGCGACGTGTTGGTGCGGGGCATGCAAAGCGCGGGTTGGGACGTGCCCTTGCCGCCGGCCACGATGTTTGTCTGGGCGCCCTTGCCGGATGTGTATGCCGAGTTGGGCTCGCTCAAATTCTCGAAGCTGCTGCTTCAGGAAGCAAAGGTGGCCGTCTCGCCGGGCCTTGGCTTTGGTGAATATGGCGAGGGGCATGTTCGCTTCGGCCTCGTCGAAAACGAACACCGCACCCGGCAGGCCTTGCGGAATATCAAGACGTTCCTCGCGTCTTCCGATAAAGTGCTCGCCAAATTGCAGGGAAGGGCGGCGGCATCTTGAACGACCCACTGAAAGTAGCGATTGCCGGGCTGGGTACGGTTGGCGCCGGCGCGTTTCGCGTTTTGCAGAGCCATGGCGCATTGCTGGCTGAGCGGTGCGGCCGTCCGCTCGCCATCGCCGCCGTTTCCGCGCGCGATCAAAGCCGCGACCGTGGCCTCGATCTTCAAAATGTGTCCTGGTTTGACGACCCGGTTCAAATGGCCGCCGAGGCCGACGCGGACGTCGTCGTTGAATTGATTGGCGGCGCCGACGGCGTTGCGAAGAAAATCTGCGAAACGGCCATTCAGCATGGCCGCCATGTGGTTACCGCGAACAAGGCGCTCTTGGCCCATCATGGGCTGGCGCTTGCCCGCCAGGCCGAGGCAAAATCGGTCGTGCTGGCCTATGAGGCCGCCGTCGCCGGCGGCATTCCGATCATCAAGGCGCTGCGCGAGGGACTTGCCGGGAATCGCTTGCAGCGCGCCTATGGCATTCTCAACGGAACCTGCAATTTCATCCTGACGGAAATGCGGCGTTCCGGACGCGAGTTCGACGCCGTGCTGAAGGAAGCCCAGGCGCTTGGCTATGCGGAGGCGGACCCTTCCTTCGACGTCGATGGGGTGGACGCTGCCCACAAACTCGCCATTCTGGCTTCCGTCGCCTTTGGCTGCGAAATGAATTTTGCCGGCGTTTACACCGAGGGCATTCGGCACATTTCGGCCTTGGACATCGGCTATGCCGAAGAGCTTGGCTATCGGATCAAACTGTTGGGACTGGCGCGGCTCACCGAAGACGGAATCGAACAGCGCGTGCATCCGTGCATGGTGCCGCTTTCCGCCCCCATCGCCCATGTCGAGGGCGTCGACAACGCCATCGTTGCCGATGGGGACTTTATCGAAAGCGCGATGTTTGAAGGCCGTGGTGCCGGCGCCGGGCCGACGGCATCGGCCATCGTCGCCGACCTTGCCGATATTGCCCGGGGCACCCGGCTGCCGACGTTCTCCGTTCCGGTCGAAAAGCTTGCCAAAATTCCGGCGGCGCCAATGGCCCGTCACAAGGGCCCTTATTATGTGCGGCTGATGCTGCTCGACCGTCCCGGCGTGATCGCCGAGGTGACGGCGGTTCTGCGCGATGAGAACGTGTCGATGGAATCGATGCTGCAGCGCCAGCGCGCCCCCGGCGAGGCCGTGCCGGTGGTGCTGACGACCCATGAAACCCGCGAGGCGGCCATGGTCCAGGCGCTGGAAAAAATCGACTGCTTGGATACGGTCGTCGAATCGCCCAGAATGATTCGGATCGAAGCCCTGCACAGCGCGGCCGAACCGAAAGGATAGAGGGGGGAATGGCAAACAAAGGAACCATGGACCGCAACCTTGCGCTCGAGGTGGTGCGGGTGACGGAAGCGGCGGCCCTTTCTGCTTCGCTCCTGATGGGGCGGGGCGATGAGAAGGCGGCCGATCAGGCAGCGGTGGATGCGATGCGCGCCGCTCTTAACGGCGTCGCCATCGAAGGCACCGTCGTCATTGGGGAAGGCGAGCGCGATGAAGCGCCGATGCTCTACATCGGCGAAAAGGTCGGGCTTGGCAAAGGCCCCAAAATAGACATCGCCCTCGACCCGTTGGAAGGGACAACGATTACGGCGAAGGGCGGCCAGAACGCGCTGGCCGTGATCGCTATGGCCGAGGATGGCGGTTTTCTCAACGCGCCGGACGTCTATATGGACAAGATTGCCGTTGGCCGGGGTTTGCCGGAAGGGATTGTCGATCTCGACGCGAGCCCGGAGGAAAATCTGAAGGCCCTTGCCAAGGCGAAGAAGGCGACCGTTGCCGACCTTGTCGTTTGCATACTCGACCGGCCCCGCCACCGCGAGCTGATCGCGAACGTTCGCGAGGCGGGCGCGCGCATCATGTTGATTTCCGATGGCGATGTCAGCGGCGTGATTGCGACGACGACCCCGGAAAGCGGCGTCGACATCTATATGGGAACCGGCGGCGCCCCGGAGGGCGTGTTGGCCGCTGCCGCGCTTAGCTGCATCGGCGGGCAGATGCAAGGGCGCCTGCTTTTCCGCAACAAGGACGAAAGCGGCCGGGCGCAAAAAATCGGCATCACCGATTTGGACCGCAAATACGCCCTGGGGGAACTGGCCCATGGCGACGTGATGTTTGCGGCGACCGGGGTAACGGACGGCTCAATGCTGAAAGGCGTGCGCCGTTTTTCCGGCGGCGCCCAGACCTATTCGCTGGTGATGCGCTCGAAAACGGGGACCGTGCGCCGGATCGAAGCGCAGCACAATTTCAATCGCAAATCCGGCTTCGTGCCGATGGACCGCTAAGTCTAGCGCGATGGTAGAGCCCCCTTCGGGCGAAAACTTCCTTGGTGTGGAACGCTCCCTTTCGGGAAAGCGCTGGCGGGTGCGCCTTGGCGATGCGCGCACCGGCATGGCTTTGGCGCAACGGTTAGGCTTGCCGGAAATTCTTGGCCGGGTTCTTGCCGCACGCGGCGTCGCCCTTGCGGATGCCGACGCCTTTCTCGAGCCGAGCCTGCGGAAGTCCTTGCCCGATCCGTCCCATTTAAAGGACATGGACCTTGCCGCCGGCCGCTTGGCGGATGCCATCCGAAACGGCGAGGCCGTTGCCGTTTTTGGCGATTACGACGTCGATGGGGCCACGTCGTCGGCCTTGCTCGAACGTTTTTTTCGAAGCCTCGGCGCGGCCCTTCGCGTCTACATCCCGGACCGGCAGAAAGAAGGCTATGGGCCGAACGCGCCCGCGTTAAAACGGCTTTACGAAGAAGGCGCCAGGCTGGTTGTCACGGTCGATTGCGGCGCCACCGCGTTTTCGGCCCTGGAAGAGGCGGCGGCGGTGGGATTGGAAGTCATCGTCGTCGATCATCACATTGGCGAGCCGGGCCTGCCCAAGGCGCTGGCCGTCATCAATCCGAACCGCCTGGACGAAACCAGCCCCCATCGCCAGCTTGCCGCCGTTGGCGTCGCCTTTCTTTTGGCCGTCGCGGTCAATAGGCGGCTTCGGGAAGCAGGCTTCTTCAAAGAGCGGCCGGAACCGGATTTGCTGCAATGGCTCGATTTGGTGGCGCTTGGCACGGTCTGCGACGTTGCGTCCCTGACCGGCATCAACCGCGCCTTCGTCGTCCAGGGCCTGAAGGTGGCGGCCAGGCGCGCCAATGCAGGCATCGCCGCCCTGGCCGATGTGGCGCAATTGGAAACGCGGGCCAGCGCCTATCATCTGGGGTTTCAGCTTGGGCCCAGGGTAAATGCCGGTGGCCGGGTCGGCGAGGCGTCCCTCGGCGCCCGGCTGTTGGCGACGGAGGACGCGATCGAAGCGAAAGAAATTGCCGAACATCTCGACCGGTTGAACGCGGAGCGCAAGGAAATCGAAGCAAGGGTCCTTGAAGCGGCGATCGCGCAAGTGGAGGCGGGCGGCGACATCGGCCATGCCGTCTTCGCCTATGGCGCGGATTGGCATCCGGGGGTCGTCGGCATCGTCGCCAGCCGGTTGAAGGAACGCTATGGCCGCCCGGCCTTTGTCGCCGCCATCCAGGCGGGCGAGGCCAGCGGGTCCGGCCGTTCGGTTCCCGGCGTTGATCTCGGCAGCGCCGTCCTCGCCGCCCGCCAGGCGGGGCATATCGCCAAGGGCGGCGGCCATGCGATGGCGGCGGGCTTCACCGCGCCCGAGGAAAGCCTGCCCGCTCTTCGCGCCTTTCTGGATGCGCGCCTCGGCGAAGCCTTAACGCGCATCGGCTACGTGCCCTCCCTTGGCTTCGACGGTGCGCTGGCGCCGGCGGCGGCGACCCCGGAATTCGTCCATCTTTTGGAACGCCTAAGCCCCTTCGGCGCCGGCAATGCCGAGCCGCGCTTTGCCTTTGCGAACGCCCGCGTCGTTTTTTCGGAAATCGTCGGGGCGGACCATGTGCGCTGCACGATTGCGGATGGGGACGGTAAGGGGCGCCTGAAAGGGATCGCCTTTCGATGCGCCGAGACCCCCCTTGGCCGGGCTTTGCTGGAGAAAGGCGGCGTCGCGCTCCATCTGGCAGGGCATCTTCGCGCCGATAATTGGCAGGGGCGCGAAAACGTTCAGCTTTTCATCGAGGACGCGGCCCCCGCCCGGCCGGAGGGCTAGCCGGGGCGAACCGCCCGATGGCTTGATTTTCAGGGGTTTCCAGTTTAGATACGGGGGCTCATCTCGATGCTGACCCCATCGTCTAGAGGTTAGGACTCCACTCTTTCAAGGTGGTAACACGGGTTCGAATCCCGTTGGGGTCGCCAATTAAATCAAACGGATTGTTGGCGGGTAAAGGGGCGCGCGTGGCGAAGCTCTTTAGCCTCTGCCTCTGCCGGTTTCGTTTCTACCGGCGTTTCCTTTGCCGTTTCCGGGATTGTTGTCCCTGGGGCCCACGTCTCTGGGACCCACGTCTCTGGGTTTGCCGTTCTGGCGGGCATTTCCACTTTCACTAGCGGAGCGGACGTCGAAGCTGGCGTTCCCTTTGTCGTCGGCGCCACGAAAGCCGCGGGCGTTGCATGCGCCTGAAGTGCCGGCGCCACTGCCGCCGAAGCCGCCGATATTGCACGCACCGCGGTTAGCGATATCGGGGCGTTTGCCATTGAGGGCATGATTGCCGTCGCCAGGCTTGGGGCCAGGGCTTTCAAGGGAAGGGGCCCAGTTCACGACGAGATCCGCCGTTATGGAAGCAACGTCGATCTGCTGCATGCCAAGCGTCGAGGTAATTCGCCGCGGCGATTTTTTGGCCTTGCCGTCTTTCTCGCCCGCCCGCCCTGGGCGGTCTTGCAATACGGCGATTGTCTGCCGAACGGGCCGAACGGCCGGGACGTCGTTGCTTTTTAGGGAGACGATCCTTACCGCGCCCTCGCCCATATTGACGGCGCCACCCTGGGTATTCAGCAGACTTGTAAAAAGGCAGATGCCGAACAGCACGGCCAGCCTTTGCCGCTGGCGTCCCTTCCCATAGGCGGTGTTGCGTCTTTTTCTTTGCGGCATGAATCGGGCCCATCAATGGCGTGCGTTGCACCAGGGAAGGTGCGAGAACCATGCCAGGGCGGGGTCGGATTTAACGCTTTGATATAGAAACGTATTGCCAGGAATTCCGGGGCCAGGCGGAAGAAAGGTCCAGGCAACATGGCCGGGAATGCCTGGAAATTAGGAAAAATTTACCGCCCGGTTCGGCCGTCTTAAAAATTTGAAATGTAATCACGCTAAATAATCGACGTTATTTTTTAAATAAAAAATAGTTTTATGAAATAAAGTGTAAGTAGAACTTAAGTAACAATTAAGCGCGCGTCGCTATTCTTTTCTTCAAAGAGGAAGGAGAGTGCGTCGTGAAACGTTTTTTAAAACGGAAAACCGGTTTCCAAGCCGTACGGTCCGCCTTGCTGGGGTTGGGGGTTTTGGCGGCCAGCCTCGCGGGCGCCACTTTGTTGGCAGTCGATGCCCAGGCGGAGTGGCAAATTATTTCCAAAAGCCACGCGGCCGTCGCGCCGGCGGCACGGGTTGCGCCGCCCCAGGTGGCCATGCCCGCGCCCTGTCCAAAGCGGGCGGGCCTTGCCACGCGGCTTGAGGCGGAAGGCGGCGATCTTCAGGTCGATCCGCGCAACCGGCGCATGCTGGCGCTGCTGGCGATCGGGCTGTTGCACGGGGCCGGGCGCTAGCCAGGCGCCTGGGCTTCCTCTTCCCTGGCAAGCCGCTCGGCGAACCCGCGAAGGTAGTCGAGGCCGGCGATCGCGTGGGAGCCGAACCAGGACGTCATTTCGCCGTCGATGAGGATCGGGCGCGCGCGTGCCTCCGGAAAGTTTTCGCGGAAAGCGTCGAGATCGGCTGCTTGGAAGGCGTAAGGCTCGCTCGAAAA
Source organism: Alphaproteobacteria bacterium (assembly GCA_021776275.1). GTDB lineage: Bacteria > Pseudomonadota > Alphaproteobacteria. The sequence goes on along the minus strand of JAJFGH010000106.1, from coordinate 1,531 downwards.
AAGGACAATGTCTGCTTCCTGCAGCAGGGTCGGCGAAAGTTCGATCTTCGGATAACGGTCCGCTCCCTCCTGGCCGATGGTTTGCCAGTGCAGCAGGCGCAAGGTTTCGGAAATATACGTGTCGCGGGCGACCGTCATCCATGGGTCTTTCCAGATCAGGTAAAGCACGTTCCGCTTGGGCCAGGCCTTGGCGGCTTCTTCCAATTTTCCATGGGCTTCGAGGAATGCGTCGCAAAGGGCTTCCGCCTTATGCGCCCGGTCAAAGATGCCGCCCAGCAGACGGTAGAGCGGCAAATTGTCGAGGGGCGTCAAGGGGTGGGTCGCGATCACCTCGATCCCGGCCTCTGAAATGGCATCGGCCATCGCCTTCGGGTTTTCGTCGACATTCATCAGCACATGGGTGGGGGCAAGCTCCAACAGGCGTGTCATGCGGATCTTCTTGGTGCCACCAAGGCTCGGCACGTCGCGCAAAGGCGCTTTCGGGTGAATACAATAATGGGTGCGCCCGACCAGATTTTCTCCAAGCTCCAGCGCGAACAAAAGTTCCGTCAGGCTTGGGACCAGGGAAACGATCCGGGGTTCGCCTTTCGCCGGTGGGTGAAGGACGCCGACAGCATCTTTTGCAGCTAGCGCCACCGTTCCGGCTCCGGGTAATCGGTGAAGATCGCGGCGACGCCCCAGGCGTAAAGCGTTTTTGCCCTTTCCACGCGATTGACCGTATAGACAAGAGCAGCATAGCCAAGCCGGGTAAGCAGCGCCGTTTTTGCCTGGGTTAAGAAGAAGTTGTTTGTGTGAACGGAAACGCAGCCCAAGGCTTGCTCACGAAGGGCCGCTTCGTTTGGCACCTGGTCTACGACCAGGCCGCGCGGAAAATCCGGGGCCGCTTTTGCCGCCGCGCCGAGCGCCTTTGGCGACGTGCTGGAGATCAGCGCCGTTGCCCGGTGCGCAGGCCAATGATCGCGCAACGCCATGGCGACATCGCGGCCCATTTCTTCCGCCTCGCTGGCCTCGGCCTTGATCTCGACATTCGCACAAAGGTCCAGCTCTTCCGCGAGACGGATGAACGCCTCCAGGCTCGGGATCGGCTCGCCCGCAAAATCGGGTCCAAACCAGGCGCCGGCGTCAAGTCCAGCAAGGGTTTCGTAAGGGGTTTCCGCGACGTTGCCGCGTCCGTTCGTCGTGCGGTCCAGGGTGGCGTCGTGCATCAAGACCAGCTCGCCCGAGGCTGCGCGGCGCACATCCACTTCCACCCAGCTTGCGCCAAGTTCGCCGGCGCGGCGAATGGCCGCCAGGGTATTTTCGGGCGCGACGCCGCTTGCGCCGCGATGGGCGATGACGGGGGCAAGCCAGGGCAGGGAGGGTGCGGGCATGGGCCTTCCGAATAGAAATACCGCCAAAGCGTGGACGGCTTTTCGGAAAGACTCAAGACATGCTTTGCAGGAGGAGGCGTTCGGGGGGAAACGTCAATGCGCGGTTTTTGTGATCGGCTCAGGCATGCTGCCGCGCTCGGCCCCTTCCAGATTCGCGTCCT
>JAJFGH010000105.1 GCA_021776275.1 Alphaproteobacteria bacterium | reverse complement strand
CTTTTCCTGCTTCCCTTTCCCGAAGAGAACCTTGTTCTTCTGCTGGCCCGCGATGTCACCCTAGATCGGAATTTGCGCGAGGCCTTGATCGAATCGCGTCAGCGCTACAAAAGCCTGGTTGAAACGGCAAGCGACTTCGTTTGGGAAACGGCGGTAGATGGCCGCTTTTGCTTCGTCTCGTCCAAGGGCGTGCTGGGCTTCGACGCGGACGCCCTGCTTGGCCGCGATCCGGAAAGCCTGCTTTTCGACGCATCGGAAACCGAGCTTGTCCTTCCCTTCCGCACGACCCGCGCAATGGAGGAAGTTGAGCTTTGGTTCCGGGACGCCGAAGGAAAGGCGGCCTGCCTTTCCATTTCGGCACAGCCGCTTTTCGATGCCGCCGGCGCGTGGAACGGCGCGCGCGGCACCTGCCGCGACATAACGGAAATGCGCCTGCATCAGATAGAGCTGGCCCAGTTTCAAAATCGGGAACGCCTGCTTCTTTTTCTAACCCGTACGATCCGCGACGAGGTCGAGCCGGAAGCGATGCTGGCCCGCGCCGCTACGGCCATCGCGCGCGCCGCCGGGGCCGAAGGCTGCCGGATCGTCGCCTTGAACGACACGGGAGCGCCGGGCCTTCGCGCCGAGTTTGGCGCACTGCCCGCTTTCGATGCGGAAGATGCGGCCCTTCAAAATTCCGCAGCCGTCTTTCCGATCCATTTTGAAAATCCCGAAGCCGGCCTTTTGGTAGCAACTTCCTATCGCCAGCAGCGCAATGGCCTGGTCAGCCTTTGGCGAAAATCGCCGCCCTTCGGCAAGGACGAGCGCGACCTTTTAACCAGCGTTGCCGGTCAGCTCGGCATCGCCCTTGAGCAGATCGCCGTCCATCGGCGCCTGTTGCATTTGTCGACGACGGATGCGTTGACGGGGCTTCTCAACCGGCGCGCCTTCCATGACAAGCTGGACCGCCGTTTTGCGCGGGCGGCGAAGGGAAGGGAAAAGGCGGCGCTGTTTTATCTCGATCTCGACAATTTCAAACAGACGAACGACCACCGCGGCCACGCGGCAGGCGACGCGGCGCTGCGGAAAGCGGGCAAAATTCTTGGCCAAAACACGCGCAGCGTCGATCTTGTCGCGCGCCATGGCGGCGATGAATTTGCCCTTTGGCTGGAGAACACCAACGCCACGGCGGCCGGGGAAAAGGCGCGCGCCATCCTGAACGATGCCGCCGCCCTCGCCGAATTTTCCGGCGGCGCGAATTGCCCCTTGGGCTTTTCGATCGGGATTGCCGTGTTCGACCCCGATCATGGCGAGACGCTTGCCGATCTTCTGGGCCGGGCCGACGGTGCTATGTACCAGGCCAAGCAAGCCGGAAAAGGGGGCTGGCGCCTTGCCGGCACGTCGGAAGGACCGCCGCGATGAACGTCCTGCGGCAGACACCCTTCGATTACGAAAAGGCCAAGGTCCTTGCCCGCGAAGGCGATACCGGCGCCCGGCGCCAGCTTGCGGCACGGGAGGACGTCCGTCCGGAAATTCTTTACTACCTTGCCGAAGACCGCGACGTGGATGTGCGGGCGACGATCGCCGCGAACCAAAAAACGCCCCGGCATGCCGACGTTCTGCTTGCCCGCGACCCTGACGATGACGTGCGCTGCCGCCTCGCCCGGAAAATCAGCCGGCTCGTTCCGAACCTTCCGGAGGCAGCAAAAGACAAAATGCGCGAACACACTTTGGAGGTTCTCAAAATTCTTGTCGAGGACCGGCTGCCGCGCGTCCGCCGGATGCTGGCCGAAGAACTGCAAGCGACGGCCCATGCCCCACCGGAGGTGATCCGCAAACTTGCCCAGGACGCCAACGCCGGCGTGGCCGTGCCGGTGCTGGAATTCTCGCCGCTGCTGACGGACGCCGATTTGCTGGCGATCATTGCGACCGATCCGGCGGAAGCGGCGATGACGGCGATTGCGCGTCGGGACGGTGTGCACGCGCCCATCTCGGATGCGATCGTCGCGACGGAAAGCGTGCCGGCCATCGCCGCCCTGCTGGCAAACCCAGTGGCGCAAATCCGGGAGGAGATGCTGGACCGCATCGTGACCCAAGCGCCCAGCGCGCCTTCCTGGCACGAACCCCTTGCCCACCGCGCAGCCCTTCCGCCCCGCATCCTCCAAAAACTTACCGGCTTCCTGGCGGGCTCCTTGCTGCAGAGCTTGCAGAACCGGGGCGATCTCGATTCGGAAACCGCGCATGCGGTGGCGGCCGCCCTGGAAGAACGCCTGCAGATGGAAACGGGCGAACCGGCGGAGGGGGACGCGCGCGCCCTGGCCGCCCGAGACGTGCAGAACCTGTTGGAAGAAGGGCGGCTCGACGAAAAAGCGATCGCAACTGCGGTGGGCGAAGGCAAACATTTCTTCGTGACCGAAGCCCTCGCCGCCCTTGGCCGCACGCCGGTCAAAATGGTCGAGCGCATCCTCGGCACCGGCAATGCCGCCGCCGTCGCGGCGCTTAGCTGGAAGGCGTCGCTTGGGGCGCGCCTCGCGTCGCGCATTCAAACCCGGATCGCCCGCATCTCGCCGACGGAAGCCTTAAGCACGGAGACGGACGCCTATCCCATGGACGAAGCGGCGATGCGCCTTCAACTCGATTCCTTTGCGCCGGCGTCGGAAACCGAGGCCTTAAGCGACGCGGAAGAAACGGCACGCCCCCGGGGACCCGTCGATCCGGATTGGTCGCGCGACGACGGCGCCAAGGGCAAGGCGGCGGTGGACCCCGATTGGGCGGCAGGCAAGGCAGCCGATGCAAAACCGCTTGCCGAGCCCGATTGGGCCCAGGATGAAACGCCGGAACCGGCCGAAGAAACGGATAAAGATATCGCCGCCGCCACGGTCACGGAAAAAACCGGGCCGGACGCCTAAAGGGCAAGTTACTCGGGGCGGATCAGCGTGCCGACGCCATGTTCCGTAAAAATTTCCAGCAACAGGGCATGGGGCACGCGCCCGTCGAGAATAACGGCGGCATCGACGCTTTCCCGCACCGCCCCCAGACAGGTTTCGGCCTTCGGAATCATGCCGCCGTGAATCGTGCCGTCGGCGATGGCCCCTTCGACGCTGGCCGCCGTCATCTCGGGAATGAGCGCCCCCTCCTTATCCAGCACGCCCACCACGTCCGTCAGCAAAAGCAGCCGCGTCGCACCCACGGCCTGTGCTATCGCACCCGCCACCGTGTCCGCGTTGATGTTGAAGGTTTCGCCACCATTGCCGCTGCCGATCGGAGCGATGATCGGAATCACCCCGGATTCAACCAGGGAATTCAGGACCGTCGGATTGATCTCCGTCGGCTCGCCGACAAAGCCGAGATCGAGAATTTTTTCGATGTTCGAATCCATGTCCCGTTTCGTCCGCCGCAATTTGCGCGCGCGAATAAGGCCGCCATCTTTGCCGGAAAGACCGACGGCCCGGCCACCGGCGGCGCTGACCGCCGATACGATTTCCTTGTTGATCGTTCCTGCCAGTACCATCTCGACAACGGCAACGGTGTCCTTATCAGTTACCCGCAGCCCATCGATAAACTCGCTCTTTACCTTGAGCCGCTCGAGCATTTTGCCGATTTGCGGGCCGCCGCCATGCACAACGATCGGATGAATGCCAACCTGCTTGAGCAACACGACGTCGCGCGCGAATTTGGCCGCGAGATCCGCGTCGCCCATCGCGTGGCCGCCATATTTAATAACAAACGTCTCGTCGGCATAGCGCCGCATATAAGGAAGCGCCTGGGAAAGCGTCTTCGCCTGGGCGAGCCATTTGGGATCTACCGTGAAATCCGTTTTCTTCATGGCGCGGGACTCTAGTCGAATTCGCCTGGCCGCGCCAGCGCAGCCAGATGCGCACGAAGTTCCGCCATGCCGACGGCGTCGCGCGCGGATGTAACCAAAATTTCCGGATGGGCCGCCCCATGGGCGCGGGCCTCGTCCTCCGTTTCGCGAAGCCGGGCGGCGAGCGGCCCCGGTTTCAGGCAATCGGCCTTCGTCAACACGATCTGGTAGGAAACGGCCGTTATATCCAGCATCTTCAAAAGCTCGCGATCCGAATCCTTCAGCCCATGCCGCGCATCGACAAGCAACAGCACGCGCTTCAAACTTGTCCTGCCCTCCAAATAAAGGCTAACGAGATCGGTCCATTGCCGCACGGTTTCTTTCGAGACGCGCGCAAAGCCATAGCCCGGAAGATCGACAAGCACGAGCCGGTCGGCCAAGCAGAAGAAGTTGATCTGTTGTGTTCTTCCCGGCGTTTTCGAGGTGCGGGCCAACGCCTTTTGGCCGGTCAACGCATTCAACAGGCTGGACTTGCCGACATTCGACCGGCCGGCGAAAGCAATCTCGGGCAGATCCGCCGGCGCCAACGCGTCCAAATTGGTCACGCCCCGTTCGAAGACGCACGCGCCCGCGAACAAAAGCCGCCCGGCCTCCAGGGCCGCGGCTTCGTTCAATGGGTTCGGGCGTTCCGTCGCCGCGTCCGTTATTTTTGGCATGTTTTTGATCCTCGGCGCTGGCCAAGGCCGCGCATGGCGTCAGCTTTTCGACGCTTCCCCGGCCGTCTGGCGCAGGATCATCCATTGCTGGGCAATCGAAAGCAGGTTGTTCCACGCCCAATAGATCACCAGCCCCGCCGGGAATGTCGCAAGCAGAAAGGTAAAGATAAGGGGCATGAATTGGAAAAGCCGCGCCTGGATCGGGTCGGCCGGTGGCGGGTTCAAACGGAACTGCGCCCACATCGTGACGCCCATGATAATGGGCCAGATGCCAAGTTGCAGAAAATCCGGCGGCGTCCAGGGGATCAGGCCGAAAAGATTGAAAAGCGACGTCGGATCCGGCGCCGAAAGGTCCTTGATCCAGCCATAAAAGGGCGCGTGGCGCATCTCGATCGTCACGAACAGCACCTTGTAGAGAGCGAAGAAGACGGGCAATTGGATGAGCACCGGCAAACACCCGGCCAAGGGGTTGATCTTCTCCCGCTTGTAAAGCTCCATCATCTCCTGGCTCATGCGCTGACGGTCGTCTTTCAGGCGCTCGCGCAGCTCGGTGACTTTCGGCTGCAGCAATTTCATCTTGCTCATCGAACGATAGGATTTGTTCGCCAGCGGATAGAAAAGAAGCTTGATGAAGACGGTCAGCAAAAGAATTGCCAGGCCGAAATTGCCAAGCAATCTGTAAAGATAATCGAGCACATAAAAAATCGGCTTGGTCAGAAAATAAAACCAGCCAAAATCGACGCCGCGATCGAAAAGCGGAATATTCAATCGGCTTGCATAGTCGTCCAGCAACCGCACTTCCTTTGCGCCCGCAAAGAGACGGCTGACCGTTTCAATCGTACCGCCCGCCGGAAGCGCCAGCGCGGGGCCGCGGTAATCCACCTGATATTTATCCAGGCTGCCCGCCAGATGATGGGTGAAGCGGTACGCATTTGCAGCCGCCTGATCGGGAATCAGGGCCGCGAGCCAGTATTTGTCCGTGATCCCGATCCAACCGCCGTCGCTTTTTTGTGCAACCAGCGGCGTTTCCTGAAGGTCGTCGTAATCGATTTCTTCCAGGGTCTGGTTGAAAACGCCAAGCAGGCCCTCGTGCAAAATGAAAAAGCCTTCGGTCTCCGGCGTGCCGGAGCGCGAAACAAGGCCGTAAGGGTAAAGCGTCGTTGGCGGCGCACCGACATTCTTGACGCTGTCCGTAATGGTAAAGAGATAGGTCGCGTCGAGGGCGATCCGCCGGACGAATTCAAGCCCCTGCCCGTTTCGCCAGCGAAGGGTCAGCGGTTTTTTTGGCGTCAGCACCGCCCCATCCGCCTGCCAGAAGGTGCCGGCATGGGGGACCGCCACGCTGCCATCCGCCGCCACCCAGCCGAAATCGGCATAATAGGGCCTGGCCGTGCCGGCCGGCTGGAAAAGGACGATTTCCGCGCTCGTGGGGTCCGTCGTCTCGCGATAGGTCGTCAGCGCTAGATCATCGATGCGCCCGCCCTTCAACCGAACCGAGCCGCGAAGCCAGGGGGATTGGATGGCAACCCGCGTGTCAACCGTCAGCGCCGCTTCGCGATCTTGCGAACCGGGTGCGGCCGCTTCCGGCGCGCCCATCGTTCCCGCCGGCGCCGGCACGGCGCTGGTCAGCCCAGGCCGTTCCGGGGCGGCCCCATCGGCCGCGCCCTCCACCGAAACTGCTTCCGGCGATGGGTAGTAGCGATCGTAAAACGCCTGGAAGCTCAGCAAGATTCCAAGCGAAAGGACGACGGCAATAAGAAGGTTACGCTGTTCCATAAATCCCGAATGACGCGGCTAAATGTTTTCCGGATGCAAGGCCGGCTTTTCGTTCCGTTCCGGCACGGGGTCGAACCCATGGCCGCCCCAAGGGTGGCAGCACCCAAGGCGCTTTCCGGCAAGCCAAATGCCGCGCAGCAGACCAAAGCGCGCAATCGCATCGCTTGCATATTCCGAACAGCTCGGCGCATAGCGGCAGCTTGGCCCAAGCAATGGCGAAAGCGCCGCTTGATAAAGCCAGATGCCCGCGCGCAAAAGATTTCCAATCGCCTTCATGCCGATCCTCCGGCGCTGGTCCCATTTGCTTCGGCCGATTCAACAAACGAATCGAGGCGATGAAGGGCCGTCTCCAAATCTGCAACCAGGCTGCGATAAGGCCGTCCAAGAGATCCACGCCGTCCAATTACCACGTAATCACGTCCCTGCTTGCCATGACGGTCCAACACTTCCCGTACAACAGCGCGCAACCGCCGCCGCGCCCGGTTTCGCTCGACCGCGTTGCCAACCTTGCGGCTTACCGTGTACCCGACTCGCACATCTTCCCCCTTGGACCCTTTATGCGACGGGGTCCAGGATGCCACTTGAAGAATTAATCCGGGAGTAACCCACTTGCGACCTCGGCCGGCAATCCGAAGAAAATCGGCCCGATGCTGTAGACGCCCGACCGGCATCCGCACCCTTTAAGCGGAAAGGCGCTTGCGGCCCTTCGCGCGACGCCGGGCCAGCACGCGACGCCCGCCAACCGTTGCCATACGGCTGCGAAAGCCGTGGCGGCGTTTGCGAACAAGAACGCTGGGTTGATAAGTGCGCTTCACCGATGATGCTCCGTCCGGCTTTGTCCTAGAGGCCCGCTGTATAAGGGCTTGGGGGTGGCAAGTCAACGCCGTCCGGGGCATCTGGCGCAAAGCGCCCCGGAGACGCCCGAAAACCCCCTCTCACGCCCTTTTGATGGAGAGGCGCCTTGCCGCGCCCCTTGCGGGCCGCTACACCCGATGGAACGCCGAGGAGAGCGCTTCATGACACCCCCTGCACCGGACACCGTCGTCGAACCCACGGCCAAAAAAGCCCTTTTTTGGCGCTATCTTCCAATTGCCGTCCTGGCGCTGGGGCTGACGGCGTTCTTCGCGCTCGACATCCACCGCTATTTTTCCTTCGAAACCCTGAAGGAAAACCGGATGGTCCTGCAGGATTTCGTCGAGCGGCATTTTCTTTTGGCAATCGCGATCTATGGCGCCGGCTATGCCATTGCCGTCGCTTTCTCCTTCCCGGGCGCGTCGATCCTGACCATCGCCGGCGGGTTTCTGTTTGGGCTGACCACCGGCACCCTTGCCACGGTGCTTGGCGCCACCCTCGGCGCGACGGGGCTTTTTCTTGCCGCCAAGCTCGCCTTCGGAAATTTGCTGCGCAGGAAAGCGGGAAAGACCATCCGCAAGATGGAGGCAGGCTTTCAGGAAAACGCCTTTCACTACCTTCTTGTGCTGCGCCTGGTTCCGCTTTTTCCGTTCTGGCTCGTCAACCTTGCGCCGGCGCTTCTGGACGTTCCGCTTCGCACCTACATCCTTGCCACCTTTATCGGCATCATTCCCGGCACCTTTGTCTATGTCAGCATCGGCAATGGCGTAGGCGCGCTCTTCGACCGCGGCAAAACGCCGGACCTTGGCGTCATCTTCGAACCGGCGATCCTGATCCCGATCCTCGGCCTTTCCCTGCTTGCGCTCGTGCCGATCGCCTACAAGAAAATCCGCGCGCGCAAAGAACCCGTTTCTTAAAAGAGGGAAATCCATGAGCACTCTTCTCACCCCCGATCTTTGCATCATCGGCGCCGGTTCCGGCGGCCTCTCCCTTGCCGCGGGCGCTTCGCAAATGGGCGCCGAAACCGTGCTGATCGAACGCGGCAAGATGGGCGGCGACTGCCTGAACACCGGCTGCGTTCCATCGAAGGCCCTGCTTGCCGCTGCCCATGCGGCGGAAACGGTTCGGAACGCCGAACGTTTCGGCATAAAGGCGACGCCGCAGATCGACTTTGCGGCCGTGCAGCGGCACGTGCAATCCATCATTACCGCCATCGCACCGAACGATTCGGTGGAACGCTTTGAAGGCCTGGGCGTCCAGGTCATCCAGGCGGAGGCCCGCTTCGAAGGTCCGAGGGAAATTCTGGCCGGGGGTCAGCGTATCCGCGCCCGGCGTTTCGTGGTCGCCACCGGTTCGCGCGCGGCCGTGCCGCCTATTCCGGGCCTGGCCGACGTTCCCTATTTCACCAATGAGACGATTTTCGAGAACGCCGAATTGCCCGAACATCTGCTGGTCATCGGCGGCGGCCCCATCGGCATTGAAATGGCCCAGGCGCATCGCTTGCTTGGCGCGCGCGTCACCGTGCTGGAGATTGCCGGCATCCTGCCCCGCGACGACCCCGAACTCGTCGAATTGCTGCGCACCCGCTTGCAAAAGGACGGCCTTCGACTGCGCGAAGGCATCGCCATCGACCGCATCAAAAAAAATGGCGGCAAAATTTGCGTCGTACTGAGGGAAAAGGATGGCGGCGAAGAAAAAATCGAAGGCTCGCACCTTCTCGTTGCCGCCGGCCGAAAGGCGAATGTCGACTGCCTCGGCCTGGAGGAAGCGGGCATCGCTTACAGCCCGAAGGGCATTTCCGTAAACGCCCAGCTGCGCACAACGAACCGGCGGGTTTATGCCATTGGCGACATTGCCGGCGGGCCGCAATTTACCCATGTGGCGAGTTACCATGCCGGCATCGCCATTCGCAATCTGCTGTTTCGCTTGCCGGCAAAAGCCGAGACGGCAAACGTGCCCTGGGTGACCTACACCGCGCCCGAGCTTGCCCATGTCGGCATGAGCGAGGCGGAAGCAAAGGCGGCAAAGGGCACCGTTCGCGTCTTGCGCTGGCCATTTGCGGAGAACGACCGCGCCCAGGCCGAACGCCTGACCGAGGGGCTGGTCAAAGTCACGACCGATAAGAAGGGACGCATCCTTGGCGCCGACATCCTCGGGCCCCGGGCCGGCGAACTGATCCAGCCTTGGGTGCTGGCCATTGCAAACGGGCTCAAGATCGGCGCCGTGGCAAGCGCCATTGCCCCCTACCCGACCTTGGGCGAAGCCAGCAAGCGGGCCGCCGGCAGCTATTACGTGCCCGCCCTTTTCGGGGAGCGGACGCGGAAAATTGTGCGCTTTTTGGCCCGTTTCGGATAGGAACTATTTGTTTTTCCTTATGAAATCTGCCCCCTCTGTCCCAGGGGGCAGGCCGGGGTAAAATAGGGAATGACCTCGCAAAACCTGCAATTGCCCGGCTTTGGGAAAAGCCTCTCGGCGCGGCTGCTTGTGCTGACGATCGCCTTCGTGATGGTGAGCGAGCTTTTGATCTTCTTCCCGTCCATCGGCCGTTTCCGCACCACTTATTTGCAGGAACATCTTAACGCCGCCCATGTCGCGACGCTTGCCCTCGAGGCGACGCCGAGCCTCGAGGTAAGCCCCGAGCTGGAAGAAAAGCTGCTCGACAACGCCCGCGTCGACGATGCGGCAACCTTCCACAAAGGATCGGCAACCTACATGCTTCGACGCGCCATGCCGACACCGATTGAAGTTCGCTTCGATCTGCGCAAGGAAACCTTCTTTACCCAACTCCACGATGCGGTGAACGTGTTTTCCCAAAAAATCAATCGCGTGATCGAGGTAACCGGAAACCCGACGACGGCCCCGCAATCGGTCGTGCGTATCGTCATGGACGAACAGCCGCTTCGCGAAGCCATGTACGATTTTGCCGTTCGCGTCATCGCACTTTCGATCGTGATTTCCCTGATTACTGCCAGCCTCGTTTACATCACGCTGCATCATTTTCTCGTCCGGCCGATGCGGCGGATCACGGCCAGCATGGTGGCCTTCCGCGAAGCGCCGGAAGATGCGACGCGCCGCATGGCCCCCAGCCACCGCATGGACGAAATCGGCCTCGCCGAACAAGAGTTGGCCCACATGCAGGAGGAATTGCGTCACGCCCTCAGCCAAAAGACACGCCTTGCCGCCCTTGGCGAAGGGGTCACCAAAATTCATCACGATTTGCGAAACATCCTTTCGACGGCCTCGCTGGTTTCCGACCGCCTATCCCTCAGCAACGACCCGGAAGTTACCCGCGTCGCGCCCAGGCTTTTGGATGCCATCGACCGGGCCGTGAAACTTTGCACGCAAACCCTTGCCTTTGCGCGCGAGGGGCCGCCGCCCCTGCAAATCTCGCAGGTTTCCCTTCGCAACCTTGTCGACAAGGTGGGCGCCGGTCTTATGTTTGCCGAGAAGGAAAAGCGCGTCTTCGCCATCGACAACCGGGTGCCGGCCGATTGCGTGTTGGAATTGGACCGCGATCAGTTTTACCGGGTGCTGACCAATCTCGCCCGCAACGCGGTGGAAGCGGGGGCCCATTGGCTGACGGTTTCGGCAAGCATCGGCAGCAACGAAATCACCATCGACGTTGCCGATGACGGCCCCGGCATTCCGGAAAAGGCGCGCGGACGTCTCTTTCAGCCCTTTACCGGCTCGACGCGCGCAGGCGGCAGCGGCCTTGGACTTGCCATTTCCAACGATCTCTTGGAGGCCCATGGAGGCAAGCTTGCCCTTGTCGAAACGTCCGAGAAGGGAACCACGTTTCGCATTCATCTGCCCGCCAAGATCCACGTTCCTTCCCGCCGCTGGCGCGCCCTGCAAAGGGATGGGTCCGCAGCCTGATTTTTACCTGCCTCGCTAGTTTCCCCAACCCCGGAAAGGGCAATCGATGACGATGGAGGAACGTGTTGTTCGCTATGCGAACTGGGTAATCCGCTATCGCTTTGTCATCATGATCGGCTGCATCGCCCTGACGGCGCTTGCGGGCCTTGGCATGGGCCGACTGCAATTCGAGAAGGACTACCGCGTCTATTTCGGCGAGGACAATCCCCAACTTCAGGCGTTCGAAGCTTTGCAGGATGTCTATGGCCGCAACGACAACGTTCTTTTCGTGCTTGCGCCCAGGGACGGCAAGGTTTTTACCGAAGAAACCCTGGCCGCCGTTCGGGAATTGACCGAGGAAGCCTGGAAAACACCCCATTCGACGCGCGTCGATTCGATCACGAACTATCAGCACACCCGCGCCTATGGCGACGATCTGGTGGTGGCCGATTTGGTACCGGATACGGCCGGGCTTTCGCCGGAAACCCTTGAGGACATTCGGAAAACCGCCCTTTCCGAACCGCTGCTGGTGCGCCGGTTGATTTCCGAGACGAGCCACGTCACCGGCATCAACGTCACCATCCATCTGTTGCAGCGAAACCCCAAGGCCGAAGAAGAAACCGTGGCCTATGCGCGCGAGCTGGCCGAAAAAATTCGCGCCGCCCATCCCAATGTCGACATTTACCTGTCGGGCCTGGTGATGCTGAATGCCGCCTTTGCCGAAGCCAGCATCGCGGACATGGAGAACCTGACGCCGCTGATGTACGGCATTCTGCTGGCGGCGATGATCTTGATGCTGCGCTCTTTTGCCGGGGTGCTTGGCACCGTCAGCATCATTTTGCTTTCCGCCATCACCGCGATGGGGCTTGCCGGCTGGTTCGGCATTGTGCTGACTCCATCTTCGGTGGGTGCCCCCACCGTCATCATGACCCTGGCGGTCGCCGACAGCGTCCACATCCTGATTTCGATGTTCGCCGCCATGCGCCGCGGCATGGATCGCAACGCGGCCCTTGTCGAAAGCCTGCGCATCAACATGCCGCCGGTTTTCCTGACCAGCCTGACCACGGTCATCGGCTTCCTGACCATGAATTTCAGCGACGCGCCGCCCTTTCAGGACCTGGGCAACATTACGGCGATGGGGGTCGTGGCGGCCTTCTTCTATGCCATCCTGTTCTTGCCAGCACTGGTCGCATCGATTCCGGTGCGCATGCCTGCAAAGGCACGCACAACCGGGACGCCGATGAACAGCCTGGCC
>JAJFGH010000104.1 GCA_021776275.1 Alphaproteobacteria bacterium | reverse complement strand
CCGGCAACGGCCGGCGGGAAAGCTTCGCCCACCAGCCGATGCCGCGCATGACGAACACATACATGCTGGCCGGCACGGCAACCCCGGAAGAAATTCTCCGCTCTGTAAAGAAGGGTCTCTATGCCGTGAATTTTGGCGGCGGCCAGGTGGACATCACGTCGGGAAAATTCGTTTTCTCGGCAACGGAAGCCTATCTAATCGAAGACGGTCGCATTACGGCACCGGTAAAGGGCGCCACGCTGATCGGCAACGGACCCGACGTGCTGACAAAAGTCAGCCGCATCGGCAACGACCTGAAATTGGACCCCGGCATCGGCACCTGCGGCAAGGATGGCCAGGGCGTGCCCGTCGGCGTTGGCCAGCCAAGCCTGTTGATCGACCGGCTTACCGTCGGCGGCACCGCCTCCCAATAAGCCTGCCCGATTTAATAGGCGCATTCCTCGTAGATCGGTTCGATCCGCCCGCCCCACCGGTTGGTGTAACGCGCCAGCAGATCCTCGGCCAGGGTCACGCCCCCTTCCGCCGCCGCATCGAGAACATCGAGAAAATGGCTCTCGTCCCGACCGCTTGGATCGCAGCACCCACGGCGCCGAAGGCCGGCCCGGGCAATGCCAAGGGCCTCTTTCGCCACGTCCTGGACGCGGCGCCCATGGATCTTTGCCTGCATCGCGTCCCGGGCGACGTCTCCGCGAAGCGCCTGCTGTTCCGCGATCTCCCAATCCTGCACAAGTTCAAGGGCGGCGCGTTGCGCCTCAGCGTCGTAAAGCAAGCCCACCCAGAAGGCCGGCAGCGCACAAAGATAGGGCCCGCCGCCCGCGCCCGCGCCGCGCATTTCAAGAAAGCCTTTCATGCGAACGTCGGGGAAGGCGGTCGTCAAATGATCTTCCCAATCGTTTAAGGTCGGCGCCTCCCCCGGCAGGGCGGGCAATTTGCAATCCAGAAAGTCCCGGAAACTTTGTCCGGCGGCGTCGATGTATTTGCCGTCGCGGCGAACGAAATACATCGGCACGTCGAGCATGTAGTCGGCATAGCGCGCAAATCCCATATCCGCATCGAACACGAAAGGCAAAAACCCGCAGCGGTCGGGGTCCGTATGCATCCAGGCATGGGAGCGGTAACTCAAATAGCCGCTTGGCTTGCCCTCAACGAAAGGCGAGTTCGCATACATCGCCGTGATGACCGGTTGCAGCGCCATGGAAATGCGGAATTTTTCCACCATGTCCGCCTCGGATTCGAAATCCAGATTGACCTGCACCGTGCAGGTACGCAGCATCATGTCCAGGCCAAGCTCGCCCCTCGTCGGCATATAGTCGCGCATGATGCGGTAACGCGGCTTCGGCATCCACGGCATGTCTTCGCGCGACCATTTCGGAAGAAACCCAAGATTGAGAAGCCCCAACCCAAGGGCATCCATGACGGTTCGCAATTGTGCACGATGTTCGGCGACTTCCACGCAGGTTTCGTGCAGGGTTTTCAGCGGCGCGCCGGAAAGTTCAAGCTGCCCCCCCGGTTCCAGGGTGATCGAACCGAAGCCCGCCTGCGTCAGCGCGATCGGTTTTCCCTCTTCCAGGACCGGCTGCCAGCCGAACCGTTCCATGGCTTCGAGGATGGCGCGAATGCCGTTCGGCCCTTCGTAAGGAGCCGGCGTGAGATCCGCTTTGCGGAAGACGAATTTTTCATGTTCCGTGCCGATCCGCCAATCGGACGGCGGCTTGCACCCGGCAGCAAAAAAATCGACGAGTTCGGATAGGTCGCGAATGGGCGGCGCGGTCATGGTTGACGTTTCTTTCCTTCTCCAGCGTTTTTCTCGACCCGAAAGGCGGGACGCGCCTGCCAATCGCCAAGCACCGCCTGCCAGGCCGTCAAGGCCGCGATGGCCGCCGTATCGGCGCGCAGGACCCTGGGGCCCAGGCTTGCCGGGGTAACAAAGGGGAGTCCGCGAAGCGCGTCAAGCTCAGCTGGCGCAAACCCCCCTTCCGGCCCGATCAAGACCGCCCAGGGCCCCGGCCCTGCCGCGTCCAGCGCATCCAGGATCGGCGCGCCGCCGCCGGTTTCATCGCAAAAGAGCAGCCTTCGTTCCGAAGGCCAATGGGCAAGCACGCGCGCAAGCGGGGCCAGATCCTCAAACGCGGGCACGCAGAGGCGCTCGGTCTGTTCCGCCGCCTCGACCGCATGGGCGCGGAGGCGTTCCGCATTCACGCGGCGGACGGTTGTGCGCTCCGTCAGCACGGGCAGAAGCCGCGTGACGCCAAGCTCCGTCGCCTTCTCAACCAAGATGTCGATGCGGTCGCGCTTGATGGGCGCGAAAAGAAGCCAAAGATCGGGCAGCCGATTTTGAGCGCGGCGCATTTTTTTAAGAATTGCGGTGGCATTTTTCTTCGACAGGGTTTCGAGGACCGCCTCCCATTCGCCGTCCTTGCCATTGAACAGGCAAATCCGGTCCCCGGCCGAAAGGCGCATCACCTGGCCCAGATAATGGGCCTGGGGAGGGCTCAGGCGAACCGCCTCCCCGGCCTGAAGCCCTTCTTCCAAATAAAGCCGGACGCCCATGCCTGCTTTTCCTCGTCCTTGAGAAGAACCGACGGAACGACTAGACCTTAGCCGATGACGGAGCCCACCAACAGTTGGATCGACCGCCTCGCCCCCGCTCCGCTGCGGCCCTATCTGGCGCTTGCGCGCCTCGACCGGCCCGTCGGCATTTGGCTGTTGCTGTTCCCCTGCATCTGGGGACTGGCGCTTGCCTCTCCCGGCGCGTCGGACCTTTTCTTCCTGCTGCTGTTCGGCATCGGCGCCGTTTTGATGCGCGCCGCCGGCTGTACCCTCAACGACATCGTCGATCGCGATTTCGATGCAAAGGTCGAACGCACCCGTTTGCGCCCCCTTGCCCGCGGCGCGATTTCCCTCAGGCAAGCCTACGGCTTTCTCAGCCTGCTGTTGCTGCTTGGGCTTGGCGTCCTGCTTTGTTTCAACCGGTTCACCATTTATCTGGGCCTCGCCTCCCTGCTGCCGGTCGCCCTCTATCCCTTTGCGAAGCGCGTCACCTATTGGCCCCAGGCCGTGCTCGGCCTCACCTTCAATTGGGGGGCGTTGCTTGGCTGGACGGCCATCCGGGGAAGCCTCGAGATGGCACCGCTTCTTCTTTATGGGGGCGCCGTTCTATGGACCCTTGGCTATGACACGATCTACGCCCATCAGGACAAGGCGGACGATTTGCGGATCGGCGTGAAATCGACCGCGATCCGACTGGGAGACCACACGCGGATTTTTCTGTTTGGCGTGTATGGCGCGGCGCTGGCGCTGTTTGCGCTGGCGGGCAACGCGGCCCATCTCGGCTGGGTTTTTTACGTGGGCCTGCTCTGCCTGGGCGCGCATTTCTTCTGGCAGGCCGCAACCTTGGAGACGGAACGGCCGGCCGATTGCCTGGCGAAGTTTCGCTCCAACCAATGGGCAGGTCTGATTTTGGCGCTGGCAATCGTCGCGGCGCAGCTCGCGTCTTCTTAAACGGCCTCAATAAGGAACGGCAACCCGTCCGACCCGTTCGCGCGCGATGATGATTTTCTGAATCTGTGCCGTGCCGTCGCCGATCTCAAGCCCCATGACGTCCCGCATGCGCTGCTGGTGAGGCGTTTCCTTCGAATAGCCGTAATGGCCATGGAGCAGCAGGCATTGATGCAGAATCTCGAAGCTGAGCTTCGGCGCCCACCATTTGCACATGGCCGCCTCTCCGGTATGGGGCAGGCCCTGATCGCGCAGCCAAAGCGTCTTGTAACAAAGAAGGCGGGCGGCTTCGTACATGGTCTCCGCCTCGGCAAGGGGAAAGGTCACGCCTTCATATTTGACCAGTGGCGAGCCGAAGGCTTCGCGCTCTTGAACATAGGCCCAGGTCTCGTCCATGGAAGCGCGCGCGGCCCCTAAACATTCGAGACCGATAAGCGCGCGGCTGAAATCAAACCCCTTCATGATCTGGGTGAAGCCGCCGCCCACATCGCCGAGCAGGGCGTTGGCCCCGATCTTCACATCGTCGAAGAAAAGCGAGCCGCGCCCGATAATGGTCGTGCCCACATCGTCGAAGCGTGTCCGCGTAATGCCGGGTTGATCCAGCTCGACCAGAAAGGCGCTGATGCCTTTTGCGCCTTCTTCCTCGGTGCCGGTGCGGGCAAAGACGATGGCGATCTCGGCCTGGTCCGCCGCCGAGATAGACGTCTTCTCGCCGTTCAGCACATACCCGTCGCCATCGCGCCGCGCTTTCAGCTTTAGCCGCGCCGCGTCCGAGCCCGCACTCGGCTCGGTCAGACCAACGGCAAGAATGGCCTCGCCCACCGCGATTTTCGGCACCCATTTCTCGACAATTTCCGGCTTACCATGCTTGGCCAGCAGCCCCCCCAGCAAGAAGCTCAGAAGCGGAAGGTAGGAAAGGTTGAAATCCCCATAGGCGATGGCTTCGGTGACGATGCCGGCGGTCAGCGAATCGGCGTTCATGCCGCCATATTGTTCCGGCAGGCTCACGCCCAAGAAGCCAAGCGCACCCATCTCGCGCAGCAACGCGCGGTCGACCTCGCCTTCCTTTTCCCGCTTCATGTAATCCGGCAGCAAGCGTTCGCGGGAAAAACGCATCACCGCCTCGCGAAGGGCTTCCTGCTCTTCTGTAAATTGGAAATCCACGGCACCCTCCTGCGGTGTGCGTTTAGCCTTCCGCGTCGCGCAGCATGTTGCGCGCGATCACAAGCTGTTGAATTTGCGACGTGCCTTCGTAAATACGGAACAGGCGAACATCGCGATAGAAACGTTCGACCGGGTATTCCGAGATATAGCCGGAGCCGCCATGAATCTGCACCGCGCGGTCGGCCACGCGTCCCACCATCTCGCTCGCAAAATATTTGCAGCACGAGGCTTCCGTCGCAATTTTTTCGCCCGCGTCGCGGCGGCGCGCCGCGTCCAGGATCATCGATTTTGCGGCATAGGCCTCGGCGCGGCTGTCGGCCAACATCGCCTGAACCAGTTGGAAATCCGCAATGCGTTCGCCGAACTGTTTGCGATCCATCGCGTAAGAGAGCGATTCTTCGATCAGGCGCTCGGCGACGCCGACGCAGACGGCGCCGATATGAATGCGCCCGCGGTCCAACACCTTCATCGCCGTCTTGAAACCGACATTTTCCTTGCCGCCGATAATCGCATCCGCCGGCACGCGGCAATCTTCGAAGATCACGTCGCAAACATGGGCTCCCTGCTGGCCCATTTTCTTATAAGGCTTGCCGAGTGAAATGCCCGGAAGGCCACCGTCGACGATAAAGGCGGAAACGCCGCTGGCGCCTTTCTTCGAAGGGTCCGTCCGCGCCATCAGGGTAAATGCCTGGGCGTGGGGCGCGTTCGTGATAAAGCGCTTCGTGCCGTTGATTACGTAAAAATCGCCATCGCGAATGGCCGTCGTGCGCAAGGATGCCGCGTCGGAGCCGGAATCCGGTTCCGTCAGGGCGAAAGAAATGATCATTTCGCCGGAGGCAATCTTGGGAAGGTACGCTTCTTTCTGCGCCTCCGTGCCGTCCATCACGATCCCCTGGGAGCCGATGCCGATATTCGTGCCGATGACGGAGCGAAAGGCCGGCGACGTACGGCAAAGCTCGAACAGGACCTGCACCTCTTCGGTCGTCGTCAGGCCGATGCCGCCATAAGCCTCCGGCACCGTCAGGCCGAACAGGCCAAGGGCGCGCATCTCCCCGACGATTTCCGGCGGCACCGCATCCTCTTCGGCGATCTTCGCTTCGTTCGGAATAAGCCGTTCGTTTACGAAACGGCGAATCGTGGTGAGAAATTGTTCGAAGGTGTCGGCATCGAGAGCCATGGCACGTCCTATCTCAAATTTTTAAAACCCGCTTGAGCGCAGGCGGGCGTTCCCCATTGTGACGACGGAAAGCCCCGCAGACGATTTTTCCAGCGTCAAACAACCGGGGTATGATAGAGTCCCTTTGGTTGGATTTCAACCTTACGTTAGTTAGATTTTAAGCGCCGGGACAGGACCTTCCATGACGAAAAACAGCCCCTATCCGAATCTTTTTCAGCCTTTCGAATTGGGTTTTTGCACCTTGAAGAACCGCTTCATCATGGGCTCGATGCACACCCGCCTCGAGGCCGAAGCGAACGGCTTCGAACGCATGGCCGCCTTCTACCGCGAGCGCGCCGAAGGCCAGGCCGGGCTGATCGTCACCGGCGGCTTTGCCCCCAATCCGGAAGGCGTCCTTGGCCCCGGCTGCGGCAAGCTGACGACCCAAGAAGAAGTCGCGGAGCATCGCAAAGTCACAAACGCCGTACATGAAGCAGGCGGCGTTATTTGCCTGCAGGTCCTGCATCCGGGCCGCTATTCCCGTCTCGACTACGCCTTTGCGCCGTCGGCCATCCGTTCGCCGATCAGCAAGGTGACGCCGAAGGCGATGACGGAAGAAGAGATCGAAAAGACGATCCAGGACTTTGCGAATTGCGCAACCCTTGCAAGAGACGCCGGGTATGACGGCGTCGAAATCATGGGATCGGAGGGCTACCTCCTCAATCAGTTCACGACCCGCCACGTCAACCAGCGGACGGACGATTGGGGCGGCAGCATCGAAAACCGCCTTCGTTTCCCGCTCGAGATCGTGCGCCGAAGCCGCAAAGCCGTCGGCGAAGATTTCATCATCATCTACCGGCTTTCGATGATCGATCTGGTCGAGGACGGCAACACCCGCGAAGAAGTTATTTTCCAGGGCAAGGAAGTCGAAAAGGCCGGCGCCACTTTGATCAATTCCGGCATCGGCTGGCACGAAGCGCGGATTCCCACGATCGGACAAATGGTGCCGCGCGCCGCCTTCGTCGATGTCATCGGCGCCGTGAAGCAAAACCTTTCCATTCCCGTCGTAGCGACAAACCGGATCAACACGCCGGAAGTGGCGGAAGGCATTCTGGCCAAGGGGCTTGCCGATTTCGTCTCCATGGCGCGGCCCTTCCTGGCGGATGCCGCCTTTGTACGCAAAGCGGCGGAAGACAAGGCGGACGAAATCAACACCTGCATCGCCTGCAACGAAGCCTGCCTCGATTACATTTTCACGGAACAGCCGGCTTCCTGCCTCGTCAATCCGCGCGCCTGTTACGAAACGGAAATTCAGATCGCCCCGGCGGAAGAGATCAAGAAGATCGCCGTTGTCGGTGCCGGACCTGCGGGCCTTGCCTATGCCATCACGGCGGCCGAGCGCGGGCACAAGGTGACGCTTTTCGAGTCGGGGTCGGAAATCGGCGGCCAATTGAACCTGGCCGTCAAGATTCCCGGCAAGGAAGAATTCCATGAAACGATTCGCTATTACGGCAAGATGCTGGAAAAGCACGGCGTCGACGTGCGGCTGAACAGCCGCGCCGAGGCCGGCGAATTGATTTCCGGAAATTATGTCGAGGTGGTGCTTTCCACCGGCGTCAAGGCACGCGTGCCGGAAATTCCGGGCATCGATCACGGTATGGTGCTTTCCTATGAGGACGTGATCGCGGGGAAGAAAAAAATCGGTCCGCGGGTGGCGGTGATCGGTGCCGGTGGTATCGGTTTCGACGTTGCCGAATATCTGACGACGCCCGAGGGCCCGGCGGAAAGCCAAAACATCGACGCCTTCTTCGGCGCCTGGGGCGTCGACAAGGACGTCAAGAACGCGGGCGGCCTGACCAAGCCCGTGCCCGAGAAAATTTCCCGTGAAGTCTATCTTCTCCAGCGCAAGACGACGGCCCATGGCAAGGGCCTTGGCCGTTCGACCGGTTGGATCCACCGCCTGACGCTGCAAAAGCGCGGCATTCACATGCTCGGCGGCGTCACCTATCGCAAGGTCGACGACAAGGGCCTGCACATCACCACCGATGGCGAGGACCGCTTGCTGGAGGTGGACAGCATCGTCGTCTGCGCCGGCCAGGAGTCGAACCGCGATCTCTATAACGCCCTCAGCAAAGCAGGCGTCTCGGCCACGCTTATCGGCGGCGCCGAGGAGGCATCGGAGCTGGACGCCAGACGCGCCATCGACTTCGGAACCCGGCTCGCCACCGCCATTTAGGCCCCCGCCGCCC
>JAJFGH010000103.1 GCA_021776275.1 Alphaproteobacteria bacterium | reverse complement strand
GCGATCATGGATCAGGATGGCGAAAACCATCGCTTTCTTACCGATGAGCGAACGCTTGTCTTAACGCCGCGTTTTTCAAAGACGGCGCAGCGAATCGTTTTTCTTTCCTACTATCAGGATATTCCGCGCGTTTATCTTTTCGACATAGAAACGGGCGCCCAGGAACGCTTGGGAGATTTTCCAGGCATGACGTTCGCACCGCGCTTCTCGCCGGATGATTCGGAAGTGGTGATGAGTTATGCGCAGGATGGGAATTCGGACATCTATGTCATGAATCTCGACACGCGAGACGCGAAACGCCTAACGTCGAATTCTGCGATCGACACGTCGCCTTCTTTCTCGCCCGATGGGGATCGGATCGTCTTTAACTCCGACCGGGGTGGATCGCCGCAGCTTTACGTGATGAACAAGCGCGGGCGAAACATTCGCCGGATAAGTTTTGGCAAGGGCCGGTACGGCACGCCGGTTTGGTCGCCGCGCGGCGATTTGATCGCTTTTACGAAAATCTACCAAAACCGCTTTTTTATTGGCGTCATGAAGCCGGATGGCAGCGGCGAGCGGCTGCTGACGGAAAGTTTTCGCGATGAAGGGCCCACTTGGGCACCGAACGGGCGGGTTTTGATGTTTTTCCGGCAAATTCCAGGGGACATGGATGGGCGCAGCGACCGCATCCGGCTCTATTCGATCGACCTCACGGGCTACAACGAGCGCGAGGTCGTCACCCCCCTCCATGCCTCGGATCCGGCCTGGTCGCCCCTGATTCCTTGATTGATTCTCCGATTCCGGGCCAGTATGGTTAACCAACCTAGGAAATTGCAGGGGACGATTGCTGAGCGCCGGGCTTTCCGGGGGGCAGGAATGCCTCCGTCCAAAGGCAGATCGGCAAGAGTTCTTTAGATTTTGTAAACCACTTACGTGGTTTAACCGTCCAATTCTCGATCAGGAGACTAAATCAATGCGTCGGTTTTTCGTCACGATTGCGGCCCTAGCCCTTTTAACCGCCTGTGAAACGCAAACGGGTGGTTCTGGAGGCGCGAGAGGCGCCGGAGGCGCCGATGGTGCCGGTGGGATGAGCTCCCAGCAAGAACTCGTCGCCAAAGTTGGTGACCGGGTCTTTTTCGATTTCAACAAGCATGCCATCCGCGCGGATTCCCAAAAGACGTTGCAAGCGCAGGCCAACTGGCTGAAACAACGGTCCAGTCTCAGCATCACGATTGAAGGCCATTGCGATGAGCGGGGCACGCGGGAATACAACCTGGCTCTTGGCGAGCGTCGTGCAAACGCGGTGAAGGATTACCTCGTTGCGCTTGGCGTGCCTGCGAGCCGGATTACGACGATTAGTTACGGCGAAGAGCGGCCGGCGGCCCTTGGCCACAACGAATCGGCATGGACGCAGAATCGCCGCGGAGTGACGAAAGTCAACTAAGCCTCCGGGCGCAACCGACGCGCTGTTATGCATTCATCGTCCGTCCGTCTCCGGGGTTTGAAAGAACCTTTCGAGGCGGGCGGACGTTGTGTATTTAAGCCATGAAAATGTAGTTTCGAAAAATATGGAGAAGGGAATGTCGCAGCGATTGCGCGGCCGGGCAGAAAAAGGCTTTCTTGTTCGCACCCCCATGGCGGCGCTGTTCGCCGGGTTGTTTTTGATGGCAGCCCTTGCGCAAGCCGCGCCGGCCTTTGCGCAAGGCCAGGGCGTTGGCAGCCTGGTCGACCGTCTGGAACGCCTGGAGCGGGACTTGCAAACCTTGCAGCGCGAATTTTACCGCGATGGCGCGTCGTCCGCTGCGTCGACGTCTGCTTCGCCGTCACCCGCTTCACCGGCGTCCGGAACGGCCGCGACGCCTTCTTCCTTGGATGCGCCATCGGCGGCGGCCCGGGCCGAACTTCGCTTCGCCGAAATGGAAGCGCAAATCCGCGGCCTGACCGGCCAAATTGAGGAAATGCGATTCAAATTCACCGAAATTGGCGACCGCCTCGACCGCCTGACCGGCGATCTCGAGCTTCGGCTCGGCGCCCTTGAGCAAGGCGGTGCGGGGCAAGCCGGCCTTTTGAACATGCCCCAGCCGGGAACGACGGCCGTGCAAACGCCGGAGACGCCACCGGCGGCGGTGCCGGCGTCCGAGCCGGTCGAGGCGGCGGTAAATGTTGCCAATCTATCGCCGAGGGAAGCCTACAACCATGCCTTCTCGCTGCTAAGCAGCCGCGAATATGTGGAGGCGGAACGCGAGCTGAAAGCCTTCCTCGAGGCCCATCCGGACGATGCGCTGGTGCCGAACGCGACCTATTGGCTGGGCGAAACCTATTACGTGCGAAACGATTTTCGCCAGGCATCCGTGACGTTCCTTCAGGGCTATCAGAAGGACCCAAAGGGTTCCAAGGCGCCGGACAATTTACTTAAATTGGCAAAATCCCTGGGCAATCTGCGTGAAAAGAAGCAGGCTTGCGCCACCTTGGACCGGCTCAAGAAAGAATTCCCGAATCTGCCCGCGGGCCTACGCCAGCGCGCCACCGATGAGCGCAAACGGAACGGCTGCACGTAAGTTTGATTTTTCGGGATCCGGTGGACGGATGCCCATGCACACAAAAGATTTTGCGGGCCGGATGGCCCCCTTGGGGCCTTTCGAGGCCGAGCCCAGGCTTGGCGTCGCCGTTTCCGGCGGCGCGGACAGCATGGCATTGGTGCTGCTTGCGCAGGAATGGGCCGCGGTGCGTGGCGGCGCCGTGTTGGCGCTGACGGTGGATCATGGGCTTCGCGCAGAGGCGGCGTCGGAAGCGCGGCAAGTCGGTGCGTGGCTCCGCGCCCATGGGATTGCCCACCGGATTTTGCGCTGGCAGGGGGCAAAGCCTAAAACCGGCATTCAGGAGGCGGCCCGCGATGCGCGCTATGGCTTGTTGACGGAACGCTGCCGCAAGGAAGGCATCCTTCATCTCTTATTGGCCCATCACAGGGAAGATCAGGCCGAGACGTTTCTCTTTCGTCTTGCCCGCGGCAGCGGCCTCCATGGCCTCGCAGGCATGGCGCCGCTTAGCGAGAGGGCGGATCTGCGCCTGCTCCGGCCTTTGCTGGAGGTGCCGCGGGCGGAACTTCGCAGCGTCCTGGATGCGCGCGGTCAAGCCTGGATCGAAGACCCCTCCAACGAAGACCGTGCCTTTGCACGCGTGCGCCTTCGCGCCTTGCTGCCGACGCTTGCACAAGAAGGGCTAACGGCGGAACGGCTTCAAGAAACGACGGGGCGCATGGCGGTGCTGCGCGCCGATCTTGAGGAGGGGACGGCGGCGCTGCTTGCGGAGCAGGCAATTCTTTACCCGGAAGGCTATGCCCGTCTTGGCAAGAAAGGGTTTCTTGCCGCGTCGCCGGCATGGGCTCACACGGCCTTGGCCCAGCTGCTGCGCGTCGTCGGCGGCGGCGTTCATGGGCCCAGGCGCGAGCGCCTCGAACGTCTGGCCGCAGCCCTTGGGCAGACGCGCTTTCGGTCACGCACCCTTGGCGGTTGCCGGGTGTTGGCCGATGGGGAGCATTTTCTCTTTTGCCGGGAAATGCGGAAGGAGGCGGCGCAGCCGATCCTGCCCGGTACGGCATTTCATTGGGACGGGCGCTTTGCCGTCGAGGTCGCAGGCGCAAAGGCCGGAAGCGCCAGGGCAAAGCAGGCAAGCGCTTTGCGCCTTTGCCGGCTAGGCCCGAAGGGGTGGGCGGAGATTGCCGCCGCCGCGCCAAAATTGCGCGAAACGCGGCTGCCCGCCGCCGTCCGGCCGACCCTGCCGGCGCTTTGGGATCGTCAGGGCGTGGTTCTGGTGCCCCATCTCGGCTTTTGCCGTGCTGGCGGCGGCCGATCCGCCGCCGCGCTTCTAAAACGCTTGGATTTCCGGCCGCTTCAGCCTTTGGCCGGCCCGGCATTTGCCGTGGTTTAGGCAGTTGTTTACGCCGTTGGGGATACTATCTTTATAAGGCGGGGGGATGGGCCCGCATGTTAGAATTTCCTTCTTTGGGGGCGCTGCCTTGCGCCTGCCGGACGGGAACAACGGAGAAGAGAGAAAACGGTGAGCAATTTCGGTAAGAATTTAGCGCTTTGGGCTATCGTCGTGTTGTTGGTGGTCGCGCTTTTCAATCTGTTCCAGTCCCCCAATTCGCGCGAAGACGTTCAGGAGATGGCTTTCTCGGACTTCCTTGCCGAGGTCCAGAGCGGGCAGGTCCGCGATGTCACGATCCAGGGGCATCAGATCAAGGGCCATATCCAAGATGGCCGGGCCTTCGCAACCTATGCGCCGAACGATCCGACGCTCGTCAATCGGCTGACGGAGCGCGGCGTGCGGATTACCGCGGCGCCGGACGACGAGGGCATGCCGTCTCTCTTCAGCATTCTGATTTCCTGGTTCCCGATGCTGCTTTTGATCGGGGTGTGGATTTTCATTATGCGACAGATGCAGGGCGGCGGTGGCAAGGCGATGGGCTTTGGCAAATCGCGTGCGCGGCTGCTCACGGAAAACCGCGAGCGTGCGACCTTCGACAACGTTGCCGGGATTGATGAGGCGAAGCAGGAGCTTGAAGAGGTCGTCGATTTTCTGAAAGATCCGCAGCGCTTCCAGCGCCTCGGCGGAAAAATTCCGAAGGGCGTGTTGCTAATGGGCCCGCCCGGTACCGGCAAAACGCTGTTGGCCCGTGCCATTGCCGGCGAAGCAAACGTGCCCTTCTTTTCGATTTCCGGCTCGGACTTCGTTGAAATGTTCGTCGGCGTTGGCGCCAGCCGTGTGCGCGATATGTTCGAGCAGGGGAAGAAAAACGCGCCTTGCCTGATCTTTATCGATGAAATCGACGCCGTTGGCCGCCATCGCGGCGCCGGCCTCGGCGGCGGCAATGACGAGCGCGAGCAGACCCTGAACCAATTGCTGGTTGAAATGGACGGCTTCGAATCGAACGAGGGCGTCATTATCATTGCGGCGACGAACCGTCCGGACGTGTTGGACCCGGCGCTGTTGCGCCCGGGCCGCTTCGATCGTCAGGTGGTCGTGCCGGTGCCCGACGTCGTGGGCCGGGAGAAGATCCTCAAGGTGCACATGAAAAAAGTGGCGATCTCGCCGGACGTCAACGCCAGGACGATCGCGCGCGGCACGCCGGGCTTTTCGGGCGCGGATCTGGCCAACCTCGTGAACGAAGCGGCCCTTCTGGCGGCGCGCAAGATGAAACGTCTCGTCACGATGCAGGAAATGGAAGAGGCCAAGGACAAGGTCATGATGGGGGCCGAACGCCGCTCCATGGTCATGACCGAGAAGGAAAAGAAGCTGACCGCCTATCACGAATCCGGCCATGCGCTTGTCGCGGTCAACATGAAAGAATCGGACCCGGTTCATAAGGCGACGATCATTCCACGCGGCCGCGCCCTTGGCCTCGTCATGCGGCTGCCGGAAGGCGATCGGATTTCCGAATCGCGGGCGAAGCTGGAGGCGGATTTGGCCGTGGCAATGGGTGGCCGGGTAGCGGAAGAACTTGTCTTTGGCCACGACAACGTCACGACGGGCGCTTCCCAGGACATCGCCATGGCGACGCAGATCGCGAGCCGCATGGTGACGGAATGGGGGATGAGCGACAAGCTCGGTCCCCTTACCTATAAGTCGAACGAGCAGGAAGTCTTCCTAGGCCATTCGGTGACGCAAACCCAGAACATTTCCGACGCGACCTCGGAATTGATCGATTCGGAGGTCCGCCGGATCGTCGAAACGGCGCTGGCGAAGGCGACGGAAATCCTCACCGAGAAGCGCGACAAGCTGGAAATTCTTGCTCAGGGCCTGCTCGAATATGAAACGCTCAGCGGGGATGAGATTGCTGCGCTTTTGCGGGGCGAGTCCATTTACCGTCCCAGCGACGAGCCCGAAGCCCCGGGCGGCGATGCGCCGCAATCTTCCGTGCCATCCAGCGGCGAGGCGAAGCCCTCGCGCGACGAAGATGGTCAGGAAGGCGGCATGGAGCCGACGCCTCAACCGGGCAACTGATCGATATTTCGTTCGATGCCGGATTGGCAAGACGTCGCAAAGCCCCCCGCGCCAAAGACGGCCGAGGCGGCGAAGCTTTACCTTCGGCCGTATGACCCGTTTGCCGGTGCTGCCGCCCGTGCGGCCATGGCGGCAGGAGCGGCCTTTCCCCTAGCCGGCGGTCCGCTGGCGTTTCGTAAGTGCGAATTGGTGATTCGGGCTGCGGCCGGAACACGCCGCTGGCGCGCGCCGTTGGCCGAAATCCGGGCGTGGGCCGATGGCCTTGGCGGGCCTGTGGCGGCGCGCATCGATGCCCTGGCGGCGAAGCTGACAACGACGCGGCCTGGCTTTGCCGGCCTTCCGCTGGATCGCCCGCATCTTTTCGGCGTGCTCAACGTGACGCCGGATAGTTTTTCGGATGGTGGCGATCATGCTGCGCCGGATGCCGCTATCGCCCGGGGCCGTTTTCTCATAGAGGCCGGCGCCGCCATCGTCGACATCGGTGGCGAATCGACCCGGCCGGGGGCGCAACCCGTAACGCCTGCGGAAGAACGCGAACGCGTGCTTCCGGTCGTTCGAGGCATGGCGTCCCATGGCGCGCTGCTTTCCATCGATAGCCGCCATGCCGATGTGATGGCGGCGGCTTTGGAAGCCGGTGCGCGGGTGTTGAACGACGTAAGCGCGCTGACCCACGAGCCGGGCTCGCTGGCCCTTGCGGCGCGAAGCCATGCGCCCACGGTTTTGATGCATATGCAAGGCGACCCACGGACCATGCAAAAG
>JAJFGH010000102.1 GCA_021776275.1 Alphaproteobacteria bacterium | reverse complement strand
CGGATGAATCGGTCGCTTCGCGATTCATTCCCTGAACTTTTTGGCGAACGCTGGCACGAAGCCCATGACGTGTTTTACGAGGCCTTTCTGGAAGGGCATTTGGACACGCTGAAAAGCTTGCCGGGCTCGGAAAAAATGCTCCAGGCGCTTTATGAGATGCGTATCTTCATGGGGGTTGCGAGCAGCAAGGTGGGAACGATGCTTCGTGAGGAAATTGCCTATTTCGGTTGGGAAAAATATCTGCCGGGCGTGGTTGGATCCGGGGAAGCGGAAAAGGACAAGCCGGCAAAAGAGGCCGCCCTGTTTGCCACGCGCGGCACAAACATCAAATTGGGAGAGCATCTTTGGGTAGTCGGCGACCTTCCCATCGACATGGAATTCGCCCGCAATGCCGGCGCGACCGCGATCGCCATGAATAGCACCCTTCCCAACATGGAAGATTTCGGAGACTTCGCACCCGATTGGATCGTAGAGAATTGCGACACCCTTTTGCCCTTCGTTCGGTCTTGTGCCGAGGACGGGTAGGGGGAAATCAAGAAAAGCGATAAAAATAGAAAAACGATAAAAAACGGAGACGCGTAATGACGACAGAAAAATCACAAAATGTTCAGGACGTCTTCTTAAACAACATCCGGAAAAACAAGGTTCAGGTTACCGTTTTTCTGACCAATGGCGTAAAGCTTCAGGGAGTTGTTACTTGGTTTGATAATTTTTGCGTCCTGCTTCGTCGAAACAACCATGTGCAGCTGATTTACAAGCACGCCATTTCGACGATCATGCCCGCAGGTCCGATCCAACTGTTTGAAGAGGATAAGGAAAACGCCGAAGCCAGCGAGGACTAACGGATCGCCGAAGGGCCTTTCCGGAAACGGAAAGGCGAGGGGGCGCGCTTTCGTGCTCTCTCCTTTTCCGAAGGGCAGCGGCCACGGCTTGACCCGGCATGCCGAAAGCCGGCTTATCGAGGCCGTGAATCTGGCGGAAGCGATCGGCCTTAAAATCGTGGATGGGAAAACGATTTCCCTGACACGAACGGTGCCAGCAACCCTTTTTGGAAAGGGCACCGTCGAGCGTTGCCACGCAGAAATTCTGGCGGACGGGATTGAAGTGGTGGTGGTTGACCACCCTTTGACCCCAATCCAGCAACGCAATCTCGAACGGGCCTGGGCGTGCAAAGTAATCGATCGCACAGGGCTTATTCTGGAAATCTTTGGCGCGCGGGCAAGGACGCGGGAAGGGCGGCTTCAGGTAGAGCTTGCACATCTTTCTTATCAGCGGAGTCGTTTGGTGCGGTCCTGGACCCATCTCGAACGGCAACGCGGCGGCTTCGGCTTTCTTGGCGGGCCTGGGGAAGCCCAGATCGAAACGGACCGGCGCATTCTCGGCGAACGCATCACGCGACTGAAACGCGAACTGAGCCAAGTCGCGCGGACGCGCGAGCTGCATCGCAAGGCACGAAAGCGCGTGCCTTATCCGGTGATCGCGCTCATCGGCTATACGAATGCAGGCAAATCGACGTTGTTCAACCACCTTACCGGCGCGGAGGTCTTCGCCGAGGACCTGCTTTTTGCGACGCTAGACCCGACCATGCGCGGCATCAAACTGCCATCCGGGCGCCGCGTAATCCTTTCGGATACGGTCGGGTTCGTCTCGGAGCTGCCGACGGATCTGGTCGCCGCCTTTCGTGCAACCCTGGAAGAGGTCCGCGAGGCGGATCTCATTCTTCACGTCCGGAACATTGCCCATCCCGAAAGCGCCGATCAGCGCCAAGATGTCCACTGCGTGCTTCGTAATCTCGAAATAGGCGAGCGGATCGAAGACGACGTGATCGAAGTCTTAAACAAAGCGGATCTATTGCCGGCCGAAGCCCATGAAAGGCTACAAAACCAGGCGGAACGTAACCCAAACCAGGTGCTGCTTTCGGCGGTAAATGGGGAAGGGGTCCCGGACCTTCTCCGGCTTCTCGATGCCCGCCTTGCAGCCGGCCTCACCGTCGTCGAAATTGCCGTGCCGCTAGACGATGGCGCGCAAATCGCCTGGCTTTACCGCCATGGCGAGGT
The DNA here is from genome assembly GCA_021776275.1 of Alphaproteobacteria bacterium. Classification (GTDB taxonomy): domain Bacteria; phylum Pseudomonadota; class Alphaproteobacteria. The sequence continues at coordinate 6,503 of JAJFGH010000102.1, read as the reverse complement.
GATGGAGCGCCGGGACGACAAGGCCCACGCCCATTTTCAAGTGCGCCTCGAGCCGAAGGACGCGGCGCGTTTTCACCATGCGAACGGCGTTTAGCCGTCTTTTTCTTCTTTCTTCGCTTGTTCCCAAAGGGCTTCCAAGCGTTCGATCGGCGTTTTCTCGATTGCGGCGCCATCGGGCAATAGGGCTTCGATCCTTGCGAATCGGCGTTCAAATTTTGCGTTTGTGCGCCGAAGCGCCGATTCAGGGTCGACGTTCAAATGGCGGGCAAGGTTCACGCAGGCGAAGAAAAGATCGCCAATTTCCCCAGCAAGGGACGAATTTGGCCGTTCCGCACCGGGTCCGGGCGGCAATTCTTCCTGAATCTCGGCGATTTCCTCGGCGATTTTTTCGAAAACCGGGGTAATGCCGTCCCAATCGAAGCCAACGCGGGCGGCGCGTTTTTGCAGTTTTTCGGCGCGAAGCAAGGCGGGTAGGGCATGGGCCACCCCATCCAGCACCCCCGACCCCGCCTCGTTCCGTTCCCGCGCCTTTTGGGCCTCCCACGCCTCCGTTTGCGCCTCGGCATCGGCAACGGAAGCTGAGCTGAAGACGTGCGGATGGCGCCGAACCATTTTTTCGGAAATACCGGCGACGACGTCGGCAAAAGTGAAATGGCCAAGCTCGGCCGCCATCTGGGCGTGATAGATGGTTTGAAGGAGGAGGTCGCCGAGCTCGTCTTGTAGGGCGGCCATGTCCTTCGCATCGATCGCCGCGGCCACTTCATAGGCTTCTTCGATTGTATAGGGCGCGATCGTCGTGAAATCCTGCTCCTTGTCCCAGGGACAGCCATTTTTTGGATCGCGCAAGCGGCGCATAATTTCCAACAGGCCGTCGATCGGGTTTTTGCTGTCCTTGCCGCTCATCGATAATTGCCCATTTTTCCTGATCTTTTTGTGAGGGGGGCGTTCGCGTTGGCTGTGGAAAGTATCGCATAATGGTTATTATGACAAATTTAGGATAGGACCTCTAGGCGAAGCCCGTCATAAGCCGGCTCGACCCCATCCGGCAGCCTTTTCGCCAGCGCTTCGTAATCCATATCCTGATTCATATGCGTCAACACCGCCCGCTCCGGCTGGACACGCTCGATCCAGGAGAGCGTTCGCGCCAGATGCGCATGGGTTGGATGGGCCTGATCCCGCAAACAATCGACGATCCAGAGCCGAACGCCGCGAAGCGCCTCAAACGCCGTCTCGGAAAGCTCCGTCACGTCCGTCGAATACGCAATGGGCCCAAACCGAAAGCCAAGGCTGCTTCGGCCAAAGCCGTGATCCTGTTCGAATGGCAAAACGTCAATGTTTCCAAGCTTGAAAGGGCCTTTGATAAGGTTGGGTGTAAGGCATGGTTTAAAAAAACCATATTCTTCCGGGGTTTTCTCAAAGACATAGCCGAAGCGTGCCTCGATTGCCGCCAGCGTCTCGCTGTCCGCGTAAATCGGGATCCAGGCACGCATTCTGCGGTTTATGGGACGTAAATCGTCGATTCCATGGACGTGGTCGGCATGGGCATGGGTGAAAAGGACGCCATCCAGCTGTCCGATGTCCGCCGCCAGCAATTGCGCGCGAAGGTCCGGCGAGGTGTCCACGAGCAGGGTTGTTCCCTGCTCCTCAACCAGGATCGAGGCACGTTGGCGGCGATTCTTCGGATTGGCCGGATCGCAGGCCCCCCAATCGTTGCCAATGAGCGGCACGCCGCCGGAACCGCCGCAGCCTAATATTCGAACCCGCATCAGCCCCCGTCCGGTCGCATTGCCTTCGTGAAAAGACGGAAGAAATTCGCCGTCGTCCTGTCGGCGAAAGCCGCCGCCTCAAGCCCGAAGAGATCCGCCGCCACCTTGGCCGTTTCGGCCGTATAGGCAGGCTCGTTCCGCTTGCCGCGGTAAGGCATCGGCGCAAGATAGGGTGCGTCCGTCTCGACCAGCACGCGATCGAGGGGGATTTTCCGGGCCGTTTCGCGCAGCGCGTCCGCCTTCTTGAAGGTCAAAATCCCGGAAAGCGAGATGTAGAAACCAAGCGCAAGCGCTCCGTTCGCCAAGGCATCGCCGCCGGTGAAACAATGGATAACGCCGGTGAAAGGCCCCTTCCCCATTTCTTCTTCAAGAATGGCGACCGTATCGGCCTCGGCATCGCGGCTATGAACGACAAGCGGCAAGCCCGTTGCCCGCGCCGCCCCGATATGCGCCCGAAAGGCCGCCTGCTGGATTTCGCGCGGGCTGTGTTCGTAAAAATAATCGAGACCGGTTTCCCCAAGACCGACGACCTTCGGATGTTCGCTCAGCGCTATAAGCTGCTCCTGGTTCGCTTCCGCGCCTTCTTTTTCCGCTTCATGGGGATGGACGCCGACCGTGCACCAGACGTTTTCATGAGCTTCGGCAACCCCTAGCACGTCTGGAAAATCCGAGAGTTTTGTCGAGATTGTCAGCATAAACCCAACATCTGCCGCGCTAGCGCGGGCCATGACGGCGCTCAAATCCTCGCGGTAATCCGGAAAGCTCAGATGGCAGTGACTATCGACCAGCATCCGCTTCTTCCTCAACAAAACGCGGGAAGACGCCCTCGGGCTTTGGAATAGGCGTCCCTGGCTTCAGGGCGTGGTCACCGGTGAGATGCTCGAAACGGCGCGCATCTTCCGGCACGGCAAGCTGATCCAGAATCTTTGCCGCCGCGTCCGGCATCACCGGCTGAACAAGGATGGCGAGATGGCGGATCGATTCCGCGAGAACGTAGAGAACCGTCTCCATGCGGGCAGGATCTTTCTTTTTCAACTCCCAGGGCGCTTCCCCATCGACGTAGCGGTTGGCCTGACCGATGCTTTGCCAAAGGGCGCCCAGCGCCTTGTGGAAGGCCTGCGCCTGCATTTCCTTGCGCAAAACAGCCAAAATTCCGGCCATTTCGGCCAGCAAGGCGGCGTCCGCTTCCGTCTGTGCGCCCGGTTTCGGGATAGCCGCATCGCAATTCCGGTGAATCATCGACAGCACGCGCTGCACAAGGTTGCCGAAATCGTTCGCCAGGTCCCCGTTCGTCCGGTGCACGATTGCCTCGTGGGAAAAGTCCCCGTCCTTGCCGAACGGCACTTCGCGAAGCAGGAAGAAACGCACTGGGTCGAGCCCATATTTCGCAATCAGCTCGAAGGGATCGATGATGTTGCCAAGGGATTTCGAGATTTTTTGGCCTTCGTTCGTCCACCAGCCATGGGCAAAGATACGTTTTGGCGGCGCAATGCCGGCGGCCATCAGGAAGGCCGGCCAGTAAACGGCATGAAAGCGCAGAATATCTTTACCTACCATATGAACATTTGCCGGCCAGTAGGTTGAAAAGGCTTCGCATTCTGTGTCCGGATAGCCGACGCCAGTCATGTAGTTCGTCAACGCATCGAGCCATACATACATCACATGGTCCGGCTGCCCCGGCACCGGAATTCCCCATTTGAAACTTGTCCGCGAAATGGAAAGGTCGTGGAGGCCCGATTTTACGAAGCTCAGCACCTCGTTGCGGCGGCTTTTCGGGGCAATAAACTCTGGATTGGCCTCATAAAATTCAAGCAGCGGCGCCTGCCAATCGGAAAGGCGAAAGAAATAGCTGGGCTCTTCGACCCATTCGACGTCGGCGCCCGTCGGCGCCTTGCCGTCGATCAGCTCTTTTTCCCCATAAAAGGCCTCGTCGCGGACGGAATACCAACCGGAATAGCTGCCCAAATAGACCTGCCCGTTTGCCTCAAGCGCTTTCCAAAGGGCCTGTGCGGCCTTGAAATGACGAGCTTCCGTGGTGCGGATGAAATCGTCGTTGCTGAAATGCATCGCCTCGGCGAGTTCGCGGAAATTCCCCGACACCTTGTCGACGAAATCCTTCGGCGGGATGCCGGCAGCCGCAGCCGATTTTTCAACCTTTTGGCCGTGTTCGTCCGTGCCGGTCAGAAATTTGACCTGCCACCCGTCTAGGCGCAGAAAACGCGCCAAAACGTCACAGGCCAACGTCGTATAGGCATGGCCGATATGGGGCGCGTCGTTGACGTAATAGATCGGCGTCGTGACATAGAAGGTGTTGGCGGACATCGTTGCTCCTGACTGCTTTCGGCGCCAGGGCTAGCGGGGTTGCTTCACCCCGCAGGCGCCGCCGGTTGCCGCACGGCACGCTCCAAAGTGTGAAAAACGTTCAAAAGAACCTGCTTGCGGTCCAAATGACTCCGTTCCGCTTCGGCCGAGAGGCGGCTGATTTTTTCCCACACCTCTACCCATTCTGCAAGGTTCGCCCCGGCTTGGAGCTGGCGGCCCAGGGCGGCCTCGCCGCCAACGATCTCGGGCATATCCCGGCCAAGGGCGTGGCGTTTGATCAGGCCCGTCAGCCATTGGCTCAAGAGATCCGTCACGACGGGCCAGCTTTCGCCTGCGCGCGGGCCGCTCACCCGGCCGGCAAATTCATGCAGCAAAGGGACATCCAGTTCGGGAAGCGTCTGCAAAAGCCCAAGCAATTCGCGATAAAGCTCCGTTCCGCCCACCTCGGCCAAGCGGAGCGCGTTGCCAAGACTGCCCCCGGCCAGCTGGACCAGGGCTTCTAGCGTTGCCGCCTCCAAATCGGGCCGCTGGTCGCGTAAAAGCCGCATCATGTGCTCTTCCTGCAGGGGCCGCAGCGCCAGATGCCGGCAACGCGAACGGATGGTCGGCAGGACGCGGCCGGGATTGTGACTGACAATGAGCAACAGCGCCCTTGCCGGTGGTTCCTCCAGCAATTTCAGCATGGCGTTGCCGGCTGCCCGGTTCATCTCATCGGCGCTATCGACGACAACGACGCGCCAACCGCCTTCCGCCGCCGTCATGGTAAGGAACGGCCCGATGCGGCGGCTTTCCTCGACGGAAATTTCCCGTCGTTTGCGCCCGCCGCCTTCGTCGCCGTTCTCGATGACGAGCAAATCCCCATGGCTGCCAATGGCTGTCCGCTGAAAAACGGGATGGGTCGGTGCAAGGTAGAGTGGGCTTGCCGCGTCGGGCGTGGCGGCGGTTTCGCCACCGGCCAACACAAAGCGTGCGAAGCGGTAGGCCAGCGTCGCCTTTCCCACCCCGCGCGGGCCGGTGATCAGCCAGGCATGGGGCAAACGCCCCGACTGCCAGACGTCGAAAAGACAGCGCTCGGCCCCCTCATGGCCCAGCAAATCCGGATTGGTCCGGGGCATGGGTGGGTTCAACGTCTCGGCGTCGCTCATGAGAAGCGCACTCCAAGCTTTTCGGCGACATGGGCTTGGACGTCCGCATGAATGGCCGCCACCGTTGCCGTTCCATCGATCACAACGACGCGTTCCGGCGCCGCCTTGGCGATGCTGAGAAACCCTTCGCGAAGCCGTTTGTGGAAGGCGATGTCCATGGCCTCATAGCGATTGTTGCCTTTCCCACGCATATCGGTCCGCTTTAGGCCAATTTCGGCTGGAAGATCGAGCAAAATGGTGAGATCGGGCATGAAATCTCCGGCCACTTTTTGATAAAGCAGATTGAGCCAAGCCCGATCGAGGCCTTTGCCGTAGCCCTGATAGGCAAGGGTTGAATCAGCGAAGCGGTCGGCAAGCACCCATTGGCCGGTGACGAGCGCCGGCCAGATCTGCGTCACGAGGTGATCCCGCCGTGCCGCGCTCAGCAACAAACACTCCGTGAGCGCATCCCACTTCGCCTGTTCCGAAAAAAGAAGGTCGCGAATTTGCTCCGCTGCCGGCGAGCCGCCCGGCTCGCGCGTCGCAAGGGTTTTATGCCCTGCTTTTTCCAGCGCCGCTGCCAGCAGATCGACCTGGGTCGTCTTACCGGCGCCTTCCCCGCCTTCGAAGGTAATGAATCGTGCGGAGGTCACCCTCCCTCACCCCGAAAAAAATTGCGAAAAACGCTGCCTCAATGGGAAGCGCCCCATAGAAGATAACGCATCGCCGCCCCAACCCGGCCAAAGAAACCAAGCCGTTCGACATTTTTTCCGGCAAGCAACGGCACTTCGCGTACTTCTTCCCCGGGAATTTGGATTTTCAACCGGGCGATGTCCGTCCCCTCTGCCACTGGCGCCGGTACGGGCTCGTTATAGACAACGGAAATCTGCATTTCCCGACGGGATTTTCGCGGAATCGTCAAAACGAGGCTTTCCTCAATGACGAGCGGCACGGCGTTTTCCATGCCAAGCCACACGCGCGCCTTGTCCACCTCTTCGCCGGCCTTGAAAAGTTCGTAATTGTTGAACTCGCGGAATCCCCATTCGAGGATACGGCGCGATTCCTGCGCGCGGGCGCGCTCGCTCGGCAGGCCATTCACCACCAAAAGCAGGCGCCGCCCATCGCGAATAGCGGAGGAAGCCAGCCCATAGCCGATGGCTTCCGTATGGCCGGTCTTGAGCCCATCGACGCCCTGGGTGCCGTAAAGAAGCGGGTTGCGGTTGGTTTGGCGAATGCCGCTATAGGTGAATTCCTTTTCGCCGTAATAGCTGTAGTAATCGGGAAAATCCTC
>JAJFGH010000101.1 GCA_021776275.1 Alphaproteobacteria bacterium | reverse complement strand
CATGGCGATCGGTTTTGCCGGGGCCGGCTTCGATTCGGGCTTTGCCTCCGGCATGGCTTTTGGCATGGCGACGGCGGGCGGCGCCTTCACAGGCGGTGCCTTCGGCGCGGCCATTGGCTCCGCTGCCTTCGCAGGCGCGGCCTTCGGTTCCGGTGGGGTCAGCGCGATCTTTGGGGCAGGCGGCGGCGCCAATGGCTGGGCGACCGGCGCCGGCGCCGTTTGGGGCGCGGTGCCCGGCTGGCGCAACGTAACGCCGCCATTGAGTGCGGGGCCGCGTCCGGGCATGAGAAGCCCCGGTATGGGGGTGGGTGCGCCGAGCCCTTCCAGTACGCTTAGGTCGACGGTGACGCTCGGCTTGCCGCTGCCGCCAACGATCACGGGTTCTTGGGCGCGGAGCTCGGTGGCGAAAAAGGCAAGGGTGCCGGCAAGCAATAGGCCGGCCCGAAGCGGGCGTCGAAGGGGGGCAATCTGAAACATGGGCGAAACCTTAGCCTAGCGGCTTCCGTCAGACAATGGGGTCCCGAAGATTCCTGCCGCGAATCAAACCGTTATCACGCTTTTGCGCTTCCATATGCCTCGCGCAGAAGGGCGGAGACGCTGGGATAAAGGTGGTCGTTCGTGGCAAGCACGCTGCCGGATTGCAGCATCTCTTTGCCACCGTGAACTTCCGTTACGTAGCCGCCCGCTTCCTGCACCAGCAAAATGCCGGCGGCCATGTCCCAGGGCTTGAGCCCTTCTTCCCAATAGCCATCGAAACGGCCTGCCGCGACATAGGCCAAATCCTGAGCGGCGGCGCCCGAACGGCGAATGCCGGCCGTGCGTTCCATCAGGATGGGGAGGGCCTTGGCAAACGCGTCTTTCCCCGGCCGTCCGCCAAACGGCTCGCCATAGGCCAAAAGGGAGTCTTCAAGCTTGCGCCGGGCCGATACGCGCAACCGGCGATCGTTCAGGAACGCGCCGCTGCCACGCTCGGCCCAGAAAAATTCATCCTTGATCGGATCGAGGATAACCCCGGCAACAATTTTGTTGTCCTGCTGCAAGGCGATCGTGATGCTGAAATGCGGAATGCCGTGCAGAAAATTCGATGTGCCGTCGAGGGGGTCCACCAGCCAGGTGCGGCTTGGATCAGCGCCTGCATGTGCGCCGCTTTCCTCGAGCAGAAGGCCGTAATCGGGCCGTGCGCGGCTCAATTCCCAGCGCAGAATGGATTCGGATTTATGGTCGGCGTTCGAGACAAAATCGCCGGGCCCTTTTTTTGAAACCTGGAGCTGCTCAACTTCGCCGAAATCCCGTATAAGCGAGCGCGCCGCCTTGCGGGCGGCGCCCTCCATCACATTGATGAGTGCGGAGCGGACGCTCATCAGCCTTTTGCCCGTTCGGCATATGTGCGTTCGGCAATGTTGACGACGAGCTTGTCGCCGGTCTCAACATGGGGTGGCACGGAAATGCGAACGCCATTGTCGAGAAGCGCAGGCTTGAACGAGGCAGCCGCCGTTTGCCCTTTTACGACGGCTTCGGTTTCCGTCACCGTGCAAATGGCCGTGTCGGGAAGCGTGACGCCTACGGGCTCGCCCTCATAGGATTCGATCGTGACGGTCATGTTGTCTTGAAGAAAGGCAACGGCTTCGCCAACAAGGTTTTGATGGACCGTCACCTGGTCGAACGTTTCCGTGTCCATGAAGGTAAGGTTTTCGTTTTCCTGGTAAAGATATTGATATTGGCGCTGGTCAAGGCGGGCCCGTTCCACGTCCTCGCTGGAGCGAAAACGCTCGTTCAGTTTCGTGCCGTCCCGAAGGTCGCGAAGCTCCACCTGCAGATACGCACCGCCCTTGCCGGGTTGGGTATGTTGGGTCTTCACCGCAGCCCAAAGCCGACCCTTGTGTTCAATCACCATGCCGGGGCGGATGGCGTTCCCGCTGATCTTCATTGGACATCACCTTGTTCGGGAAATGGTTGCGGAACCTATCAGGTCGCCCGGCCGCAAGCAACGGCACCCGCGCGAGAGCGCCTCAGGCGGCCTCCGGCGGCGGCGGCGCCTCGGCGGCATCGCGAATGGCGCGGTTGAAGGCTCGCACTGCTTCACCGGGGCCATCTTCCGCGTCCCAAATGCCGCGCAGCACAGCAAGAAAATCCGCCCCAGCCGCCACAAGGGGGGCGCAGTTTTCCGGCGTGATGCCGCCGATGGCGACGCAGGGCACGTTCGTTGCCTTGCTCCACCGTTCAAGAATTTCCGGTCGCGGGCGATGGGCCGTCTCTTTTGTCAGCGTTGGGTAAAAGGCACCGAAGGCGACGTAATCGGCACCGGCCTCGGCGGCTTCGATCGCCAGGTGGCGCGAATCGTGACAGGTCACGCCAAGGATGACGTTCTCGCCGAGCAGGCTGCGGGCTTCGGCGCAAGGGGTATCGTGCTGGCCGACATGCACGCCATCGGCGCCGACGTCCTTTGCAAGGCCTGGGTGGTCGTTGATAAGCAGGGGCACGTCGCGGGCGTGGCAGATGGGGAGAAGCGTTTCCGCCGCTTCGCGGATGGCGGCGTCGGGCACGTCTTTCAGGCGCAATTGAACGCAAGCGACATCGCCGGCGTCCAATGCTTCGGCTAGTTTCTCGGCGAACGCCTTCGGGTCGATCTGTGGCGGGGTTATAAGGTAAAGGCGGGTTCGGTGAATTTGAATCAGTCGTTCCCCTGGTAGATTCCGACGATGCGATCCAGCATCTTTAAGGCATCGTCGCGCGGCCGTTGAAACGTGTTGCGCCCGATGATCGAGCCGTTGCCGCCGCCATCGCGGATGGCGCGTGCATCTTCGTAAAGGCTGTCGAGTCCTTTCGCCGAGCCACCGGAAAAGACAACCAATCGCCTTCCTTGAAAACAGGACTGGACGATATGGCGCACCCGCGCCGTCTGGGTCGAAATGTCGATGCCCTCTTTTTCGTAAACCTTTTTGGCAGCGTCGAGTTCCAGATGATCGGTGGGCAGTTTTACTTTTACGAGATGGGCTCCCAAAAGGCAGGCCATGTGCGCGGCATAGGCGATGATATCGATGGCCGTTTCGCCTGCCGTGGAAAGATTGCCGCCACGCGGGTAAGACCAAACGACGACGGCGAGGCCCATTTTCTTGGCCTCGCGGGCGATGTCGCGAAGTTCTTCGAACATGGGGTAGGCCGTGTCCGAACCCGGATAGATGGTAAAGCCCACGGCCGAGCAGCCCAGGCGAAGCGCGTCCTCGACGGAAGCCGTCACCGCCTGGTCAGCGTCCTCCTTGGCGCGGCTTAAGCTGTTGGCGCTGTTCATTTTCAGGATGGTCGGAATCCGGTCGCCGAAGCTGTCCGCGCCGGCTTCGAGCATCCCCAGCGGCGCGGCATAGGCCGAAAGGCCGGCATCGATCGCCAGTTGGTAATGGTAATGGGGGTCGTAGGCATCCGGGTTCGGCGCGAAGGAGCGCGCGGGCCCATGTTCGAATCCTTGGTCGACCGGCAGAATGACGAGTTTGCCGGTGCCGCCAAGCCGTCCATGCATCAGGATGCGGGCCAGGCTCTCTTTCGTGTCGCGGCTTTCGCCTTCGTAAGAAGCGAGAATTTCTTGGACGCGGTCGCTAAGCTTCATGACGGGATATTCGCCTCCTAAAAGCGGGCAGGGATCGGTTGCATGGGGTGTCTTCCGCTATACCCTAGCTGCGCCGTTTCAGCCATTCAATGGCGGCCTTTTCAGGGTCCGGTGTTTCCAGCAGATCAAGCGCCGGTGTCTTCGTTTCGTCGAGTTCGGCGCCCGCCTTTCCGGCGATGTCGGCGACTTTGGCAAGGGTCGCGGGCGTGCCTTCGAGGCGGATCCATTTCCAGCCGGTGCGAATGGCGCCAAGGGCCTGGCCGGGGGATGCGCCGCAATCCAGCACGAAGACCGCATCGACTTCCGGGTATTGGCGGTGGGCAAGTTCGGCGAGTTTTTGAAAATAC
>JAJFGH010000011.1 GCA_021776275.1 Alphaproteobacteria bacterium | reverse complement strand
CCGCGAGCCGCGGCTGAACCTCACCCCCCGGCCTGGCGGGCAGCTCGTCTTGGTGCCCCATTACGACGCTATCGATCAGACCGGGCTTGACGTGCAATGGACGATGGAAGCGTGGCTTTGGAAGCTGGAGGCGATGAGCCGGAGCGGCCATGGCGATCGCTTTTTTGCGTCCGTTGCCGGCTTCGAATACACGCTCTATCAGATTTTCGAAACGGTTTACGATCTGGGGCTTCTTGCCGAATATCAATATGACGGGCGCGACAAGGTGGGGGCGCCGCTCACATCCGGGGATGGCGATCTTTTCCTCGGCACCCGTCTGGCGCTGAACGACATTCAAAGCACGGAAGGGCTGGTCGGCATGATCGTCGATCGGTCGTCCCAGGCGACGCTTTTTTTCATCGAGGTGGAGCGGCGGGTCGGCACCAATTGGAAGGCCGAGCTTGAGGGGCGTCTTTCTTTCAACGAGAAGAACGACGTCCTGCTTGCCGGCGTCCGGGACGACGATTTTTTCACCTTCCGTCTCAGCCGCTTTTTCTAAAAGCGCAGAATTCCGCAAAAATTCAGCAGTCTTCCGCCGAATTTAAGGAATTTTTAAACTTTTCGCTTAATCCTTTAAGGGAGTGTTAACGGCCTGAAGAAGCGCGCCCGGGGGGGGCGCCTGCGTCCAGAAAAGGCTAGAAATGGCGAAAAACGACCTGGAGGGAGCCTGGGATGCCCACACCCTCCGGCTAGGCAAGTTCCGGCTCCGCTTTGCCAACGACGAGACCGAGCAGCGCTACCGGATCATGCACATCCGGCAGTCGCTTCCCATCGTCAGACTTTCCGTCCTTGCCGGCCTGCTTCTCTATGCGCTCTTCGGCGCTCTCGATCTCTACATCGTTCCAGAGCAGCTTAAGGAAATCTGGATCATCCGTTATGGGATCGTCTGTCCGATTTTGTTCGTCCTCTTTCTCGCGACACTGACAAAATATTTTTTATACATCTCGCAGCTCGTCCTGGGGCTCGCAATGCTTGTTTCCGGGCTAGGCATTCTCGGTATGCTATCCGTCGCAAATGCGCCCGGCAGTCATCTCTATTACGCCGGTTTGACCCTCGTCATCATCTATTGTTCGAGCTTAAGCATTATCCGCTACGTATACGCGGCTGCCGTTTCGATTTTTCTGCTGACGCTTTACCAGGCCGTGGCATTGGTCATAAATCCGATTCCCCACGAAACGTTTCTCAACAACAATTTCTTTCTGGTCGTTGCCCTAATGGTCGGCATCTTCACCAGCTACACGCAGGAACTCTACATTCGTCAGAATTTTGTCAATACGCAGCTTCTTTTGAAAGAAAAGGGACGTTCCGATCAGCTTCTGGATGAAGCGCGGGCAAGCAGCCAGGCAAAAACGGAATTTCTCGCCATTATGAGCCACGAATTGCGCACGCCTCTAAATGCGATTCTCGGCTTCTCCGAGATTCTCAAGCAGCAGATGTTTGGTCCGGTCGGTTCGGAAAAATACAAGGGCTATATCGAGGATATATATAACAGCGGCAGCCATTTGCTTAGCCTGATTACGGATATCCTGGACCTTTCGAAGGCGGAGACCGGGCGGCTTTCCCTTCGCGAAGAAGTGGTCAATCTGACGGAGGTGCTGGATGGATGTATGCGCATGTTCCGCGGCCGCGCAGCAGAGGGCGGCGTCCGGCTTCGTTTCGATATGCCGGAAACGCCTGTGCGATTGCAGGCGGACCCACGCCTGCTGCGGCAAAGCTTCATCAATCTGATTTCGAACGCCGTAAAATTTACCCAGAAGGGCGGCGCCGTCATTCTTTCCATTGCTCACAGCGTGGATGGCGGCATTAGCGTCCGTATCGAGGATACGGGCATCGGCATTGCCGAAAAGGACATTGGCAAGATCTTCGAGCCTTTCGTCCAGGTGGAAGCCGCTTATTCGCGTGGCTACGAAGGCACGGGCCTTGGCTTGCCGCTGGCGAAGAAAATCATGGAGCTGCACAACGGTGCGCTCGATATCGAAAGCGAAATCGGGCTCGGCACGGCCATTACCGCCCGCTTTCCGGCAAGGCGGGTGCTAAACAGAACCGGGTCGCCGCACCACGCTGGCGACGCCGCCTAGCGCTCAATTGTCGGGCTTTTGGATGTAAAGCAACTGGACGCGATCCGAAGCTTCGGCCTTCACCGTTACCGAAGCAGTAGGCAGGTCCCGTGCCAGATCGTAGGTTTCGGCTTCCGTCCGATAAATGAGGCTCCAGTCGCTTAAGAATTCGGCCGGCCACAGCAGGCTGGTGGGGCCTTCCTTGACGTTGCCGATCACCAGCAAGCTCCCGGGCGCCAATTGTTGGTAGAGCCCGTTGATAAGGGCGCGCGTCTGCCGCTGGCCGAGATAATCCACCAGGCCCACCGCGTAAATCAGGTCTTGCGAGGGAATTTTTTCCAGCAGCCTGCCCCCCCTTATCAATTGTCCGAAGGACGCGTGCAGGCAGTTCACCGTCGCCTGCCCGGCAAGCCGAAGCGTTTCCGGATAGGTCCGTTCATAGGCCTGGGCAAGGGCTTGATGGTCCTGATCGATCAGCGTGATGTGGGCTGCTTGAGGAATGGCACCAAGACGTAAGAAATTGACAATTTCCTGCGCGGGCCCGCAAGCAAGGTTTGTGATGTGGACGGGGCCTTGCTTGTCGGCGACGATCTTGGCGATTGTCTGCTGCATCATTACCATGCGGTTTGCGATGCATTCCATGCCGTCGAGGCCGACGCGGTGGAGCAGTTTTGCATAAGGCGTCGCTCCCTGTCGGCGCCAGGCATAGACATAGTTCATGACCTCGAAATCGCCGGGATAGCCAAGCGGCTTTTCGTAGCTTCGTTTCCAGATGGGGCCATCTAGGAATTCCGGCGTAATGACCAGTTCCGTGAATAGCTTGGTTGCCTTGCGCGCCTCCGGGTCGCCCAGGATGGGCTGCACCAGCGCGTTCCCCTGGTACCAGAGGGTACGGCATTCGGGCAGGATGCGCTCCTCGCAGATCGAGAGCACCTCGGCGAGGCGGGATTCGTCTTCCGGGGTGTGCGCCACGCTGTCAAATTTTTCGAGGGCCGAGCGATAGCGGCGCAGCAAATGGACAAAATCGGCGGCAAATTGCCGGTATTCCGGCTGGATGCGCTCGCATGCCGCATTGAGGCCGCCTTCAAGCTCGCGGCGCAGGCAAACTTCCTTATGCCTAGCCACCAGTTGCGGAATGTCGAGATGGCCGCTCGTCAGTTGCAGCGCGACCTTCGTGCCAAAGGGGGTTGGTTCAACACGGCAGACCCGTCCGTGCCCTTCGTGCAGGATCGTATCGCCAAGACGGAGATGAATGGGCACTTGTTCGCCCAGCTCGCCCGACCAGCCATCCTCGCCGCGCGCGACGACGGCGATGCCGCTCATGCTTAAATCATGCAGGCGATGCGAACGGTGCGCGATCTCAATGTCGGGGAGGACATGCCGAAACAGATCTCGGACCTTGTACCGGTCTGCCCGGTAGTTGATCCGGCTTCCTTCCCCGCCAACGAGCTCCTCATAGGCCTTCATTGCATGTCCCCTTAGTCCGAGGAGATCAAAGGTTAACAAAAACTAACCATATCGTTCGCCGGAAAGCAAACGGGGGCCCTCGCAAAAGATCGAAATTTCAGGAAGTTAGGAATGGCGTGCGCAGGAATCGGCGGTGGGCTGCGATCAAGGCGTTACGCGGCATCCGGCGAGGCCGCCAGCACCTCGCGGATTTTTCTGGCAAGGGCGCGTTTGCGGTAGGGCTTTTTGATCAATTCGGCGCCCAAATCGCTGCTATCGGCACGGCCGGGGAATTCGGCCAAATAGCCCGACGTCAGCAGCGCCTTCAGGCCGTCATGGTGCTGGCGCGCTTTCCGTACAAGATCGACGCCGTTCATGCCGCTTGGCAGCACGACGTCCGAAAAAAGCAAATCGACCCCGGTGGACTTTTCCAAAAGGCTTAAAGCCGATGGTGCGTCCTCCGCCTCAAGCACCTGGTAGTTGAGGGCGGTCAGCATGCGTTTTGCCACGCTGCGCATTTCCGCGTCGTCCTCGACGACAAGGATCGTCTCGCCCTTTCCTTCAAGCCCCCGCATCATCGGCAAAGCGTCTTCGTCCGTATCGGCGTCTTCGTCCGTTGTCGGCAGATAGATTTTTATGGCGGTTCCTTCGCCGGGGGCGCTTTCAATATGAATACGGCCATCCGATTGCCGGATGAATCCATAAACGACGCTTAGGCCAAGCCCGCTCCCTTTGCCGACGTCTTTCGTCGTAAAGAAAGGATCGAAGACACGGTCCAGATTTTCCTTGGCGATGCCGGTGCCGCTGTCCTTCACCGTAAGCAGGACGTAGCGGTCATGGGGAAGGTCGATCTCCTTGGTGCCGGCGTCGCGGGAGGCAATGTTTTCGGTGGTGATTTTCAATTGCCCGCCTTCCGGCATCGCGTCCTGGGCATTCAGGGAAAGGTTTAGAATCACGCTTTCCAGCTGGTTCGGATCGATCATGATGGGCCAGAGATCGCCGCCCAGATCCGTTTCGATCTCGATGGCCTTGGCCAGACTATGGTCGAGCAATTCCGTCATGCCCGAGACCAGCCGGTTCAGATTCGTGGGCTTGGGCTCCAGCGCCTGCTTGCGCGAAAAAGCGAGCAGGCGCTGGGTGAGGGCTGCCCCACGGTCCGCCGCGCCAAGTGCGCGTTTGACAAAGTTCAGCGGCATCTCTCCCTCGATGCGTTCTTCCAGCAATTCCAGATTGCCGATGACCACACCGAGAAGGTTGTTGAAGTCGTGGGCGATGCCGCCGGTGAGTTGCCCGACGGCCTCCATCTTCATGGTCTGGCGGAAGGTTTCCTCGGCTTCCTTGAAGGCGGTGATGTCCTGAAAGCCGGTCAGCACGGTTTCTTCGCCTTGAAGGGTTATGAGATGGCAGGAGAGCAGGACGATCATCGACGATCCGTCCGCCTTTTTCATTCTCAGCTCTTGGCCCAGAAGGTCCCCTTCCTTGTGGATGTGCTCCATGATGGCTTGCCGCTCTTCGGGATCTTGGTAAAAATCCTGGGCGCACCGGCCGATGACGTCTTCCACGGGCAGGCCGAAAGCGGGACCGGTATGCGAATTGGCGAAGATAATTTCGCCGTCGGAAGTGCGTGCGATGATCAACGGCAGCGGCGACCCTTCAACGACGGCACGGAAGCGATGTTCGCTTTCGCGCAGGGCCGTTTCGATTCGTTTCAGATCGGAGACGTCATGTGTGGCGGTCATGACGGCGTCTTCGCCATCGAAGGGAATGCGCGTATAGGAAATGAGGGCCGCCAACGACGTTCCATCCACGGGATTTCGCAGTTTCACCTCGCGGTCATGGATGTGCCCCGTTCGCAAGAGCTCCTTCATGATTTCCACGCGGTCTTCGGGGTGCTCATAAAGATCCACACTCTTTTTTCCGGTCAGTTCGCCGGGGTCGAAGCCATGGAAGGCATTGGTCCGGGGGTTTGCATAAAGGAACATGCCGTCGGAAATGCGGTTGATGGAGATAGGCACCGGTGCCCGTTCGGCGATGTGGCGAAAGCGCTCTTCGCTTTCGCGAAGTTGCGCTTCGCTTTCACGAAGCGCTTCTTCCATTGCCTGGCGGTCGGTGACGTCGGTGGAAATGGAGCAAATCTCGGTCGGTTGGCCGTTCTCATCGCGCAGGGCGAATTTCGTCCTTTGAAAGTCGCGCAGTCTGCCGTCCGGAAGCAACTGCTTGAAGCTTTCCCCATAAATCGGCTCATCGAAGCCAACTGCTTCTAGATCTTTATCAAAGGTGTGTTGCGCCAGCGGCGCAAGGGTCGGGTCCTTTCCAAAGACTTCAAGCGCCGTTTTTCCCGTCATGTCCTCAATTTGGACGCCGAACAAATCCTCATAGCGGCGATTGATCCATTTGTACCGGCCTTCCAGATCTTTGAGCGAGACGCTGAGGGGCGCATGGTTGAGAATCCCTTCCAACCGGCGGTTGCTTTCGAAAAGGGCTTCCTCGGCCCGCCGGCGTTCGGTGATTTCCATGGCAATACCGCAAATTTCGTCGGGCTTTCCATCCGCATCGCGAAGCAGGAATTTCGTTAACAGAAAATCGTGTTTTTTCCCTCCCATGATACGCGTCGTTATACGCTCCTGCAGCGGCCCGCCGGTCTCCAGCAGCGTCCGGTCTTCTTCCTCGGTCTGGCGCGTAATTTCAGGACTTTCGGCATAGCGGCCGGCAATGGTCTTGCCGGCGATTTCCTCGCTGCGCATCCCGGAATAGGCCTCGTATCTTTTGTTGATACGTTTGTAACGGCCATCGACGCCCTTGATGGAAATCAGCAGGGGGCTGTAGTCGAAAATTCCCTGAAGGCGGCGGTTGCTTTCCAAAAGGGCTTCTTCGGCCCGCCGGTGTTCGGTGATTTCAATGCCGACGCCGCAGATCTCGCTGGGTTCTCCCTTCGCATCGCGCAGCAGGAATTTCGTTACCAGAAAATCCCGTTTTTCGCCGCCCTTGATGCGCGTCATAATGCGTCCCTGCAGCGGCTCGCCGGTTTCCAGCACCATTCGGTCTTCTTTTTCGGTCAGCAGCGCAACTTCCGGGTTTTCGGCATAGCGGCCGGCGGCCGTCTTGCCGGCGATGGCCTCGTTTTTTACTCCATGGCACAGCTCATAGCTTTTGCTGGTAATCCTATAACGGCCATCGACGCCCTTGATGGAAACCAGCAAGGGGCTGTAGTCGAAAATTCCCTGAAGGCGGCGGTTGCTTTCCAAAAGGGCTTCTTCGGTCTGTTTACGCTCCGTGAGATCGTAGATTTGGGCAACAAAATAAAGCGGCGCGTTTTTCGAATCCGTTACCATGGAAACGGCCAGCAACGCCCAAACCGCTTGCCCTTCCTTGTGCAGGAAGCGTATTTCCTGCTGATGAGTAGCGATGGCGCCGGTCTCTATCCGCTGCACGCCTGCGCAATATTTTTCCAGATCGTCCGGGTGAAGCGCGTCCTGGAAGGTTTGGCCCCGCAGTTCCTCTTCGCCATAGCCGATGATTTTAGAGACGGCGTCGTTGATCTTTAGCCACTTCCCCTCAGGCGCGACGAGGGCAATGCCATGGGGCGCCACTTCGAAGGCGCTGCGGAAGCGTTCCTCGCTTTCGCGAAGCGCTTCTTCCGAGCGTATGCGCTCGGTGACATCGACAGCCGAGGTAAGCAGGGCAAGGTCGTTCTCATAGATGACCGGATGAATGGAAAGAAGGGCCGTGACCCGCTCGCCATTGATTTTCTGCAGTTCGAGCCGACGGTCGCTGATCAACCCTTCCTTTTCGATGGTCGCGACAAGCTCGTCCCGCGTGGTTGGGTCTGCATAGAATTCTCTAGCCTTGCGGCCAATAAGCTCTGCCGGCGGCAGGCCGGTTAGCGCTTCGGATTTTGTATTCGCATAAAGAACGCGCCCATCCTTGGCGCTGGTGAGGAAAAGCGGGATGGGGGTCGCATCGATGACGGTCCGAAGGCGTCGTTCGCTTTCGTCGCGCCGCTGCCGGTCTTCACGGGTTTCGTTCGCGCCTGAGTCCCTTGGGCTGTTTTTCACCGACCGGCTCTCCGAGGGCGTGGACCGCACGCAAGCGTTACAAGTTGCGAGGGCACCAGATTGAGCGGAAGAGAACTAATTTCCCGTTAATGATTTTGACGGGCAATTCATGAAATTAACCATTTTCGTTGGAAGGAGGGTCGTAGACGCGCAATTCATCAATAATGCGGCCCAGCGCCTTGAGGGGGATTGGTTTGTCAACGACGGCGGCAATCCCGAGATCGGCGTGGTTTGCCTCTTCCACGGCAATTGGGAAACCGGACATCAGGACAATGGGGATTTCCGGGGCCTCTTCGTGGATTTGGCGCGCCACTTCGACCCCATCTATGCACGGCATCTTAATGTCGAGGAGAACCAAAATCGGGCGATGCAATCTAAACTGGGCCAAGGCCTGCTTCCCGGTTCTTGCACAGACGCACCCCATCCCCTTGCTGCGAATAAAGTCCGCCAAGGTTGCGGCAAGCGTCGCATTGTCGTCCGCTATCAATATGTTGCTCGTATCTTTTTGCATTTTCTGCTCATGAGAAAATTGTAGAACGGATGCAAGCATATAAATAAATGAAAAATAATTCTATGTATTGAATTGATAATTTGTTCGAATTTAATGCATGAATTAAACAAATTTTATACATTTTTTCTTTAAATTTATTTATACATATTTCAATAGATATAGTTAATCTTGCAATTAGCTTATTAAGCACGGTTGCCCATTACGATCGATGCCCGCGTTGCGCTAGGTCCGCCCCGGCGCTTTGCGGAGGCTTTCACATTTGGTGTAGGGTTCTTGCGAAATGCGCTTTAGACGCAGCGGAAGGTGGGGGCAGCCAAAGGATGGCGCCCACCGGACAAAATATCCTGGGGGAGGAACACAATGCCGGTCTTGAGCCCTATCCACGCGCTTTACCTTCTTTTCATTGCTTGCCTGTTCACGCTGATGCCTTCGCCGGCCCTGGCGGAAGAAGTGGGTTTGAGCGACGGCAACACGGCCTGGATCCTTACATCCACCGCGCTCGTCTTGTTCATGACGCTTCCGGGGCTGGCGCTTTTCTATGCTGGGCTGGTGCGCGCGGAAAACGTCCTTTCCGTCTTGATGCATTGTTTTGCGATCGCGTGCCTTGCGTCGGTTCTGTGGGTCGTTTGCGCCTACAGCATCGCTTTCGGGGACGGGGGCGCGGCGAATGCGTGGTATGGCGGCTTTGACAAGGCGTTTCTTGCGGGAGTCGGGGTCGAGGCGATGTCGGGCGACATTCCGGAGTCCCTCTTCGTCATGTTCCAAATGACCTTTGCGATCATTACGCCGGCGCTGATTGTCGGTGCCTATCCGGAGCGGATTAAATTTTCGGCGGTTTTTCTCTTTAGCGGCATTTGGTTGCTGGTTGTGTATGCGCCGGTTGCCCACTGGATCTGGGGCGGGGGCTGGCTTGCCGAGCTTGGCGTCATGGATTTTGCCGGCGGACTTGTCGTGCATGCGACGGCGGGCGTCACGGCGCTGGTGTTGGCGGTCATGCTGGGCAGCCGGAAAGGTTTCCCAGGCGAGGTGAAGCCGCCGCACAATCCCGGCATTACCATGGCCGGCGCCGCCATGCTGTGGGTCGGCTGGTTCGGCTTTAACGCCGGCAGTGCCTTGGCGGCAGACGGCAGCGCGGCGATGGCCATGACGGTTACGCATATTTCCGCCGCCACCGCGTCGCTCACCTGGATGGCGCTGGAATGGATCAAATATGGCCGGCCGAGCCTGGTGGGGATCGTGACCGGCATGGTCGCCGGCCTTGCAACGATTACGCCGGCTTCCGGCTATGTCGGCCCAGTGGGCGCGCTGGCGATCGGGGTGATGGCTGGGCTTGCCTGCTCTTGGGCGGTCACGTTCATCAAGCAGGCCGTCAAAATCGATGATTCGCTCGACGTGTTCGCCGTGCATGGCGTCGGCGGCATTCTCGGCGTGCTGCTGACAGCCGTTTTTGCCTCCACCAAATTCGGCGGCGGGGGCCTGGGCGAAGGGGTAACGATCCTGGATCAGTTTTGGGTTCAGGCGATTGGCGTCGGCGCCACGGTCGGCTGGACGCTGGTGTTAAGCGTTCTTCTCGGCTTCCTCGTGCGGGGGCTGGTTGGCCTTCGGGTTTCGGAACAGGAAGAAACGGAAGGCCTCGACATCACGACCCATGGGGAGCGGGGCTACACGCTCTGACGGGCATGGCATTTAAATAGGGAGAACGCACATGAAGCTCGTGATTGCCATCATCAAGCCGTTCAAGCTCGACGACGTGCGCGAGGCCTTGACCACGCTCGGCGTCGAAGGAATGACCGTCAGCGAAGTCAAAGGCTATGGCCGGCAGAAAGGCCATACGGAGATCTATCGCGGCGCGGAATATGCCGTGAATTTCGTTCCGAAGGTCAAAATCGAGATTGTCGTAAACGACGAGGCCGCGGAGCGGGCCGTCGAGGCGATCCAAGAGGCGGCGAAAACCGGCCAGATCGGCGACGGAAAAATTTTCGTGCTCGACGTTGGCCATGCACGCCGGATCCGGACGGGCGAGGCCGACCAAGAGGCCGTCTAAGCCTTTTCGCCCTGCCAAACGCGGGCGCGGTCAGGCAATGGGCACCGCTTAATACATCTTTTACGAGTATTTCTTATTAAGAATACTCTTTTTAGATGTATCTAGGTTTGGTGGCGACATGGCCCTGGTGGGAACCCGTTCGGTGCAATTTGCGCGCAGACTGCGCGCGGGGCTTTTTGCCGGCGCCCTGTTTGGCATCGTTTCGGGCCTTGCCGCCCTGGGCTTGCAGGATTATCTCCGGCATGGCCTGACCCCCATCCACGATGCGCTTGAAGTGGGGCACATCCTTGTGCTGATCGGCCTTGCCCTCGGCATGCGCGCGGTCTTCCGGGTGGAAGCGGCGGGCCGGGCGAATTTGAACGCCATCGTCGCCAATGCGTCGGACACCATTTTCACCGTCGATGCAAGCGGCCTCATCCTTTCCTTCAATGCCGCGGGTGAAAAGATGTTCGGCTATGCCGCGAACGGCGTGGTCGGTCAGAACATCCGATTGCTCATGCCGGAATTCTGCCCCGGAGAAGATGCGAACAGCGTTCGTAGCTATCTGAGAACAAATGTCACGCGGGACACGGGCATTTCCCACGAAGTGAAAGGCAGGCGGCGAAACGGAACGACCTTCCCAATCGGTCTAACCATCAACGAAATGCGAAGCAATCGCAGTAGTTTGTTCGTTGGCGTCGCCCGGGACATCACGGAACGCAAACGGATGGAGGAACAATTCCGCGAGAGCGACCGGCAATTGCAGGGAATTCTCGACTACGCGCCGCTTTGCATTTCGCTAAAGGATCTTCAGGGCCGCTACAAATGGGTCAATCGGCGCTATGAGGAGATTTTCGGCGTGCGTCCGGAAGACGTCGTCGGCAAGACGGCACGCGAGGTATATCCGGAATTTGCGGAAGTTGCCGATAAAAACGACCGCAATGCCCTGGCCTCCCTTGCGCCGATCGAAGGAGACGAAGTCGTTGTCAAACTCGGCGGCAAAGAGCGGATCGTCCTGCAAACAAAATTTATTCTTCGCGATACGGCCGGCTGGCCGACCGAGCTTTGCGGCATTGCCTCGGAAATCACCGAACGCAAACAGATGGAGCGCGCATTATCGCTTCACGGCGAGGAAATGCAGCGTATCACAAAGGCATTGAGCCGCAGTGAACAGCGCCTGCAAGTGGTTCTGGATACCGCCGCCACCGGCATCATTACCATCAATGAAAAAGGAACGGTTGAAACCTTCAACCCTTCGGCCGAGGAGATTTTCGGCTATGCCGCGGAAAAAATTATTGGAAAAAACGTTCGCACGCTGATGCCGTCGCCAGATCAAGAACAGCACGATGGCTATCTGAAGCATTATCTGGAAACGGGGGAGAAGAAAATTATCGGCAATGGCCGCGAGGTCGAAGGACGCCGCAAAGACGGCACCACCTTCCCGATGCATCTTGCCATCAGCGAGGCCGTTTTGGACGATGGCGACAAACGGCTTTTCACCGGCATCGTGACCGACATCACCCTGCGCAAGCGGGCGGGAGAGGCGTTGCAGGCCGCCAAGGAAGCTGCGGAAATCGCGACCCGTACGAAGTCGGAATTCCTTGCCACGATGAGCCACGAGATCCGCACGCCCATGAACGGCGTGATCGGCATGGCGGGCCTATTGCTAGGAACGCAATTGGACGACGAACAGCGCAAATATGCGGAAACCGTTCGCTCCTCCGCAGATTGCCTGCTTACGATTATCAATGACATCCTGGACTTTTCGAAATTGGAGGCCGGCAAGCTTGAACTGGAATTCGTGGATTTTAATCTCGTCGAGATCGTTGAAAACGTTGCCGAATTGCTGAGCCCGCAGGCCACTGGAAAGGGCATTGATTTTGTGACGTTCTTTGCGCCGGACGTGCCGACCTTCGTTCGTGGGGACCCGAGCAGGCTGCGGCAAATTCTGATGAACCTTGCCGGGAATGCGGTCAAATTCACGGAAAAGGGTTCCGTTGCCATCGGCGTTAATGTGGTGAAGCAGTCCAAGGTATCCTTTCGCCTGCGCTTCGAGGTGCTCGATAGCGGCATCGGTATTTCGAAGGAAGCGCAAAAACATCTGTTTAAAAAATTTACCCAGGCCGATTCCTCGACCACGCGACGATATGGCGGCACCGGGCTTGGCCTTGCAATCTGCCGGCAATTGACCGGCCTGATGGAGGGCGAGATCGATGTTGAAAGCGCGTCGGGAGCGGGCAGCAATTTTTGGTTTGAAATTCCCCTTGGGCAGCAAATGAAAGAGGGAGCACGCTTGCAAAAACAGGAAGTTGTGCCGCTGGAAGACCTTTCGAATTTGCATACGCTGGTGGTGGATGATTCCGAGCTCAACCGGCGGATCTTCCGCAAGCAGTTCGAATCCTGGGGCATGACCGTTATTTGCGCCGAGGATGCCGAGACGGCCCTGGCAATGCTTGAGAAGGCCAAGCGGCAAAAGACGCCCTTCGACCTGGCCGTTCTCGATCACATGATGCCGGACGTGGATGGCGAGGAATTGGGCAAGCGCATTCGCAAGCGCCGGGCATTTAACGGAACAAAACTAATCCTCGCCACGTCCATGGGGATGCCGGAGGACGCCGCCCACTTTCGTGCCATCGGATTTGACTCTTACCTCACGAAACCGGCCCGCCAATCCGTGCTGTTCAACGCGATTGCCAATTTGTTCAGCAGCTCGGTGGAAGGCGAAAGCATCGGTATGGGAGAAGCCCAAGTCAGCGCGTATGAGAAGGAAATTGCCGAACCCCTGCGACAGTTGCGCATCCTTTTGGCCGAGGACAACCAGGTCAATCAATTGCTGGCAAGCCTGATGCTGCAAAAGAAAGGGCACCGCGTAGATGCGGTGGGCAACGGCATCGAGGCCGTCAAGGCCGTCCAGACCATTCCATATGATTTGATCCTCATGGACGTGCAAATGCCGGAGATGGGCGGGGTGGAGGCAACGGCAAGGATTCGCACGCTTCCCGGCGAGGTTGCTCGCATCCCCATCATCGCGCTTACGGCGAACGCCATGAAGGGGGACCGCGAAAGCTATCTCGCTGCCGGGATGGACGATTATGTCTCAAAGCCTATTGACGAAGCGAAGTTGCTGCAGGTCCTGGCGCGCTGGAGCGACCCGGAGAAGCCTGCTGAAACGTCTGCGCATGAAAAAAACGCACGCGAACCACGCGCACGGGACAAGGCCTGATCTCGCCTAAATGGCCTTTTTTTGCGTAACTTCTCATGTAAACTATGGTCAAATCCTCCTTTCTAGATTTTTCTAACGCGCGGATTACCTCCTGAGAGGGCAAGCATGGCAAGGCCTTGGCCGGATGCAATTCGGCTGAAAACAAAAGAAAAAATTCTCGAAATCGATTTCGACGATGGCCAGGCCTTTGCGCTTCCGGCCGAATTTTTGCGCGCAAAAAGTCCTTCGGCGGAAATGCGCGGTCACGGCGCCGGTCCGGAGAAATTGATCGGTGGTCGGCGCCATGTTGGGATTTTAAGCGTAACGCCGGTGGGCAATTACGCCGTGCAGATCGCCTTCGACGATCTACACGACACCGGCATTTTCTCTTGGGATTACCTTTACGAATTGGGAAGCCGCCAGGAAGAATTGTGGCAGGCTTATCTCGACCGTTTGGAGGAAGCGGGCCTCCGCCGCGATCCTTAAAAAACCCGTCCGTCTATTCCACGACGATCTTGGGCGCGCTGCGCGATGGGTCATCGGCCTTCGCATCGATCGCTTCCAAAAGCCGCTCGGCAATCTGGAAATAGGTGGCGGCGATGGCGCTCTCAGGCGCGGCAACGACAATCGGCGTGCCCGCATCCGCCGTTTCGCGCAGCGCGACGTCCAGGGGGATCTCGCCCAAAAAATCGATGCCCAAATCCTTTGCCGCCGCCTTTGCGCCGCCATGGCCGAAAATGTCCGATCGGCCGTCGCAACTTGGGCAATGAAAATAGCTCATGTTCTCGATTAGGCCGAAGATCGGCACGTTCACTTTTCGCAACATGGCAATGCCCTTCCGCGTATCGAGAAGGGCAACGTCCTGGGGCGTCGAAACGATGACGGCGCCGGTTAACGGAATGCGCTGGGTAATGCTGAGTTGCGCGTCGCCCGTACCTGGGGGCAGGTCCAGAACAAGAACGTCCAGATCGCCCCAGGCGACGTCCTGGATCAATTGTTCGATCGCGCCCATCACCATGGCGCCGCGCCAGATCATCGGGGTCGCTTCCTCGACGAGGAAGCCGATCGACATGCAGCCCACCCCGTGCCCCTGCATCGGCTCCAGGCGTTCGTCGTCAAGGGTGTGGGGCGTTCCGCGAATGCCGAGCAAGCGGGGAAGCGAAGGCCCGAACACATCCGCGTCCAGCATGGCGACCCGCTTTCCCCGGCGCGCCATGGCGACCGCAAGGTTAACCGCGGTCGTCGATTTGCCGACACCGCCCTTGGCGGACGATACAGCGATGACGGCGCGGATGCCGGGAAGGGGGGGCTGGGATGCCATGGGGTCCGTCATGTTCCTGACATGGGAAAATCGATTTTGTGCAAAACGCTTCCGCTTCGCAGCTTACCCCATCAACTCGCGGATGTAATTGGGAAGGGCGAAGGCGGCAAGGTGGATATCCGGATTGTAATAGCGGGTAGCAATCCCGGAAGCAGTGTAGC
Organism: Alphaproteobacteria bacterium; assembly: GCA_021776275.1. Lineage (GTDB taxonomy): Bacteria > Pseudomonadota > Alphaproteobacteria. Next base: position 2,531 of record JAJFGH010000011.1, on the reverse strand, counting down.
GCCGTTCGAGCCTGTCCCGCGAGACGGCCCGGTTTTGGTCCGAACGACTTGCCCAGCCTAGCACCATGAAGCCGCCGCTATAGGTCGGCACCGGGACCGTATAAAAGCCATGGTCCGGAAAGAGGGTGCGGAGGTGGCGGTGAACGTCCCGCGCCTCATCGGCCTGCAGGAATGGGACGCCGCTCTGGGTGATAAGAATTCCCTTTTCCGTAAGGCAGCGTTTGCAATTTTCGTAAAAGGTTTTTTGAAAAAGGGCCGTGGCCGGGCCAATGGGGTCGGTCGAATCGATCACGATGACGTCAAAACGTTCTTTCGTCTCGGAAACGAATTTCGTTCCGTCCTGAATGACGATTTCGGTGCGTGGATCCTCGAAGGCGCCCGCGGAAATTGCCGGCAAATATTTTTTTGAAAGTTTGATCACGGTAGGGTCGATTTCAACCATCACGGCTTTTTCGACGGGGTGTTTCAGCACCTCTTCCAGGGCGCCGCCATCGCCGCCGCCGACAATCAAGACGCGTTTGACGTCGCCATGGGCAAAGATCGGGGGATGCGCCAGCATCTCGTGATAGAAGAATTCGTCGGCTTCGGTCGTCTGAATGGCACCATCCAGCGCCAGCACGCGCCCGAACTGACCGTTCTCAAAGACGATTAGGTCCTGATAGTCGGTTTTCTGGTGATGCAGGACGTTGTTGATTCGCAGCCTGAGTTGAAAATTCGCGTAAAGCGTTTCTTCAAACCACGAATCCGTCAAGTCGCGACTCCCCGCCGCTGCTCATGCAAGCGAACCGTTTCGGGACGCAGGGCTTCGCGTAGCACGGCAACCGCGTTGTGGGGGTCGCATCCGCCGCACATAAAGATATCGAGGGCGGCGTAGCCGCGTTCGGGCCAGGTATGGATGCTGATATGCGATTCGGCCAAAATGGCGACGCCCGAAAGCCCGCCGCTGGATTCGAAGTGGTGCAAATGCAGATTGAGAAGTGTTGCGCCCGCTGCATCGATGGCGTCGCGAAACGCCTGCTCAACCGTTTCCAGTTGGTCCAGATTGTCGCAACCCCAGAAATCGAGCAGCAGATGCATGCCCGCAAAAACCTGGCCATCCCTCTCAATGAAATAGTCCGGTGACGGCGTCACGGTTTTTAAATGGGGTGCGGGCTTGGGGAATTGCTGCTCGCGTGGAACCGCCCGGTTCGCAACGGATATCCTTTGTGCCACGGCAAGCGCCCTTACATAGAACCAAGATCTGGGCGCGTTGTTTCGCTTATCACCGAACGGATTGCAAGACAAAAATCGGCCCGCTTGCCGGACCAGACCGGCCGGCAAATTCGGCTGCCTGGCGCCTGCACGCCGCGGGCAAACCGGGATCGGAAATCGGGCGTGGCGCGTCGCCTCGGGGCGGCAATCCGCAAGCAAAAAAGAAAGAAGTTGACGCAAAGGAGGTTAGCCAGAAAAGTATTCGCAGGGGAAATTGAGGAAAAAGAACCGAAGTTGAAAGTATAAATAGAAAATTCAACTATAGGTTTATTTAAATAATAACATAACTACTTTCAATAGAGGTGGCTTCGGGTTCGCTCCTCTTTAGGTCGCAGGGGAGATCGTGGATGGCGATTGAAGGCCCCACGAAACCAGGCTTGGTGCCTCTCTTCGAGGCACCGGACGGCGCGGGGCATGCCTTTCTTTCAGAGGAGGGCGGGCCCTTCGAAGGCGTGGATTTTTTAGACCCGTTCTCCAATGCCGGCCAGGACACTTTTGATCCAGACCCAAGCGAACGCCATGGCAGGGATGTGGATCTGCTGGCGCCTGCCTTGGAAACGGGAGCAGGGGATTTGGGCGCGGGCGACGGTGCCGATTTTGATCGCCTTTTCCAGGTCCCGGACGCGCCATCGGCAGAGGTGGCGGGCCGTTTTGGGCGAGACGGCGATGGGGAACGCGGCTCGACCTTTCATCTACCCGCGGAAGCCGAATTCTTTGCGGAGATCGCGCTGCGTGGAGAGGGCGTGTTTGCCGTGGCCGCGCCGTCCTTCGATTCCTTTGCGCCGCTTTTCAGCGCAACGCCTCCGCCTCCGCTACCACCGGGCGCAACCTTGATCGGTGGTGCGGGCGACGACCATTTGACCGGGACCCCCCGCAACGATTTCCTGGACGGCGCTGGTGGCGCGGATTTTCTCGAAGGGTTTGCCGGGGCGGATCTTCTCGAAGGCGGTTCCGGGAACGATGTGCTCGATGGCGGCGCTGGGGCGGACCGTTTGGAGGGGGGGTTTGGGGACGATGTCTATCGCCTGGACGATCCGGCGGACGTCGTCTTCGAGGATGTGAGCGGCCTCACCGGCGGCTTCGATACCATTGAAGCAGGCGATCCGCTGATCTCGGCAATTGGCAGCGGCACGTCGCCGGCAAGTTTTCTTTTTTCCGGGGGGCCGGTCGATGGGCGTGTCGCGGTCGATGGCGCGCATCTTTTCTTCGTCAACAATGACATCGAGGTGCTTCGTTTGCTGGATGACGCACCTGCAAATGCGATTGGCAATGCGGAGGCG
>JAJFGH010000002.1 GCA_021776275.1 Alphaproteobacteria bacterium | reverse complement strand
AGCCGTCATACATGGAGGCGTTCGCCACCTCCATCCCGGTGAGAAGCGCCACCTGGGTTTGAAATTCAAACAGGGTCTGCAGCGTGCCTTGGGAAATTTCCGGCTGATAGGGCGTATAGGCGGTAAGGAATTCGCCGCGCTGAATCAAATGATCGACGGTGGCGGGTACGAAATGCCGATAAAGGCCGGCACCCAGAAAGCTGGGGACGGACCCGGCGTCCATGTTGGCAGCGGCCAGAGACGCCAACGCACGGCCAACCTCCATCTCGCCCGCGTGATCGGGAAGGTCCAGCGGCTTGGCGAGCCTTCCCGCCTTCGGCACGTCGACAAACAAATCGTCCACCGAAGCCGCGCCGATCGTTTCCAGCATCTTCTGACGGTCGTCTTCCGTCAGCGGCAGGTAACGCATTAGGCGAGTTCCTTCAGATACGCCTGATAGGCGGCCTCATCCATAAGCGCATCGCATTCACCGGCATCGGCAAGGCGGAGTTTCAGAAACCACCCCTTGCCGGTTGGATCGGCGTTGACGGTGGCTGGCTCCGCCTCAAGCACGCCATTGACTTCGACGACCTCGCCGCCTGTAGGCGCATAGATTTCGCTGGCCGCCTTCACGGATTCGACGACCGCCGCCTCGTCGCCCTTGGCGACGCGCTTGCCGGGTTCCGGCAATTCGACAAAAACGATGTCGCCAAGCTGTTCTTGGGCATAGGCCGTGATGCCGATCGTCGCCACATCGCCATCGACGCGGATCCATTCATGTTCCTTTGTATATCGCAAGCCGCTCATTCCCCCTGGCCTCTCTGAGTTTTCCTAGCCCTTGTAATAGCGCGTCGTAACGAAGGGCAGCTTCACGATCCCAGCCGGTTGCGGCTGGCCGCGAAGCAGGATTTCGACCTCCGTATCCACCGACGCAAAGCCAGCCTCAACATACCCCATTGCGACCGGTCCCTCCACGGTGGGGCCGAAGCCGCCGCTGGTCACATGGCCGATGGCGCGGCCATCGCCGGACCGGATTTCGGCCCCTTCCCGGACGGGGGCGCGGCCGCGCGGCCGGAGACCCACCCGGCGGCGCTTTGGGCCCCGGGCCAGCTCGCGCTGGACGGTCTCGGCCCCCGGATAGCCGCCCTCGGCCCGGCGGCGTTTCGAGACGGTCCAAAGAAGCCCGGCCTCGACCAGGGTCGTCGCCTCATCGAGATCGTGGCCATAAAGACAAAGCCCGGCCTCGAGCCGCAGGCTGTCGCGGGCGCCAAGGCCTGCCGGCGCCACTTCCGGCGCCTCCAGCAGCGCCTCTGCCACCCCCATCGCCGCCTCGGCGGCCAAGGAAATCTCAAAGCCGTCCTCGCCCGTATAGCCCGAGCGCGTGACGAAGGCGTCCGTGCCCAAAATCTCGAAATTGGCCGCCGACAGATAGGGCATTCGCTCGCACCCCTTGGCGAAACGGGCAAGCACCGCGGCGGCAGCCGGCCCCTGCAGGGCCAGCAAGGCCCGGTCTTCCAGATATTCGATCCGGTCCGCGCCAAGTTCCGCCCGAAGGTAGGCAAGGTCGGCCGCCTTTGGCCCGGCATTGATCACCAGGGACCAGGCATCGGGGCCGCGGATCACCATGAGGTCGTCGCGAATGCCGGCTTGCGCGTTTGTCAGCAGCGTGTAGCGCATCCGCCCCGCTTCAAGGGCCCGCAGATCCCCCGGCACGAGCCGCTCCAGCGCGCCGGCCGGGTCGTCGCCATGAACGATCACTTGCCCCAGATGGGAAACGTCGAAAAGGGAAGCCTCTGCCCGCGTATGGCGATGTTCGGCCAAGATGCCGGCGCCATATTGGACGGGCAAGGCATAACCGGCAAAGGCGACCATCTTGCCGCCGAGCCGAAGGTGAAGATCATGAAGCGGGGTGGGAAGCGGCGGCCCCGCATGGGCCGTCACGAGCGCCCCCGCATGCGCGCGCAGCCTCTCATCGCCCATACCACTGGCGATTATATTTCAGCTCGGCACGGCTAAGCTGCAAACCGACAAAAATGGAATAATCGCCGCCATTGCTGCCCGGCTCCAGGGGAATGCGCTGCTTCACCTTTTCCTTCCAGGCAACGGCTTTTGTCCCCGCCGGAACGTTGGGTTTCGTTGTCAACTTTTCCTTCGAAAGCACCGTCTGGTAGAAGTCGGTAACCCCGATAAAATAGGTGAGTTGATTGGCACCCTGCGAATAGGCGGGCCCACGGGCGGTCACGAATTCCAATTCGAGATCCACCATGACCGCGTCTTCTTTCCACGTGCAACTCGACTCGACCTCGCGAAGCTCGCTTTCAAAGGCGACGTCGGTCAAATCGCCCTTGGAACCTTCGCGAAAACGGGTAAGCCGCGTGGCGTCCGTCAGGATCGAAACCGCCGGGCAAGTGGGAACCACCGTTTCCGAAAAATCGGACATGGTGCCCGTAACGCTCGAACAGCCGGTAAGAAGAAAAAAGACGGCGGCAAGAAAGCCGCCCTGGCGAAATCGGATCGCAGTCACTGCACGTTTTCCTACCCTGATAGCCGCCTTGCCCAGCAGCGGTTGTGGCTGGGACTCTAGAGGAGTGGCGGTCGTTGCTCAAGGGCCGGAAGAACGGTTAAGCTGGCCCTCACATAAGGGCGGGACGGCCGAAGCTTTCCCGTGAAAAGCACTTTTTCGACAGAGACCGCTTCGCTTCCATGGCCGTCTATACCGAAGTATCCGATGAAGACCTTGGCGCGTTCGTAGCGGAATACGGCCTCGGCAATGTCGTCGCCTTCAAGGGCATCGCGGAGGGCGTTGAAAATTCCAACTACCTCCTGCAGATGGAATCCGCGACCTATATCCTGACCCTTTATGAAAAGCGCGTCGCCCAGGAAGATCTGCCATTTTTCCTAGGACTTATGGAGCATCTGGCGGCGCGCGGCATTCCCTGTCCAACGCCGATACATGGCCGCGACGGCCAAGCGCTCCGCAAGCTTTGCGGCAAGCCCGCCGCGATCGTGACGTTTCTTCAGGGCATGTGGCCGAGGCGCGTGCTACCGGACCATTGCCGCCTTTTGGGAAGCGCCATGGCGGCGATGCATCTTGCCGGCGAAGATTTTCCCATGTCGCGGCCAAACGATTTGGGACCGAAGGGATGGGAGGCACTGTTCGCCACCTGCGTGGAAAGGGCCGACAGCGTTCGCGACGGCCTGGCTTTGGAAATTCGGGGCGAGCTTGACCTGCTCCACGAAAGCTGGCCCACGGATTTGCCGACGGGCATCGTTCACGCGGACCTTTTTCCAGACAACGTCTTCTTCCTTGGCGAGGGGCTTTCCGGCCTCATCGATTTTTATTTCGCGTGCAACGATTTCTTCGCCTATGAACTTGCGATCTGTTTGAATGCCTGGTGCTTCGAGGCGGATGGCAGTTTCAACATCACGAAGGCAGGGCAGATGATCGCCGCCTATCGGACGATGCGGCCCCTGGGCGAAAAAGAAATCGCGGCCCTGCCCACCCTGGCCCGGGGCGCGGCCATGCGGTTCTTGCTGACCCGCCTCTATGACTGGCTGAACCAGCCGCAAGGCGCGCTGGTCCGGCCGAAAGACCCGCTCGAATTTTTGCGCCGCCTGCGCTTCCACAAAAACGTCAAAAGCGCGGACGCCTATGGCATCGCCTAAAGACGTGCCGGCGGAAACAAACGTCGATATCTTCACCGACGGAGCCTGCAGCGGCAATCCGGGCCCTGGCGGTTGGGGCGCCATTCTCTCTTTCCGCGGCGAAACGCGTGAAATTTACGGCGGCGAGCGGGAAACGACGAACAACCGGATGGAGATGATGGCGGCGATCCGTGCCTTTGAGACGTTGACCCGGCCAGTGACGGCACGCCTTTATACGGACAGCACCTATCTCAAGAACGGCATCACCCAATGGCTGGCCAATTGGAAGGCGAAGGGCTGGAAGACGGCAAGCCGCAAGCCCGTCAAGAACCAGGACCTCTGGCAGCGCCTGGAAGCCGCCATCGCCCCCCACCGCGTCGAATGGCATTGGGTAAAGGGCCATGCCGGGCATCCGCAAAACGAACGCGCCGACGCCCTTGCCCGCAAAGGAATCCCCGAAGGCGCCGGCGACGATTGAATCGCCGGATCAATGCAGAAAACCGAAAGCTAAAGCGCGGCCAGAATGTCCTCGGCAGAGCTGACTTCCAACGCGCCGCCTTCTTCCAGCTGCAAATTTGCCACGATGCCGTCCTCGACAACCATCGCAAAGCGACGCGAACGGAGCCCCAAGCCAAAGCCGCTGGCGTCCAGTTCAAGACCGGCCGCTTTCGTAAATTCGCCATTGCCGTCCGCAAGCAGGGCAACCTTGTCGCCGGTGTTTTGGGATTCGCCCCAGGACCGCATGACGAACGCATCGTTCACGGAGATACAGGCAACCACGTCCACGCCCTTGGCCAGGATCGCATCCGCATTCGCCACGAAACCGGGCAGATGTTTGGCGGAACAAACCGGCGTGAAGGCGCCGGGCACGCCGACGACGACGACGCGTTTTCCCTTGAAGAAATCCTCCGTGGAAATTTGGTCCTGCCCGTCTTTGGTCACCAGTTGAATGGTGGCCGACGGAATTTTGTCGCCTACTTTGATCGTCATCTTGCCTTCCTCCCCTCGATTCGCCTGGAAACCTGTAATTTTTCGGAAACCTAGAGTAAGGGGAAACCCGCTCGGATTTCACCCCCAATCTCTTTGCGGGCTTTCGCCGGATGCCCCTATTCCTTGGGCCCGGCCCGGCGCATCGCGTCCAGAACGGCCTTTTGGCTCAACAGCTCGGGCAGGGGAATGCCGGTAGGGGCTCCGGGCCCATAGACGGCGTTGAAGGGAATTCCAAAGCGGCCGAATTGGGCAAGATAGGCGGCAATCCTTTCATCGGGCCGCGTCCAATCGGCACGCATGGCGACCACGTCCTCGGCACGGAGCGCCTCGGCAACCTCGCCCCGGTCAAGAACGATGGCCTTGTTTGCCTGACAGGTGATGCACCAATCGGCCGTCACATCGACGAAGACGCGCTTGCCATCCGCAACCAGCGCCGGGATCGCCGTTTGATCGAAGGGCTGCCAGATACCATCCTCGGCGAGAAGGCGCGCGCGGATTTCCGCATCGCTCGGCGCTGTCCCATGGAGGGTCACCAGCAAGGCAAGCCCCAGAAAAAGCAGCGCCAACCCGCCCAGGGGCCGGCGTAAGCGCGGAAACCGGCGGCCAAGTCCAATCGCAAGCAGCAAGGCCGCCATCAGCGCACCAACGCCGAAACTGGCCTCGGCTCCCACCTCGCCGGCAAGGACCGTCAGCAGCCAAATCGCCGTCGCCAGCAGGGCAAGGCCGAGCACGCGGCGCAAGCGCACCATCCAATGGCCCGGCTTCGGAAGCCGGCTCGCAAGGCCCGGGAACAGCACGACGGCCAGGTAAGGAAGCGCCAACCCGACGCCAAGGGCCGTAAAGACGGCATAAATCTCCACCGCGCCACGGGAAAGGGCAAAGCCGATCGAGGTGCCGAGAAAGGGTGCCGAACAGGGCGTCGCAAGGATGGTCGCGAAGATGCCGGTCAGGAAATTGGCGGCGCTTCCCTCGCCATGCCCGCGGGTCGCAAGGAAGGTTTGCACGCCGACCGGCAAGCGTATCGCAAACAAGCCCCAAAGATTGGCGGCAAAAAGGGTCAACAGGGTAAGCATGAAAAGAAGAAAGATGGGCGCCTGGAATTGAAAGCCCCAGCCGACGGCCTGACCGGCGCCGCGCAGGAAAAAAATAAGCGTCGCCAGAACAAGAAACGCGAAAAGAATGCCGGCAGACGTGGCCAAAAAGTTTCGGCGCACCACGGCCCGCGGCGCGCCGCCATGGCCGGCGATGGTCAAAAGCTTCAAGGAAAGCACCGGCAGCACGCAGGGCATCAAATTCAAGATCAGCCCGCCAAGAACGGCGAGAAGAAGGGCGGCAATAAAGGTCTTGCCGGCAAGCGGGCTTGCCGCCGCCGGCACGACCACGCGTTCCGCTTCCATTGCCCGCAGGCTTGCCCGGCCCAGATCGTCAACAAGGGTAAAGCGCAATTTCTGGCCAAGGATGGCCGCGGCTCCGCCCTCGCTTCCCATGAGGGCTCCGCCCTCGACATCCATGCGAAAGATCGCCCGGCGCTTGCCGTCCCAAAAATGGATTGTGGGCGCCGTAAAGAAAAAGCCTTCCGGGCCTTCGACATAAAGGTCCGGCGCATGGAAGGGCGCCGCTGCCCGGACGGTGACGGAAAGAAGCCCGGAATCTTCGGCCATCTCCGCCCCTTCAATGGCAAGGCCGGCAGCCTGACCATCGCCCGGAACCCGGGCAAGGGCCGCCTGGATGTGGGTTCGTTGCGGCGTGGCGGCGCCGAGGCGCAGGCCCGCTTCGGGGATATCGAGGGAAAGGGTCGCCTCTCCCGGGATGCAGATCTCGTCGCAAACGAGATAGGAAATTTTTGCGCGCAGGCGCACCGGCCCTGCAACGTCTTGCAAGCGGGCCTCGATGGGAAAGAGAACGGCATCGCGATAGCCAAGGGTTTCCAGGCCCAGCACGTGAAAGCGTTCCGGTGCCGGCCAACGCATCCGAGGCGCGGTCAGATTTTCCGAACCCGTCCAATCGATCTCGGGCGGGTACCCGGCGTCGCCGGGCGTGCGCCAATAAACCTTCCAACCTTTCAGCAGCTCGAACTCAAGCCCGAGAAGAAGCGCCTCAGGCGCCGACGCCGCGACCCCGCCGGAAAGAAGACGCAGCCGCGCAGGCACCGCCTTCGCATCCAGGGCCGCGCTGCTCCAGGCCGAGCTTTCCGCATGGCCTTCCTGCCACGCGCCCGCCATGGCCCAAGCGGCTAAAATCAGCGCCGCCATGGCGGCACAACGCCGCGTCCGGCCAATCCAGCTAGTTATTAAAACCATGAAACTTCACTATAATGCCTTGAAATCCTTCAATTGCCCGGATTCCCGCGGCTCACAAAAATTTATGCCAGTAAGCTTGCGTTTACCGTTCCGCCCCCAAACTATACCCTATGGAGATGATGGAACCGAACGCACAAGGCTATCTCGCCGGGCAACTTTTAATCGCGACTCCGCAGATTCAGGACCCGCGTTTTTCCCGTGCCGTGGTTTATTTATGCGCCCATGGCCCCGAGGGGGCGATGGGCCTGGTTGTCAATCGGCGCCTTGGCCTGGCACCGCTGCCGGACCTGCTCGACCAACTCGGCATCGACGCCCTTACCGATGGCCGGGAAATCAGTCTTTATTTCGGCGGCCCGGTTGAATCGGAGCGCGGCTTCGTACTCCATTCGGCGGATTACCATCAAGACAGCACGCTGCAGATCGATTCCCACGTCGCCCTCACGGCCTCCGCCGAAATCCTTCGGGACATTGCCGAAGGACGCGGGCCGCGCAAAAGCATGGTCGCCCTTGGCTATGCCGGATGGGGGCCCGGCCAGTTGGAAACGGAAATTTGCGGCAATGGCTGGCTGCACGCCTCGGCGGACGAATTGCTGATCTTCGACGAAGAGATGGATACCAAATGGGCTGCGGCGATGGCAAAGATCGGCGTCGATTGCGGCAATCTTTCCGGCGAGACCGGCAACGCCTAAGCTCTAGCGCTCCCCGTTTTTCTTCCCCGCCGCAATCAACCGAAGCGCGCTTTCAGCCGCGCAAAACCTTCCAGTTCTGAAATGGGGCCCAGGGCGGCAAGGGTCGGTGCGCTTTTGCAAAGGCGCGCCACGACGCGGGCGATGGCCGCCCCATCAACCGCCTCGATCTTGGCCACGATTTCGTCGGGCGAAAGCGGACGATCGTATATCAGCAATTGCCCCGCCAATTGCTCGGCACGGGCGGACGAACTTTCCCGCGCCATCAAAATTCCCGCCTTCAATTGGGCCTTTGCCCGCGCGACCTCCTCCGCCTCTACGTTCACCGCCGTCGCCTGAATGGTATCGGCGATGACCGGCAGCAACTCGGCGGCTTCCTTCTCACCGGTCCCAGCATAGATTCCGAAAAGGCCGCCATCCGCATAGGAGGCGGAAAAGCTGTGAATGGAATAGACCAGACCGCGTTTCTCGCGGACTTCCTGAAAAAGGCGCGACGACATGCCGCCGCCAAGCAGCGTCGAATAAACGGAAAGCGCATAGAAATCCGGATCGCGATAGGCAAGGCCTTCGAAACCGAGCACCAGGTGCAATTGCTCAAGCGGGCGCGCTTCCCGGAAATCGCCACCGCCATATTTGGCGGGTTTCGGGGCCGGCGGCGCCTCGGACGCCAGGACGTCGAAGGCCTTTTCGGCAAGTTCGAGAATGTGCTCATGGTCGACGTCGCCGGCGGCCGCCAAAATCATGTGCCCGGCCAGGTAGTTCCGCTTCAGATAGCCGCGGATGGCTTCGCGGGAAAGATTGTCGACGCTTTCCAGGGTGCCGAGGATGGGCCAGCCCATCGGCTGATCCGGGTAGCACACCATCTGGTAGCGATCGAAGATCACGTCGTCGGGCGTGTCTTCCGCCTGGCCGATCTCCTGAAAAACGACGGTGCGCTCACGGGCCAATTCGTCCCCATCGAAGGTCGAGCGTTGCAAGATGTCCGCCAGAAGATCGACGGCGAGGCCGACATCGGTGCCGAGCACGCGGGCGTGATAGGCGGTCTGCTCCCGCGACGTGTACGCGTTCAGGCTGCCGCCAACGGCCTCGATTTCCTCGGCAATCGCCTGGGGAGAACGGCTTTCCGTTCCCTTGAACGCCATGTGCTCCAGCAGATGCGCCACCCCGTTCGTTTGCGCATCCTCGTAGCGGGTGCCGGCGCCTACCCAGACGCCAACCGTGGCGCTTTCGACGCCATCCATCCGGTCCGTCGCCACCCGAAGGCCGTTGGCGAGGGTGTCCACGCGCACCGTCATGGTGCCCCCCCCGGGTTTGCGCGCGCCTGGATATGGGCTTCGACCGCCGCCAAATCGTTGGGAAGGGTCGTCATACGCTCTTCGCGCTCGAACAGATCGGCCAGATGCGCCGGTAAGCTTGGGCGCACGCCCGTTGCCTTTTCGACAGCGTCCGGAAACTTTGCCGGATGCGCGCTTGCCAACGTCACGACCGGCCCATCGGCCTCGGCGTGCCGTGCCGCGGCGAGGGCCACCGCCGTATGGGGATCGACCAAAAATCCGTTTTCCCGATACACCGCGGCAATGGTCTGAAGCGTCGCTTCGTCGTCCAGCCGGTGCGGCAAAAACGTTTCAAGGGCTTGCTCCAGTAGCGGCTTTTCGACTTCCAGGTGGCCATCGCGACGAAAATTCGCCATCGCCTTCGCCAGGCGGGCGCCATCGCGGCCATAAAGATCGAACAAATAGCGTTCGAAATTGCTGGAGATCTGAATATCCATCGCCGGGCTCAAGCTGGGCTCGACCGCGCGAAGCGTCATTTCGCCGGTGGTGAAGAAGCGATAGAGGATGTCGTTGCGGTTTGTCCCGATGATGAGACGCGAGATAGGCAATCCCATCTGCTTCGCCACATAGCCCGCATAGACGTTCCCGAAATTTCCCGTCGGCACGGCGAAGGTGATGCCTTTTTCCGGTGCGCCGAGAGCCAGCACCGCATGAAAGTAATAGACCGTCTGAACCAAAATACGTGCCCAGTTGATCGAATTTACCGAGGAAAGCTTCAGCGCATCGCGGTAGGCGGCATCGTTGAACATGCCCTTCACCAAATCCTGACAATCGTCGAACGTACCTTCGATCGCCAGATTATGGACATTCGATGCGGTCACCGTCGTCATTTGCCGGCGCTGCACTTCCGAGACGCGCCCTTTCGGATGCAGGATGAAAATATCGATGGCGTCGCGGTCGCGGCAGGCCTCGATTGCCGCCGAGCCCGTATCGCCGGACGTCGCGCCGATAACCGTGATCCGGCTTTTGCGGGCCGTCAGCACATGATCGAAAAGCCGGCCGACGACCTGAAGGGCATAATCCTTGAACGCCAGGGTCGGCCCATGGAAAAGCTCCAGCAACCAGGCATCCGGCCCCATTTGGCGAAGGGGAGCAACGTCCGGATCGTCGAAACCGGCATAGGCCTCGTGCACTAGGGACGCCAAATCAGCCTTCGCCAGCGCGTCGCCTAGGAAGGGCGCCATGACACGAACGGCAAGGTCTGCATAGGGAAGGCCTTTGAGCCCCTCCAACTCCGCCTTCGCAAAGCGAGGAAAGGTTTCGGGCACATAAAGGCCACCGTCCCTGGCCAGGCCGGTCAACAAGACTTCGTCGAAGGGAAGCGTCGGCGCTTCACCCCGGGTGCTGACGTAACGCAATTGCCGTCTCCGAAATTTTCTGCCTTGAACCTACCCGCCGCCACCCGTCCCGGCAAGCCATGGCGGCCTTACGCGCGGCGGCGCAAATGGTAGAGGAAATAGACCCCCAGCAGGACGACGGCCAGCGCATACCAGGTAATGGCATAATGCAGGTGGTCGTTTGAAAGTTCCGCTTTCGGCGTCTTGCCGATCGGATAGAGGCCCGGGGTTTTGCCCGGTTCCACCTCCAAAAGGAGCGGCAACACCGGCACCTGGCCCACCCAACGCCCCATCTCGGGCAAATCCACGTGAAACCAAAGCCCCTCTTCCGGGACGTTTTCCGGCGTGAACCCTCCCTTCGGTTTGTCCGTGCGAAGCACGCCGGCAAGGGTGACGGGGCCCAAAGAGGCGTCCGCATCGCCTGGCCAT
>JAJFGH010000001.1 GCA_021776275.1 Alphaproteobacteria bacterium | reverse complement strand
GAATTGGGTGCAGCCTGCGCGTCACGGGCCTTCTGGATTTTCTTGTCCAGATCCTTGATTGAAGGAGGCCGTTGGTCTTCGGTCATCGACGGATTGCGCTTGCGTTTCCACAAGGCGTCAGCGCCAAGTTTGGGGCAACATAGGTGCGCGGTTTCGGGCTGTCAAGCATGCCAAGTGGCGCGGGGGAAGCCAAAAAAAGGCTTTTTCCTCATAAGGTTACAAGGGGCTTGCCGGGACGGTTCAGGCGGTGGCGCGGATCCGCTCCGCATCTTGCAGGTCAACCGAGACGAGCTGCGAAACGCCCCTCTCGCTCATGGTGACCCCGAACAGGCGATCCATCCTGGCCATCGTCATCCGGTGGTGGGTAATGACAAGAAAGCGCGTCTTGGAACTGCGGCCAATTTCCTCGACCAGGGTGCAAAAACGGTCGACATTCGCGTCGTCGAGGGGCGCATCGACTTCGTCCAGGACACAGATCGGCGCCGGATTGGTCATAAAGACGGCAAACAGCAGCGCGATGGCCGTCAGCGCCTGCTCGCCGCCGGAAAGAAGGGACATGATCTGCAGGCGCTTGCCCGGCGGGCTGGCCATGATTTCAAGGCCCGCCTCAAGCGGGTCGTCCGATTCGGTGAGTTTCAGATAGGCCTGGCCGCCGCCAAACAGGCGGGTGAACAGATCGCGGAAATGGGTGTCGACCTGGGTAAAGGCGGCCATCAGGCGGGCCTCTCCTTCGCGGTTCAGCTCGGCGATCCCTTTGCGAAGCCGGGCAATGGCTTCCACCAGATCCTCGCGCTCCGCCGTCATGCCGGTGATGCGCTCCTCCAGCTCTTCGGCTTCCGCCTCGGCGCGCAGATTGACCGGGCCCATGCGCTCGCGCTCGCGGGTGTAGCGCTCGAATTTTTCCTCAATTTCCGTCAGGTCGGGAAGCGCGCCGCCTTCTTGAAGGCCGGCTACCTCCGCCGCTTCTTCGGCCGCGCATTCAAGGCGTTCGCGGATCCGTTCGACGATGGCGGCAAGGGCCTGGGTCGCCTGGGCAACCTGCGCCTCCAGGCGGATGCGGTTCTCCCGGGCTTCGGCAAGCTCGCGTTCCGCCGATCTTAGGGCTTTGTCTTTTTCCGCCAGCCGGCTTTCGCCCTCGGCGAGGCGGTCGGCCGCTTCCTTGCGGATGTTCTCGGCGGCATCGATCCGGGCGACGAGGTCTTCCCGCTTGGCCGCGATTTCCGCCGGCATTGCGGCCAGGCGGTGTTGCTCTTCATCGGCGGCCTGGCGGCGTTCTTTCAACTGGCTTTGCTGCTCTTCGGCGCCTTCGGCCTGCTTTTGCCAGGAAATGGCCTCGGCCTCGATTGCATGGAGCCGGGCCGTACGCGCCGCGCCTTCCTGACGCAGGCGGTCATGGATGGCTTGGCATTCGAACATGCCGATGCGCCGCTGCGATAGCGCCTGGCGTTTTGTTTCGACGCGGCCTCTTGCTTCTTGCAAATCGCCAAAGTCCGCCAACGCCGTCTGTACGGAGCGCATGCGCCCGGCGGCCTCCTCGCGGTCGGTGGCGGCGCGCTGGCTGCCCTCTTCAAGGGCCGAAAGCTGCGAATTCGTTTCGGCGCTTTTTTGCGCGAACGCGGCATGGGCCTCGCGCGCCTCGGCAAGGGCCGCTTCGGCTGCCGCCAAGGTGCGGCGCGATTCCCGCGCGCCCTCCGCCGCTTCTTCCGCCGCCGCCGCGCGGCGTTGATAGGTTTCCGTTTGTTCCGTGACCCGGCTTTCGGCCGCGACCAATTCGTCGCGAAGCGTTTGCAGCCGGGCGCGTTGGCGAAGCCGGGTCGCCGCTGTGGAGGGGGCCTGGGCGCTGGCTTCAAACCCGTCCCAACGCCAAAGGGCGCCCTCGCGGCTAACCAGCCGCTGGCCTTGGCGAAGGGTGGCGGCCAAACGCGCGCCGGTCTCGGCATCGGGCACGACCCCGATTTGGGAAAGCCGGCGGTCGAGGAGGTCGGGGGCGCGCACATAGGCGCTAAGCGGCGTCGCGCCTTCCGGCAAGGGCGGGCTTTCGGCGGCGGTGGTGGCGCCGCGCCAATGAACGGGCGCGCTGGCATCCGTTGCCGCGTCCAGGTCGTCGCCAAGGGCAGCCCCTATGGCGGCCTCATAGCCGGGCTCGATGGCGACCGCATCGACCAGCGGCGTCCAGCCCTGAAGCTCCGCTTCGCTCGACAATTCGGTCAACGCCGCTTCCTCGGCGCGCAGCCGCGCCAGGGCGGCTTCCACCTCGTGGAGATGGCTTCGCGCCAGATTTGCCTCTTCGTGGAGGGCGTCGCGCATGCGGTCCGCCGTCTCCATCGCCTCGCGGGCTTCTTCCGCGCACGCCTCGGCCGCGGCAAGCGCGGCTTGCGCCTCGCGGTGGATTTCCGGTTCAACGGCTTCGGCTTTCAGCCTTTCGCGCCGTCCGGCCAGGTCTTTTTGATGGGCATCGATTCGGGTCAGCCGCGATTCCAAATCGTGCAATTCTTCCGAAAGCTTTACCTTGCGCGCTTCGTCGGCGGCGACGCGCTCGGTCAGCGCGTTCAGTTCCGCTTCCAGGGTTTCAACCTCGGTGGTCGCCACGGCCAGCTTTTCGGCCGCTTGCGTTTGCGCCTCGTCTTCGCCTTCGCGGGCGGCGCGCAGGATTTTTTGCTCTTCTTTCAAACGCTCCAACGCCGCCATGGCGTCGTGGGCAAGGGCTGCTTCGCGCAACAGGTCGTTCTCGATCTGGGAGATGCGTTCGATGCATTCCTTCTGGGCCGATTGCACACGCGCCTCTTCCGCATCCAGCCCATCGCGGGCAAGAAGAAAGCGCTGCAATTCAGCGGCGGCTTCGGCCTCTCTTTTGCGAAGCTCTGGAAGCGTTTCCGCTATCTCGGCCTGGGCCGTCGCCGCAACGCCGGCTTGGCGGGTGCATTCGGCCACGGCCGTTTCCCCCTGGGCAAGATGCCCTTCGGCCGCTTCAACTTCGGCGCGGGCGGCAATCCATTTCAAATGCAGCAAAAGCGCTTCGACCTCGCGGATGCGCTCGCTGAGGCGGCGATAGCGAGTGGCTTGCCGCGACTGCCGCTTTAGGCCCTGCAATTGGACTTTAAGGGTTTCGATGACGTCGTCGACGCGCCCAAGATTCGTTTCCGCGGCGCGCAAGCGCAGCTCGGCTTCGTGCCGGCGGCTGTGCAGACCGGCGATGCCCGCTGCCGCTTCGAGCAGGCCGCGGCGGTCCTGGGGCTTCGCATTGATAATGGCGCCGATCTTGCCTTGGCTGACCAGCGCGGTAGAGCGTGCGCCGGTCGTCGCGTCGGCGAACAGAAGCTGGACGTCCTTTGCCCGGACGTCGCGGCCGTTGACACGGTAAAGCGATCCTTCGCCGCGTTCGATCCGGCGGGAAACCTGCAGCTCATCATGATCGTTGAACATTGCCGGCGCGCCGCGTTCTTGATTGTCGAGCAGCAACGTTACTTCCGCCAGATTGCGTCCGGGCCGGCTCGTTGTTCCGTTGAAGATGACGTCGTCCATTTCGCTGCCGCGCATCTGCTTTGCCGAGGTTTCCCCCATGGACCAGCGCAGCGCTTCGACAAGGTTGGATTTGCCGCATCCATTTGGTCCGACGATCCCGGTAAGCCCGGGCGCGATCGGCAACTCCGTCGCATCGACGAAAGATTTAAAACCCAGCAAAGAGAGTTTTAGAAACTGCAAGTCAGTTCCCTTCCGCTTCCTTCAAGAGGGGAGCGAGGAGTGCATCGATGTCTTCCGGAGCCAGCGCGCCGACATGTTTTTTGCCCTGGATGATGAGGGTCGGTGTCGAGCTGATTTCATAGGTCTTTTCGCCATAGAGGCGTTCTTCCAAAATGGAATCGGCAAGCTCGGAATTTTTCATGCAGGCATCGAAACTTTTCTCGTCGATGCCGGCCATCTTGCCAAGGTTCATGAGTTCCGTTCGTGGGTCGTTCGATCCCGCCCATTTCCGCTGCCGCGCAAACAAGACGTCGAGAAATTGAAAATATTTATCGTCGGACGTGCAGCTTGCAAGCATGGCCGCCTTGTGGGCGACGCCGTCGAGCGGGAAATTGCGGTAAAGAAACCGGACTTTGCCGGTGTCGATATAATTTGCCTTCAGCACCGGCAGCGTCTCGATGTGGAATTTTGCACAATGGGGGCAGGTGAGGGACGAGTAATCGATGATCGTCACCGGGGCCGAGGCCGAGCCCATGGCGCGCACCGGCCCAGGCGCCGCGTCCATGGCCGCGCCGGAAGCTGTCTCCTTCGTATCGCAGCCATAGATTGGCAGAACGAGGAGCCCAAGAAACAGGATATGGCGGAAAATCCGCCGGCAACCTACAAGATATGGCATGTCGAGGGGCAGTATAGGGGCGAGGGCAGAAGGCGGCAAGTCGTGCATATTGGCGCTACGCAGCTATTTTTTAAGGGGTTCTTGATCCTTGGCATGGGCATCGACGGCCTTGCCAAGGCGGTCCAGCGCCGCGTGCAGGGTCTCCCCGGCGGGGCCAGCCCCTGCTGCGGGTTCCGGCTTTTCGTTTGCGGCGGCTTTTTTTAAGGGTTTGGGCGCTTGCAACGTCATGTCCTGCACCAGCCGCAGCCGTTTGACGCCCCCATAACCAAGAAAACCGTTGATCCGTTCCAGCACCATGGGTTCCAGATGCTGCAGCTCTGTCGCCAGATGGCTGGCGACGGCGACGTAAAGGGTGCCGTCGCTGCGCGCGCCCTTCGGAAAGACCAGCTTTCTCGGCAGGCTTGCCCGGCCGATGGCCGGCCCGACGATTTCCGGCCATTTCGTAATCAGCCCGGCGACGGCGCTGCCGCGATGGCCCAGCGCCCTTGCCGTGATCGGCGGGACAAGCTGGGCAAGGGTGCGCGTCCCAAACCGTTTCAGGGACATGGTGGCCTTGTCCTTCCTTTTCTCCGGGCTTGGCCCCTATGCTAAGCCGGAAGCGGCGAAGTGGGAAGCGGTGCGTAAGGATGAAAACCAGGCAAACGGCGCTGCAAAAAGACGCCAAGGACGCGCGCCGCCTCGCGTCCGCGCTGCTTCGCTGGTACGACCGGGGGCACCGGTCTTTCGTGTGGCGGGCGGAGGAGGGGGAAAAAGCGGACCCCTATCGGGTGTGGCTGAGCGAAATCATGCTGCAGCAGACCCAGGCCGCGACCGTCGAAAGCTATTACCGCAAATTCCTCGATCGTTGGCCGACGCTGCAGGCCTTGGCCGGGGCCGATCGCGACGCGTTGCTCCATGCCTGGCAGGGGCTTGGCTATTACAGCCGGGCCCGCAATCTGCACCGCACGGCGCGGATCGTCGCCGATGAACTGGGGGGCCGGTTTCCCGAGGACGAAGCGGGGTTGATGGCGCTTCCCGGCATTGGCCCCTATAGCGCGGCCGCCATTGCGGCGATCGCGTTCGAAAAGCCGGCGACGGTGGTGGACGGCAATGTCGAACGGGTCATCGCCCGTCTCTTTGCCATTGCCAAGCCGGTATCGAAGGCGAAAAAAGAAATTCGCGCCGCGGCCGCATCGCTGACCCCAAAACGGCGGCCGGGCGATTACGCCCACGCGATCATGGAATTGGGGGGCGCCATTTGCCGGCCTTCGCGCCCGGATTGTCCCCATTGCCCCTGGGCGTTTGCCTGCGACGCCCTGGCCGCCGGCCTTGTGGAGGATTTGCCGAAGCGCCTTCGGCGGCCGCGCCGGCCGGTGCGCCATGGCGTCGCCTTTTGGCTTCGCCGCGGCGATGGCGCCGTTCTGCTGCGCCGCCGCCCGGAAACGGGGCTTCTCGGTGGCATGATGGAAATCCCCTCGACCGATTGGCGGGCGGGGGCGTGGACCATGGCCGAGGCCTGGGGCGCCGCGCCCGTGCCGGCGGCGAAGCTCAAAGCCAAGCGGCCATTGCCGGGATCCGTGCGCCACGACTTTTCCCATTTTCGGCTGGAGCTTTCCGTCCTGGTGGCGGAAACCCAGGCCCGCATGCGGACGCCGGAAAATACACTTTGGTGCCCGCCGGAAGGCTTTGGCGATCACGCATTGCCGGCGGCCATGCGCAAAGTAATTGCCCATGTGCGCGCCGCGGCGCCGCGCTTGGCCCCTGTCCGCGCGGCGGACAAGACGTGATGTTTTAAGCGGAGGCTTTCAGCCTTGCGCGCATGTCCGGGTAGGTCGCCTTTAGAAGGACGCGCGATTCGGCGAGGATTTTATCCACGTGACGGGCAAGGGCGAAGGCGTGGGTTGCATCGCCATCCTTGCAGGCCGTCTCGATGGCGGCGGCGTGGCGGCTTAGCCTGGAAAAGCCGCAATTGCCGGCAACGCTTTTAAGGTCGTGGGCGTTTTTGGCCAGCATGTCCAGGCCCTGGTTTTCGCCCGCGCGGCGCATGGCATCGGCGTGGGTGCCGGCGGTTTCGTCAAAAAGCACGAGAAGATCGGTCATCGATTCGCGTCCGATCACTGCCTCGAGATCGGCAAGGATCATCGGCTCCAGCAGGGGTGGCGTGTAGGCGCGTTCCTCTGCATCGGGCGGTGTGTCGCCGGTCCATTGTTCCACCAGCGCGACCAATTCGTCCGCGGCGATCGGCTTGGGCGCAAAATCGTTCATGCCGGCCTGGTAAAAGCTTTCCTGATCTTCCAGCGTGACGTTTCCGGTAAACGCCACGATGGGCACCCGGCTTTTTGCGTTGGGAAGTGCGCGAATGGCCCGGGTCGCATCGATGCCGTTCAATTTCGGCATTTCGATGTCCATCAGAACAAGGTCGTAATCGCCATGCTGCACGGCTTCGATGGCGTCCGCCCCATTGTCGACACCGCGGGTGTCGAAGCCGGCGACGCGCAGGATCGTCATAACGACGTCTTTCATCGCGACGTTGTCATCGGCGATCAGGACATGGGATGTGCTATCGCTGTTCACGCTGCTCTCCGAGCGCCAATGAGGCGTACGCGCACTGCCTTTCGAAAAAGTTGGGGCCGCCCAGGCCGGGCGTTGCGTGCGCCGATGCGCCGGGCGTGTAAGCTCCGCGCATGGGCCTTGGGGGGTCGGCTTCGCATTTCGCATGGCTCGGCTCCTTGGTCCGGCCTCCGTCTCTCGGGATCGCTTTACCCCCCTGGCGTTTCACGCCGCGTATCCCGGGATATTCTTGGTTCCTATGTCTTAATACACACGCATTAAGATAGGTGACTTTCATTTTGCGCAACTATTAGACGAATAAATGGTTAACAAAGATTTAAACTGTGGATAAGCCATCAAACGCTTGAAAAGTAAAGATTCTTTTTTTTACGTCCGGGGAAAGTTTGTGGAAAACTGGCTTCGGGCCACCCTGGCCTAGCGGGGTTCCGAGCGCAGGCGCTGGCGCAGCGCGTCGATGGGGGCCGGGCCCTGGTTCGATTCGTAATGCCAGAACGTCCAGCCATTGCAAGACTGGCTGCCTTGGGCGAGGGCGCCGATCTGATGGATCGAGCCGCGCTGGTTCATGAAAGCGAGATCGCCGTCCGAACGGATCTGGGCATGAAAGCGCCGCTGGGCGTCGAACAACAATTCCCCCGGTGCCAGCAGGCCGCGTTCGACAAGCGAACCGAAAGGAATTCTCGGCGCGTCCCGCTTCGAGGGCGTTTGCAGCAATTCGGCCTCGCTTACCGGCGTTACCGCATCGATGCGCTTGCGGGCAGCATCGGCATAGGCCGAATTTTCCTCGATGCCGATAAAATCGCGGCCCAGTTTTTTTGCAACCGCGCCGGTCGTGCCCGTTCCGAAGAAGGGATCGAGGACAAGGTCGCCGGGCTGGGTCGCGGCCAGGAGGACGCGGTAAAGAAGCGCTTCCGGTTTTTGGGTCGGGTGCACTTTGTGCCCATCCTCGCGCAGGCGTTCCTGGCCGTTGCAGATGGGAAGCAGCCAGTCGCTTCGCATTTGCAGGCCTTCGTTCAACGCCTTCATGGCGTCGTAGTTGAAGCGGTATCGGCTCGCCTTTTCGCGGGCGCACCAGATCAGAGTTTCATGGGCGTTCGTGAAACGCCGCCCACGGAAATTCGGCATCGGGTTCGTCTTGCGCCAAACGATGTCGTTCAGGATCCAAAAGCCAAGGTTCTGAAGTTCGGCGCCGATGCGAAAGATGTTGTGATAGCTGCCGATGACCCAAAGCGTGCCATCCTTCTTCAAGGTCCTTCCGGCCGCCGCAAGCCACCTCTTCGTGAAGGCATCGTAGTCGGCAAAACTTCCGAACTTGTCCCAGGCGTCGTCGACGCCATCGACGCGGCTGTCGTTTGGCCGGCGCAAATCCCCGCCGAGCTGCAGATTGTAGGGAGGATCGGCGAACACCATGTCGACCGAGCCGGGCGAGAGCGCGTTCATCTCCTGGATGCAATCGCCGATGCGGATGTCGTTGCGCGGGGTTGCCTTTGCCATGGGCCGGAGGATGGGGAAAGGGGCCGGCGAGGTCAAAGGAAAAACAAAAGAATCGTCATTGAATCAATATGTTACGCCGCGCCTGCCGCCTGACTCAAGATATAGGGGATGGGGCGGAAGCTAAGCCGGTGATGTGGGGTCACCCCATGGGCAAAAAGGGCGTCACGGTGGGCCGTCGTGCCATAGCCCGCGTTGCGCTCCCAGCCATAGGCCGGGTGGCGCGCCGCCAGCCGCGCCATTAGCCGATCGCGTGTCACCTTGGCGACGATCGACGCGGCGGCAATGGAAAGGCTCACGCTTTCGCCGCGGACCACGGTGCGCACCGGGCAGGCAAGGTTCGGCGCCCGGTTGCCGTCCACCAGCGCCAGCGCCGGCGTCATTTTCAGCGCCGCGACGGCGCGGGCCATGGCCAGCATCGTCGCGTTCAAGATGTTGATGCGGTCGATCTCCCGAACGCTTGCCGCGCCAAGCCCGATCCGGCCCAGGGGGAGGAGCCTTTCCAAAAGCTGCTCGCGGCGCTTTGCCGTCAACGCTTTCGAATCTTTTATGAACGGGCAAAGGTCTTTCGGAAAGGTGGCGGGGTCGAGAACGATGGCGGCGACGACGACGGGGCCGGCCAACGGCCCGCGGCCCACTTCGTCGATCCCGGCGACCCGGCCGGGGGCATCCATCTCTAAAGAAAAATCCGGCACGCTTTCTCGCTCTACGCTTTTCAGCCATGCGGTGGCCGCGACGTGGCGATTCTAGCACGGATCCTTGGCGCCAGAACCCCGATCCGCCGCGGGACGTGCCAGGGCTTGCGTGGCACCAGGGGGCTTCTGTGTTAAACAGAGAAAAAACCGGGCAATTTTTCATGCTGCAAAACCCTCTTCTCAGCATTGTCCTGCCCACCTGGAATGCGGCCGCCCATCTTGAGCGCACCCTTGCAGCGATCCGGGAAAGCGGGCTTGGCGTCGATTACGAAATCCTGGTTGCCGATGGCGGCTCGACGGATGGGACCCACGCCATCGCAAAAAGCTTCGGCGCCGAAATCCTGCCCGCACCCGCCGCGATGCAAACCGTCGGCATGCCGCCCGGCCGCGGCAGTCAGCTTCGCGCCGGCGCCCATGCGGCGCGCGGACAATGGCTTTTTTTTCTGCATGCGGATAGCGCGCCGACGCCGCAATGGGCGGCGGCGGTTGACGCTTTCATGGGCGCGCCGGAAAACACCGGCAAGGCCGCCGCTTTTCGTTTTGCCCTCGCCAGCGGGGCGCCATCGGCGCGAAGGCTTGAAAAAATCGTTGCCTGGCGCTGCCGTCTTTTCGGGCTTCCTTATGGGGATCAGGGATTGCTGCTTTCCCGCGCGCTTTACCAGGAAATGGGTGGCTATGGGTCGCTTCCGATCATGGAGGACGTCGAATTCGTGCGCCGTTTGGGTCGTGCGCGGCTTTGCCTGCTCGCCCAACCCCTGGCAACGTCGGCGGAACGCTACGAACAGGACGGCTATTGGCGCCGGCCGTTTCGCAACCTTCTTTGCCTTGCCCTTTATTTTCTTGGCGTGCCGCCGCGGCAGCTTCGCCGTCTCTATGGATGAAGATGCAAACGAAATTTTTTTGCCATCGGCGTCCGGCGCCTGGTCGCCATCTGATTCTTTTTGTGAAGGCGCCGCGTCTTGGCCGGGTGAAGCGGCGTCTCGCCGCCGAAATCGGTGCCGTGCCGGCATGGCAATTTCATCGTCAGACGACGGCGGCCATGTTGGAAAGGCTTTCGGATCCGCGTTGGCGGCTTTGGCTTGCGGTGACGCCGGACGATGTCCGCGGCATTGCCCATGTCTGGCCGCGGGCGCGCCAGGCGGAACCCATGGGACAGGGATTTGGCGATCTTGGTTGCCGCATGGCGCGGGCTTTTAACAGGCTTCCGCCCGGCCCGGCTGTCCTGATCGGGTCGGACATTCCCGATGCGACGGCAGATGCAATTGCGCAAGCCTTTCGCGCCTTGGAAAATCACGCGGCCGTTCTTGGGCCTTCCCCCGATGGCGGCTATTGGCTTGTCGGGTTTCGCCGCCGCGTCGCGCCCTTCCATCCCTTTCGGCGGGTGCGCTGGTCCTCGCCCCATGCGTTTTCGGACACGCTTGGCAATCTGGGCCCTCTTCGCGTTGCCCGCGCCGCAAGCCTGGAGGATGTGGACGATGGCGACAGCTATCGCCGCTGGCAGCAAAAGAAACGCGGGAACTAGCGTTCCCGAAGGCGGGGCATCAACTCGACGAAATTGCAGGGGCGGTACCGGCTGTCCAATTGCCAGCGCAAAATGCCTTCCCAGCCATCCTTGCAAGCGCCCGGCGAACCGGGCAGGGCAAAGAGGAAAGTGCCGTTCGCAACACCGCCCGTGGTGCGCGACTGAATGGTCGAGGTGCCGATTTTCTCATAGCTAAGCGCGCGAAAAAGTTCGCCGAAGCCTTCGATCTCTTTTTCATAGACGTCGCGAAAAGCTTCCGGCGTGACGTCGCGGCCGGTCAACCCGGTGCCGCCCGTGGCAATGACGCAATCGATTCCGGGATCGGCGATCCATTCGCGCAGCGTGGCAACGATCGTCTCGCGATCGTCCCGAACGATGGCGCGCTTCGCCAATATGTGGCCCGCCTCGCTTGCATATTTCACAAGCGCATTGCCGGATTTGTCGTCCGCCTCGCTTCGCGAATCCGAAATCGTCAGGATCGCAATGTTTACGGGATGAAATGTCCTGGATTCATCAATCGCCATATTCTGCTACCTCGTTTCCTTCCTTCCATTGGTCCAACGCAACATAGCTTGGCCAGGCGCCGCCGAGAATGGCGTCGAGCGAAGGCACGGCTTGATCCAGCCGGTCGCGGTAGATCCAGAGATTACGGAAAACGCGCTTCACGAAAATCCGCGTTTCTCTGGAAGGCAGGCTTTCGATGAAAAGAAGCGCGTCGTCGTCCTGGGGCATACGCTTTTGCCAATTCGTGACACGGCGAAGCCCGGCATTGTATGAGGCGGTCAACAGGAACAGATTGCCCTGTACCTTTTCGTTTTTCAAAAGGTGCTGGATAAATTTCTGTCCGATCGAAAGGTTCAGTTCCGGCTTGTAAAGATTTTTGCGGCGAACGCCGGAAAAGGGACGGCCGTGCACCATCAGATTGGCCGTGCCCGGCAGCAATTGCATAAGGCCATGCGCGCCGGCAGGGCTTTTTGCCCGGACGTTGAAAGCGGATTCCTGATGCATGATGGCGTAAAGGAGGGCGCGGTCGACCACATAGCCTTCTTCCGGCACCCAGGGCGGAATCGGATAGGCAACGCCCGGATGGCCTTCGCCATCGCTCAACAGGCCCGAAAGGCGAAGGGAGAGGGAGGGCAGGTCGAAATGGGTGGCCAGCGCCAGCACGGGGCGTGCAAGTTCCGGTTCGGCCGCGACGGCGCGCAGCTCGCGCTCCGCCCGATAGGTTTGGCCGATCTCGATCAGGGCAAGGGCGCGGACGCCACGGGCCGTCGCTTCGATGCGGCCCGCATCTTCATGGGTAAGGCGCGGCGCGTCCCAGCGATAATCGGTTTTCAGGCCAAGCGCCCGGCGGGCAAGGATGCCATAGAAGGCCTGCGGGTAATCCGTGGCGAGCGCCAGCCAGCGGCTGACATTTTGCGGCCGGCGGTGGATCAATTCGTTTCGGGCCGCCCAAAAGGCGCCGGCTGTTTTTAGGGCGGGCGCGGCGGTTTCAAGGAGGGCCAGGGCCTGGAAATGGGCGGCGGCCTTGTCAAACCATTTGAGCCGCCATGCGGCCTGGCCGGCCGTCCAATAGGCAGCCGCCACGGCAGCGCCGGAACGCGTCAGGCTTGCGAGCGCAAGGGCATAGGATTTCTCGTTCTCCCCCTTGCCCAGATAGCCGACGGCGATCCGGGCCCGCAGGGCGTCGTATTCGGCCGTCGTTAAATGGCGGTTTTCCTGTTTGTCGTAGAGCGCGCTTTCGGCCCTTTGCGGCGCGCCCTTGCGCAGCCGGTAATTTACCCGTGCGCGCAATTTGCGAACGGCCCGTTTCGCCTTTGCCGAACGGCGCGGTTCCGCTTGCGCATTTGCGCCCAGTCTTTCCATTCCGGTGACGTAAACGCCGACGGGGCGTTTCGGCGCGCGCGCGTCTTTCGGTTTTCGGTGCCACGCCAGCTTGTAGATACGCCTGGCGTCCGGATGATCTGCATAACGGTCGAGCCAGCGCCGCAACTCGGCAAATTTTGAGCGATACGCGGTCGGATGCAGATAGCGTTGCGCCAGGAGATGCCCAACCAGCAATCGGTTTTCAAGTTTCTTCATTTGCCGGTCGGCGGCGGCCCATTCGCCCTTTTCCTGCAGGGCGAAGATTTCCCGGTAACGCTGTCGGTCTTCGGGCGTGAGCACCGGCTGGACCACTGCCTGGGAAGCGGCGATGGGCGCCGTTGGGTCGGTGGCGGCAGGGGCGGCAGAGGCTTTTGGGGCAATCTCGAAATTCGCGAGAACGCACCAAGCCGCGAAACCGAGGCAAACGAACAGACGCTTCAACATGCGGGCTCCCTTAACGGAATCGGTGGCAATCGGCAAGGGCAACTGGCCTCACGCGTTGCCGCGAAGCTTGGCCTGGACGGCCAGAAAATCGGCCCAGGCCGCGCGTTTTTGGATCGGCGAGCGCAACAGATAGGCGGGGTGAAAACTGGCGATGGTGGGGACCGGGCGGCTCATTCCCCGGCTTTCATATTCGAACCATTTCCCGCGCAGCTTCATGATCCCGTCGTTGCGGCCCATCAGCGTCTTTGCCGCCGGGCCGCCGAGAAGCACAAGAATTTCCGGGTCCACGAGTTCGATGTGGCGTTCGACGAAAGGCAGGCAGGCCGAAATTTCTGCCGGGGTCGGCGTGCGGTTGCCGGGCGGGCGCCAGAAAAGAACGTTCGAAATGTAAACGGAACGCCGGTCCAGTCCGATCGCCGCCAGCATCCGGTCGAGCAGCTTGCCGCTCGGGCCGACGAAAGGAAGGCCCTGGCGGTCCTCTTCGGCGCCCGGCGCCTCGCCGATCAACATGACTTTGGCCTTCGGGTTGCCGTCGGCAAAGACAAGGTTGGCGGTTTCCTTTAACGGGCAGCCCTCGAAAAGAAGCAGGGCTTCGCGCAGTTCCTCCAAATTCTTTGCGGCATCGGCGAGGCTGTGCGCGCTGCCCGTTTCAGGCGCGGCAGGCGCGGCAGGCGCGGTGGCGGATGGCTGGGTGGCGAGACGTGGTTCGGTTTTGGGTGGTGCGTGGGGCCCGGCCTTGGGGGCCGCGTGGGGCGACGAAGTCGGCGAGGCTTTTTTCGCGCTTTCCTGGTAGCGGTTTCGCGGCTCGGCGCCGATGGTTTCGTCGGCGCCCGCTTCGATCAGCCAACGCAGTTGAAAAAGTGTGGTCTCCGTGGTTTCCATGGGGGAAGCCTAGCATGGGTCCCAGGACGTGCCCATCCTGTTAGACTGGCAGGGTCGAGGACGCCCTTGTACCAGGAGAAAAGAGGAACGGTATGGAACGTGATTCGATGACTTACGACGTCGTCATCGTCGGTGCCGGTCCGGCCGGCCTTGCGGCGGCCATCCGGATCAAGCAGCTCTCGGCAGAAGCGGGAAAAGATTTCAGCGTCTGCGTGCTTGAAAAAGGTTCGGAGGTCGGTGCGCATATTCTTTCCGGCGCGGTGCTGGACCCGCGGGCGCTGAACGAACTCTTTCCGGACTGGAAAGAGCGTGGTGCGCCGCTTGAAACGCCGGTGCGTTCCGAAGCGTTTCTTTTTCTTTCCGAAAAGGGCGGGTTTTCCTTTCCGACATTTCTGTTGCCGCCGGCGTTGCACAACCGTGGCAATTATATCATCAGCCTTGGCAATCTGTGCCGCTGGCTGGCTGGCCAGGCCGAGACGCTGGGCGTGGAAATCTATCCGGGCTTTGCCGCCGCCGAAATTCTTACCCATGGGGATGGCAGCGTGAAGGGCGTTGCCACCGGCGACATGGGGCTTGGCCAGGACGGCGAGAAACTTGCCACCTATCAGCCGGGAATCGAGCTGCACGCGCGCTATACCTTCTTTGCCGAAGGCTGCCGGGGAAGTCTCGGCAAGGATCTGATGGCGCGCTTTCGCTTGCGCGACGGCGTGGCGCCGCAGACCTATGGCATTGGCCTGAAAGAACTTTGGGAGGTGGCGCCGGAAAAACACCGGCCAGGCCATGTGGTGCACAGCGCGGGCTGGCCCTTGACGGGGGACACCTATGGCGGCTCGTTCCTCTATCACCTGGAGAACCATCAGGTGGCGGTCGGTTTCGTCATTGGGCTCGATTACGCGAACCCTTACCTAAACCCCTATGAGGAGTTTCAGCGTTTCAAGACGCATCCGAAGATCCGTTCGACCTTCGAGGGCGGCAAGCGGATTTCCTATGGGGCGCGGGCGCTAAACGAAGGGGGGGTGCAATCGCTTCCGAAACTCACCTTTCCCGGCGGCGCATTGATCGGGTGCGAAGCCGGCACGATGAACGTGCCCAAGATCAAGGGGACGCACACGGCGATGAAATCCGGCATGTTGGCGGCGGAGGCCGCGTTCGAAGCGTTAAGCGCCGGCGCCACCGCCGGCAACGAGCTGGTTGCCTACGCGGAAGCGTTTCGGAATTCCTGGGCGTATGACGAATTGCATCGCGCGCGGAACGTTCGGCCCGCCTTTCAAAAGGGGCTTTGGGCCGGCACGCTTTATACCGGTCTTGACCAGATTCTTTTTCGCGGCCGCGCGCCCTGGACGTTGCGCCACGGCCATGCGGATCATGAAAGCCTGCAGCCGAAAGAAAAGGCGCGCGTTATTACCTATCCGAAGCCGGATGGCGTGCTTAGCTTCGATCGGTTGTCGTCGGTGTTTCTCTCGAGCACGAATCACGAAGAAAATCAGCCGGTCCATCTGGTGCTGCAGGACCCCAAGGTGCCGATCGATGTCAACCTCGCGCGTTTCGACGCGCCCGAACAACGCTATTGCCCGGCCGGCGTTTATGAAATCGTCCGCGACGACGATGGCGCAAACCCGCGGCTGCAAATCAACGCCCAAAACTGCGTGCATTGCAAAACCTGCGACATCAAGGATCCGACCCAGAACATTCGCTGGGCGGTGCCGGAAGGCGGGGGTGGGCCGAACTACCCGAACATGTAGCGAGTAGCGAGGCCTTGGGGCCGTCTGCCTCTTTTGCCGCCGCCCTCTGGCTTGCGGGGCCTGGGGAAAACCCTTACGCTGGCCCAAAATTTCATGCATTTCCTTTGCTTTGAAAGGGGTTCGGCCTTTCGGTTTCGATCGCGGACGATGGTGTATTTTTCGCTTTTTTCTCGGAAATTTCTTCGCGCGCTGCCGTTTCTCGCGCTGGTTTTCGTTTTTGCCGCTTGCGACGAGGAGCGGAGCGATACCGACATGCGCCGGGCCGGGCAGCCGGGCATCCTTGACCCCAGCTTTGCCGGAAGCTACCTCGCCGGCCAGCATGCCGCGGTTCTCCGCGATTTGGACATGGCGGCCGATTTCATGGCGGCCGCCCTGGAATTTCAGCCGGACAATCACGAGCTTCTCCGCCGCACCTTCTATCTGATGGCGGGTGAAGGGCGGTTCGAAGAAGCCGACGCCCT